>JBAXLG010000029.1:0-27029 GCA_037134935.1 Chlorobiaceae bacterium | reverse complement strand
TCCACCAGGCATACTCATAGGATGAGCTGTTTAGATAGGTGTACTCTATGGCAAGCTGGGTTTTGCCGATGCCTCCAAGACCATAGATGGCTTGCTGGGTCAAAGCGGTATGGTGCTCCCTGGTTAGCGATTCCCGTAACTCCTCAAGCAGTGTATCCCTGCCGGTGAAGTTCGGGTTGCGGCGAGGTATGTTCCATACTGGGGGAAGTGTGCCGGGATAACGGGGCTCATGGTGAATGGGAGTAGTTGCATCCCCAGGGAAATTTGGTTCAGTTGCTGGTCTTACAGGTTCATTACTTAACGTATTTTTTATACCTGTAAGCACTAGTGTCCAACTATAACTTAAATAAATTCAATTGGTTACAGGTATAGGTTTCTGGATTTGTACCAGCAGAATTTGTAACTAATTGTAAAATATCGACTTTCTCGAATACACTGACACTCAAAATCTGTAAAAAAGTGTAGAGGGATATATCCAAATTGAGTCTCTTTTTAACCAAAGCAATAAGCACGTAAACCGAGATTCCCGTCCAGATTTGTGTTTTTACAGCGTTTTCCGATGTTCCATAAAAGGCCTTGATTCGTAAGTGCTGTTTTATCCACTTGAAGAACAGCTCTATCTGCCATCGGCTCTTATACAGGCCTGCAATAACCTTGGCATCAAGCTCGAAATTGTTGCTCAGGAACACATATATCTTGCCGGTTTCCGGGTCAGCATACTTGATTCGCCTAAGTTGTCCGGAGTATTTTTCTAAAGAAACCGACCCGGACAGTTTGATGGTTTGGTCACAACGAAGCCCTATGGCCTTATCAACAGGGCGGGAGTACTGGCGTTGAAACGAGAGATTAGACTTGCCTCTGATGACAAAGAACCCATGACCCTGATTCATGTGAAACAGACGCTCGAAATCGATGTAGCCCCGGTCCATGATGTAGAAAGAACCTGGTTCGATGGCGAGAAAATCAAGGATGTTGACATCATGCACCTTGCCATCAGTGACGGCCACAAACGACGGGATGTTACCGCGTAAATCAAGCAAAGTGTGCATTTTAACCGCACCCTTATGAGTTCTGAACTTAGCCCACGGAAACAGCGAGAAACAAAGGTCAATCGTCGTTGAATCCAGGGCGTACACGGTCTCTTGCAGACTGACACCAAAGGACTCTTTGCTGTAGAGCTCTCGAGCATGATGAATCAAAACATGAGCAAAGTCCTGGTAAATTCGCCAGTCCCGAGTTTCATTGGCATAGGCCAGCGTGCTTCGGGCAATCTTGCCTCGGATGCCCATGTGGTAGAGTTTGTTCTGCATCCCGAGCAGACAGGTCGTGATATCACGAAGGCTTTCCCGATAGGTCAGTTGTGCAAAGAACAGGCAAAGATATTGATCAAGACAGCTGAAAGACTGAACTTTGCGATTGCCACCATATCTCTGGACGCACCGGCGAAATTGATGGAGCGGCAGATGTTCCTGCAGTTGAGCGAAAACGCTTTTTCCTGTATTCATCGATCATTTCTTTTCGCAGAATTCTGAAATGATCAAAGATACCCGACAAATTCAAATCGGTGACGAAAAAAAACGCTATATCTTACTTATTTACAATACCTTATGCGGATTAAATTTTTCAACAGTTGGACACCAGTGACCTGTAAGTAGACATTCTTTCGCAATTGTTTTAGTTAAGCCAACCAGGTCGAGATAAATAAGTGATGCAAATAATCCATCAGGCTGACACTCATCAATACGTACAGGAATTAATAACCTTTTTTTCCCATCAGCATCATGAACCAGCGCAGCCGCCCACTCTGGCTGAGTGTAAAACGCTTGAAGATATCGAGATGACAAAACAGCAATCGTGCGATCGGTTTCTATTGCAGCCCGATGCATTTCGAGTATAAAGTTACCTCCGGCACGAAAATCCCACGCCTGAATGATAACCGTATAGCCAGATTCAATCAACTGCCAGGCTATCCATTCTGCCCACTGTTTGTCAGCCCCGTTATAACTGATGAAGAAATCTTTTTTCATGCAGGCAGGCAAAAGAAATTCAGAAACGGAAAAATATGAGTTGGAAAAGATAATAATAATTACCGTGATATTCTGACCACCCCGCGCAACAATCAGCAGCAACAATATGGTTATCAGATAAGCGAAATAAGAGTGTAGAGATAAAAGGAAAGGAATGGCATATAAAAAAAGAGCACCTTATACAGAACGCATAAGGTGCTCTTTTGCAAGGAAAACAGCTTACTTTTTAGGAGCAATAGCTGATGAAACTCCCTGAAGAACCTGAGTAAAAGTATTCACCAGGTTACCGGCTAAATCGGTTGTTGTTTTGCCAAGAGGCTCGATAAACTGAGCAGCTGTTTTGATGGTGTTGTTAAGAACATCAACCTGCAACTGAGCAAGTTTTCCGATAGTATCGACCAAATTGTTTATGGTCCCTGAAAAATCAACGTTTGATCCGTTTGACATGGTAGGTATGGTTTATTGTTATGAGAAGTACAGCGAAAAAATCATGTAAAATACAGTACTATGAAAATACTGCTTTATAAGAGCAATTTAATAAACTTTTAAACTATTCCCATAATAGGATATTATTTAAAGATACGCATTGGAAGATTATAAAAAAACAACAGGTACAAATTTTTGTTTCATGCCAGCATCTTATAAGTAGGCTATTAATTTAATCCAGCCGAGGTTTAACCCCTTTGATATCATGGAATGAAACAACACCAAGCAGGTAATCATTTTCATCACTTACTGGAATTGCGCGAAAGTAATAACGGGAAAACATGTCAACAGCATCATGAAGGGTATCATCAGGGCTGAGAGTAATCAGGCTGTCGGTCATAATCTCGCCAAGCATCTGTTCTGTGCCAGCCGCAATCAACTCCCTGATATCAACAACTCCCTGTAGGATATTTTCTGAACTGACAACATAAACATACATAATGACGTCCATATCACCGGCTATTTCACGGTAATTGTTGATCACATCTTTAACAACAGTATCAATCGGACGCTTTATAAACTTCTGCGTAGCGTAGAGCATGATATTTTCATCATTCTGGTCTATAATCTGCTGTACACGTTCTTTGTTTTCGCTGTCCACAAACTCGATAATCTCATCAGCTTCAGAGGCAGGCAATACTGAAAGTATTCCGGCAACCTGGGCAGGGCTCATTTCATTGATCAACTCAGCAGCCCGTTCTTTTTCCATAGAGCGGATAAGCTCGCGCTGAACCCTTGGTTCAACCTCTTCCAGGGTATCCGATGCCAGCTCAGGCTCAAGTTCATTGAAAACCGCCATACGCTGATTTCCTTCAAGTTCTTCAAGAATATCTGCCAGATCAACAGGATGGATATCGTTGATATTTTCTTTGAGCACGTTCAGCTTTACATTGCCTTCAAAACTATCAATAGTATCAGGAAGCGGCTGCACATAGAGCCATGAAATACTTGATCCCTCCTTGTATCGGGCAAGATAGTTCGCCAGTTTTTTAAAACCCATTCTTCTGAGTATGCGAAAGCGGTTGAAGTCCACTTCGCTGACAAAAAGCCGACCGTATTGAAATATGAGCTTTACATCATAAACAACTTCCACCTCATGATCATCCATGTCAAGAATTTTCTTGTCAAGGATATAGTCTTTCAAAAAAATGTAGCTGTCAACAGGGTTAAGCTCGTAACCTTCTGTACTGGTTATTTCCGATACAATCTCGGTATTGGAAATGAGAGTGATTTTATCCCATGGTAGCAGTAGGTGGGGATCACCATAAGGACGCTGAACCAGCAGATGAGTCACTTCAGGAATTTTACCCGGGTTTTCCTGTATGACAAGATCTTTAAGCTTGCCAATGGAACGAGATTTCAGATAGATTCTGCGTCCGACAATTTCGCTCAGAAAAAATTCTTGATCCAGTACTGTAACCATTCGTGTTCCCGATTTATAACACCGTGATGAATTTGTAAATCATAAGTAGCACCAGAAAAAAAAGGTAAATACGGAGTACCGTGAGGGAAAATTTGACGGCTCGCGACATTTGAACTGTCGGTTTCGCATAACGCTGGTTGATCTCGCGGATCTTGCTGAAAAACTGCTTTATTGTCCTCATGGCCGGTACCCTCAATTACTTGAAAAGGTTGGGGAAAAGTGCGCTGATACCATACATGGTCGAAAGAATGATAATCGCTACTACAATAATAGTACTGACAATATTCTGAAGAAGAGTATTGGCATACTCGCCCATTGTCTTTTTATCATTAAGAAGCAGGATCAGAAACACAAGTGCAGCTGGCAGAAGAGTAACTGCAACAACCTGTACAAACAACGTGATAAGTACAAGCGGCGCTCCCGGGATAAGAGGAACCACGCCGGCAGTTGCAAGGGTAATAAAAAAGGAGATGTAGAACCACGGCGCCTCTTTTACCTTGGTATTGAGTGAGTGCGCCCACCCGAAAATTTCACCGAATGCCCAGGAACTTGCCAGGGATATGCAGATAGCCCCAAGCAGACCGGCATCAAACAACCCGATAGCCATGAATGCACCGACATAGTGATTTGTTTTCATCAGTATTCTGGCTGCCGTTGCGGCATCATCAATCGGAGCGCCGTGCAGCAGCGTTCCCGTTACAACAACAATGAAGATCGCAATGGCCACAGTGATAATGGAGCCGATAAAAGTATCAACCTTGCCCATTTTAATATCTTTTTCCAGTAATCCTTTGTCAACCACCGAGCTTTGCTGGAAAAAAAGCATCCATGGAGCAATGGTAGTACCGATATTGGCCATAAGAAGAAAAAACAGGTCGTTGTTGAGGCCGCCCGGAAGATTTGGAATCAATCCCTGACCGGCAATGTCAGCAATTGAAGGGTTGACCATGAAGGCTGCAGGAATATAAATCAGGTTCACCAAACAGAATCCGAGCGCAATCTTTTCCCATGTCCAATATCGTCCGTTCAGAACAATAATGCCCATGAGCAACACAACAGCTACCACAGTTAACCAGGGAGGAACACCAAAAATACCCAGTGCTGCAGTCATGCCAACAAATTCTGTGACCAGTGTCAACCAGTCAACAATCATGAGATCAAGAAGAGAAAACCATCCCCAGAAAGCACCGAAACTTTCAAAAATAGCCTCGGCATGCCCCCGTTTGGTGACAGCGCCAAGCCGTACAGTCATCTCTTGAACGTAATAGGCTACAGGAATAAGGAGAAGCAAAAACCATATAAGGTGATAACCATATTTTGCACCAGTCGCAGCATATGTTGTAATGCCACCGGCATCATTGTCAGCAATCATCACTACAAGACCGGGACCGGCAATAACCAGGTAGAGACGAACCGCTTTCCAGACTTTTTTAAACCGGTAATAGAGAACGGAAAAAAAATCCATATCCACTGCATTGGAATGTTGACAAAACCAGGCATTACCAATAAGAAGGAAAGAAACGGCAGCTGGCAAAGAGAAATTTTTTCAATGGAAAGTGGTCAGTGTGGTAACACGCATTGAAAAAACATGAAACTCGTTCGGAATTGCCACTCAATCCGGCCGGAATTTACAATTCTATGTCAACATTACAAAGTCAGTTTCTACACTATCTTTAAGGTTTTTTTCAAGACACGACAACTCTCACTGATTAGATGCCGAATACTCAATAACTAAAAGTATAAAGATGAGTTAATGCTGTAATTAATAAATCCTCGCCAGCTCATATTTACATTTGTTGCAGCAGAGCTTTTATTAAACCGGAATTACGTACCGTCTTTCTTTTCACTGCAGCGCAAAACACTTCCTCATCTCCCCAGATTTCAACACTATCTTTTGCCCGAGTTATGCCGGTATAAATCAGCTCTCTTGTCAGTATATCAAAATCGACCGGCGGCAAAAGAATGAGTACGTGGCTAAATTCGGAACCTTGGCTTTTATGAACTGTCATGGCAAAGGCTGTTTCATGCTGCGGCAATCGTATAGTCGATATGCTGCGAACTCCCCCATCTGGAGAAGGAAAAAAAGCCCTGAGCTCATGTTCATTGTCGGGATCTGGAAAAATAATGCCTATATCACCGTTGAAAAGATTAAGGGTGTAGTCATTTGCCGTAATCATGATCGGTCTGCAGGGATACCAGAGTCCGGTTTTTGTAATCAGATTTGCGGCACCAAGAATGCTTTCAATTTCTCTGTTGATACCATTTACACCAAATAACCCTTCACGAATGGCACACAGTACACTGAAGCGATCAAATCTCTCCAAAGCTTCACCGGGTGAAGACGCCTCAAAATAACTGCCATATCCATCGAGCACTCTCTCTTTAAGAAGCTTTCGCAGTGTTTCACGGTTCGCAACATTACGCCAGGCAATTCCGACTGAATAGAAATCTCTCAAAAGATTAAGTGCTTCCCGCCCTCTTCCAGCATTAACTTCCCGACTGATAGCGCTAATGTGGCTCCCAACCTTGAAACGGAAGTTTTTTTCAAGCATGACAACTGATCGCGCAACAGAAGAAGCCGGGTACTCTTCTCCAGCCAGGCAGATATCACCAAGTACAGCTCCAGCCTCAACTGAAGCCAGCTGATCCTTGTCGCCAAGCAGTATAAGCCTAACATTGGGGCTGAGAGCCCCCATAAGTGAATTCATTAACGGCAGCGCCACCATTGACGCCTCATCAACAATAACCACATCATAAGGAAGCGGATTCATAACTGAATATCGGAAACGATCCGATCCGGAAATAGGACCAAGCAGCCTATGAATTGTAACAACTTGATCAGGAATAGCTTTTCTGACCTCATCAGAACAGTCAAGCGATTGCCGGATATTGTTAACGGAAGCTTTAAGGCGTGCCGCCGCTTTCCCAGTAGGTGCTGCCAAGGCGATCCGCATTTTCATGCCTCCCTGCTGTTCCAGTAACAGCGCAAGTATCCTGACAACTGTTGACGTTTTGCCTGTACCTGGCCCCCCAGATATGACGCAAAACTGCGTGCGCAAGGCAACTTTGGCCGCATCTTTCCGACAATCATGCTCTTCATCAGCAAGATGAGGAAAAAACCGTTCCAGACCTTCACACAGCAGATTTTCATTAATAACTCCAGCATCAGCCCCTGCTTTTTGGAGAAGTATTCCTGCAAAATTCTGCTCATAACGCCAGTAGCGATAGAGATAAAGCCGTCCGTCCGTATCAAGCACCAGAGGCCGGAACTGCCCCGGAGCGCCAACGGCAGAAGACAACATCAGCAACTTCTTGAGTTCCTCTATTTCTGGAAGCTTTACAATTTTACCATCAAATACAATATTTTGAGCAGCAATATCACTAAGGTTCAGGCAGATATTTCCCTTCCCAACAGCATTGCTTGCCAAAGAAACGACAATAGAAAAAAGATCATCCTCAGCACCACCACTCACTCTTTTAATAAACGCCGCAAAATGGTGATCGATTAAACGTTCCTGATAATCTATACTCACCTGTTATTCTCCCTTTTCAATCAGAATATTGGTCAGCTCTTCAATCAACTCTTCTGACGGATAGTCTCGAAAAATACCGCTTTTTGCACCCTGCTCCCGATTAACCCCCCTAAGAAAAAAGTAAAGTACTCCTCCGAAATTCTTGCTGTAGCTGTAGTTTTCAACCTTCAGCAACAAGTATCGGTTGAGAGCAACGGTATAAAGAAGGTATTGGAGATGATAAAGATTTTTTTCCATAACATGTTTTATTGACACATAACGATAATCGTCGATAGAGTTGCCCAGATGATTTGATTTCCAGTCAATAAGGTAATAGCGTTGACCTTTTTCAAATACCATATCCATAAACCCCATAAGAATACCCTTTGCTGGTCGGAACTGAAGCATCGATGCCAAAATGGAAAGGTCAGTACCGGCAGTCATAATGCCATAACGTGAAAATACCTTCCCAAGAATTGCCGGAGTAACAAACTTTAAAGGGAAAAAAAACTCAAATTCCGTAATCCAGCTCCCGCTTCGGAGGGAGCCAAGAGTAAACATTCCATCCTTTGATGCCAGAGGTGTAGAAAGCACATTATGCACCATACCGGTAATATATGGCTCCCAATCCGAATCGTATCCGTACCGTTCAAGTCCTTTTTCAACATGCCCACTTATCTCAAGGTCAGTCGGAGAAGTGAAATTCAAATGTTCAAAAATCCCGTGCATGAAAATACCCGCCTGAGCTCCACGTGGAAAAGTGAAAATGCTTTTTTCCGCAACTGAAGAAGGTAATAGTGGTACTGCAGGTACCTCACGCTCATCACGGTCTGGCAATTCGGAAATCGTCGGCTCATGACAACTTAAAGAGGTAAAACTGGAAACTCGCCAACTGGTTTCAATTTTACCTCTGAAAATTGGTTCTACAAGAGAAAATCCACCTCTCTTTGCCGTCACAGGAGTAACTGAACTGTTGCATTCAAAAGTCTGACGAGTTATCGTGCTGAATCCGATTGCACCATTTGAGCTTTCCGCAATCGCCTGGAGCTGGCAAGCCATTTCCTCTGCCGTTAAAGTTGCAGACTCAAAAGCAAGCAAAGCAAGAGGGTCAAAAGCCTTTCGCTTCTCATTCGGGACGTGAAGAAGATAATCGATTGGCGAGCGATCAGAGCGTGTTTTTCCAGTAATCAGATAACAGCGGTATTGTGCTCGCGTAATAGCAACATAAAGGAGTCTCAGACTTTCGGCCAACGATTCCTTTGCCGCAATTACCTGATGATGTTCAAAATTTGGCGAGCCGAAATCCTTTACAAGCCGTCCGTTCTCATTATGGAACATAATCACCTTTCCAGTAATGTTAACTCCTCCCCAGAGAAACGGACAGAATACAACAGGATATTCAAGCCCCTTACTAATATGAACAGTAACAATCTTCACAGCCGTTTCATCGGTTTCCAGTCGAATCTGGTACTCATCTGTACATTCATCAGTACCGCACATTTCACTGAACCATGCTGCAAGCCCTTCCATCCCAAAACCGTTTGCATGTTCTTTCTGATGCAACAGATCAAAACAGTGCAGCAGATTAGTCAGCCTTCGCTCCCCCGACGAATCAGGATAACCAAGCAACCGTTCACGAACCTTCTCTTTTGCCATGAGGTCACGACTCATAACAATAAATCCTCGTTCAAGCCACATATCATGGTAGGCGCGAAACTGCTTGAGACATGCCACCGAAGATGCTTCATCCTGGTTAAAAAGGGCGATATCATTACCTGACCGGCCAAGAATATCTGTTACCAGTGCGGCCCTGACCTTCGATTCGTTACCAGGTTCACAGAGAGCAGAAAGCAGAATTCTTACCTCACCAGCCTCCTGTGATCTGAAAATACTTAAATCACTCCGCATGACCCCCGCAACTCCTTTTGTCCTGAGCGCGTCAAGAATCATTGTTGCTTGACGATGCGTGCGTACAATAACAGCAATATCTCCTGCTACAACAGGCTTATCTCCAATAAACGCTTTCCCCTCTCGTCCCTCATGAAGAAGTCGGGCTATTTCCCCGGCAACAGCTACGGATGCAATAATGGAGGCTTGATCAACCGTCAGGACTCCATTTTTTTTATTCCGGGAGTCCATAAGCCAAAGCTGGAGAGGTGCTCCATTCATATTATTACTGCGAAAAGCATCATTTTTCCGGATACTAGCTGAAAGCGGATGGTAAACTATTTTATCGTAAACGAATGGTTGTCGGGAATTGTCAAACAAAGTATTAAATGCCTGAAGAAGCAAGGGAGATGAACGCCAGTTCTCCGTCAGGGTAAATTGACGATCGTTGCTCACCTCACGGACAGCAAGCATATAGGCAAAAATATCTGCTCCACGGAAGCTGTAGATAGCCTGTTTCGGATCTCCAACAAGAAAAAGAGGATTATCTGAACCAGCATAAATTTTTCTGAAAATCTCATACTGTACAGAATTGGTATCCTGAAACTCGTCAATAAGTGCGGCGCGGTACTTTTCCCTGAGTATTCCAGATAAAGTTTTATCCCCATTTTCAGAAGCAAGTGCTTTATAAAGATCATCAAGCAGATCGTCAAAAAAACGTACGTTTTCAGCCATCTTACGCAACTGGAGATTTCTGCCATAAAACCTCACCAGTTCAGCCTGCAGGGCAAGAAACCGTTGTTCCACTGCAACATGCAACAGCTCACAACTCTCAAAAAAAAGATGTTGCGGAGAAATACCTTTTATTTTTTTTCCACTCTCAATCCCGCTGACAGTAAAGCGTTCGAATTCCTTGAAAAGATCATAAGGATTTCCTCCGGCAACAAAGGCATCAATTTTATCAAACAATGGTTCAAGCCGGTCAATGCGATAGGTATTTTCCGACCTTTTTAACGCTTTATCGGTCAGTAATAGTTGTTTAATAAAAGCTTGTTCATCTTGCCAAATGCGACATACCGCGCTAAAAGCCTGACGAGAATCTTTTTCCAGAGTCTTGATCTCCTCATCACTGAAATCAGGAATAATCTCTATCCCTGTAGAAGAATTAATACCAATCAATAACTTCTTGAATACATCAGAAGCCTTGTATTGCAATGCATAGCCGAGAAGGTGTGCCGATTCCGTAAAAAAATGCATACGCCAGAAGTCATCGGCAATTTCCTGAAGAAACTCTGACTGATCCGTAACCAGTTCGGTATCATAGAGTAAACCACTTTCAAAAGCGTTATCCTGAAGTACCTTTAAACAAAAGCCATGAATGGTAAAAATTGATGCCGTATCAAACGCTCCGAGAGAGCGCTCCAAGATTTCCTTTACCTCTTTCTGGCCATTACAACTGTTGTTTCGATACAGAGATTCAAGAAAAGGATCCTCGCCAAGATGTTCTACACTAATGTTGAGTGCTTCAGTAATACGATTCCGGATTTTTGAACGAAGCTCCTGCGTTGCAGCCTCAGTATAGGTCACAACGAGAATCTGGTCGGGAGTCAATTTCTTTTCGATAAGTAACCTGAGATAAATCGATGCAATGGCATAGGTTTTTCCGGTGCCAGCACTTGCCTCAATCAAGTTCATCCCTGAAAGACCAACAAAAGTATAGTCCAGCTTTTTCATTACTCAGCTTTCCTTTCCGATTGCATCATGGGTATGAGAATTTCATCGGTAAGTGACTTGAAAGCTTCGTTAAACGGATCAGAGGAACCAAAACAAAGATGAATAGCTGGATCGGATCCCTCACCAAGATGATTAGTGAATCCGTTGTCCATCCACTCCTTGCGTGCCGCTTTCAACTTTTCACTCTCTTCATCCTTCTCTGCATAAGCAAGAGAAGAGCGAAGAAAAAAAGGCAAAGGCATCATAAGACCACGCCAGTAATGCTGCAGAAGCTTTTCAAGATGCATTGAGGAATCATGAACAACAGTAAAACGCTTGGCATCATCAACCATGAGAAGCAGTGTTTCTTCTGGATACCCTGTACGCTGTTCCGTATTCAGCACAAGATGTTCTATCCAGCTTCTCATTCGGTCTTGAGGTTTTATCTTTGCGCAACGGTAATGTAATTGTTGCTTCGGCCACAGCCTATCAAGCTTTCCCGTAAGGCGAAACTCGCCAAGTCGCAGATCAATTTCAAGTGGTTCGAGTAAGCCGCCTGATCCAGTTTTCTGCTTAATTTTCCAGGCAAACTCTTTAACCTCAGTAACCATTTCAATAAAAAGACACTTGCCGTGCCTTGCTGGTGGCAGTAGTCCACGACTACGAAACAATGGAAGCATTACCTCTACATTTTGCTCCCGCAGTATTGCTTCGAGAAGTTCCTGCTTAATAATATATTGTTCAAGACCCTGCAAATAAAAAGACTCTCGATCATTAAGAGGCTGCACGGTTCCCTCAAATCGGATACCGAGCCGATGTTCAAGAAAAAAACGAGCAGGGTTATCATAAAAGCGTAAAAGCATCGTTAGTGGCACCGTTTTCCATTCCTCCGAAAGTTCTGCAAGAGGAGCACTCATAAAAGACTGAGATCCATTTACACCACTTTCTTTCGCCAAACATGCCCGATAATTCTCTATCGAATAACTAAAAAGAGAAGACCCTTCTGTAAAATATTCACCATTGAATGCTTGTAAGCGGTGTTTTACCACCAACTGCTTCTCAACAGAAGCTCCTGAAGAAAGACAAAAAGTTCTCCGAACAGCATCAAGCAGTTCGCTGACAAGTACGGATGGAGGAATATCGCTATTATCCTTTATACTTTGACCAACATAACTTATGTAAAGCAGGTCACGAGCTGAAAGAATAGATTCGAGAAAGAGATAACGATCCTCATTGCGTAGAGAGCGGTCTCCCCGACGAGGATACAGCGCAATAAGGTCAAATCCAGGAGAACGACTTTGGCGCGGAAAAGCACTGTCGTTCATACCGATTAATGCAACAACCTTAAATGGGATGCTTCGCATGGGAAGCATGGCACAAAAAGTTATTCCCCCCGTCATAAATCCTAATCCCTGCTCATGCTGTTCAAGTCTGGCTCTGAGCCAGGAAAGCATCACTACACTCCCAACATCACCACTGTGACCTGTGATCCCTGCAATATTACCAATCTTTTCGGCAAGAGCTACAATTGCAGCATATTCCCGTTCAGAATTATCTGCCGGCAAAATAAAGGCTTTGATTAGATCCTGAAAATGACGTTGCCATCCACGAAGCGAACGAGGGTAATCAAGAGTTTGAACAAACGTATCAACTGTATTGATAAATTCCGAAAACCGTCCGAGCATCTCAGCAGCAGAACCCGCAACGTCGTCAAACGGAAGAATACCTTTGAACAACTCATTTTCATCTTGCATGGCATAACCAAGCAGCAGACGGTCAAGACCGGCCCTCCATGAATTTTCACGGTATGAAGGCAACCCCCTCAAAGTGCGATCTCTTTCATCCATTCCCCACCGTATTCTGATTTTTTCAATCCAGCCCCGAATTATCGCAAGCTCTTCCTCATTAATTGAAAAACGACGCCTGACAGGAGGCGAAGCAATAAGATCAAACAGTTCCGATGCTCCGAGACGGCTACCATGAAGATCAAGCACTTTCAGTACTGCTGCAGCGATCTCTCCTTCATTCATCATCCTTCGATCAGCAATCGAATAAGGAAGTGGAGCAAAACCACTCACTCCTCGACTAAAAACACTTGAAATATACGGAGAATAGCTCTCTATATCCAGAGCCATTACAACAATATCCCTGGGAGTCAGGTCGCTCTGCTTTTCAAACATAGAGAGAATGTTATCGTACAGTACCTCTATTTCACGCAGTGGACTGTGACAAGAATGGATTTGCACTGAACGGTCTCCGGGATCAAGATTCCGGTTAACACCATTGTCTCCAGAGCCGGAAAGATTCAGAATATCAGACTGAATGGAATGTAGCAACGTCAGTTCGCCGGGTTCCTCATAAAGATCTTCCTGTGCATAAGTAGTTTCGCTCAAATTAAGAATCATGTCAGAAAAATCCCGACCAACCGTACCAAGGGAAGCCAAAAGAGGATTTCCCTCACTACGAAAGATCCGCTCCTGCGGAGATAACCTTGAACTCGCCTTTTTCGAGATAATATCACCCCAGTATTCACGGGTGGGGCTGAGAAGAAACATATTTACCTCCGTTACTGCCGAAACAGCTGAAAACAAGTCAAGATGATATTCAGGAAGGTATGAAATGCCGAAAAGAGTTATTCTTTCTGGAAATGTTACTCTCGGAGGAAAGTGCTTCAACTTCTGGCAAAACTGCTCCTTCAGCTTTCCACGATGTACTCCTTTATTTGCCGATATCAGTTTCAGCCAAAGAATTGCCTGCCAATCATCTTTACCTGCCCGTAATTTTTCATTCTCCCATTCAGCAAGCATATCCGGACGATAGATAGTGTACTGGTCAAAGGTATAGGCAATTTTTTCGGAAAGCTGAAAAAGCTTCAAGCCATCATGATCATCCGAAAGATAATGCCGCGGTGTGCTGAAAAATTCACTTGCAAGCAGTTCCGGAAGGAGTTGCATTATGTTCCATGTCATCACCTCGGAATCAAAAAAATCTGAATCCGGGAATGGCGAAAAAAGGGTTGTGAAAAGCTCAGTAACCATTGCATTCGGAAACGGATAATGACAGTTAGCCCAAATCCCGAAATGAGAGGCAAGAGTCATGGAAAGCCAACGTTGCATACCTCGGCTCTGAACAACAATAATCTCCTTGGTAAATGGCGAGGCCAACGGTTTACAAAGAGTTTTGCCAAGTTTATCAACAAGAGCTTCCATTCGATTGCTGGTAAACAAATTAAGTGCCATACCTCTCTGAGTGAACCCGTTTATCAATTATCTTTTTACAGTAGCCAATTCAAAGCAACGCTTCTTTGAATCGTGGTACAGAGGAGGCAAGTTACTCCCCTTTTCACTATCCTACATCAAAAAAACTTCATAAGTACGCAGAAATTAGAAAAAATAGCAAGCAAAAAGAGCATTTTCATGTTTTTTTTATGAAAAATTGGTAAACCTGAAAATATTCCAGTTTATTAAAAAAAGCAGTTAAAAATCAGCAGAATGACTAATATTAGATGTCACTGCTTAAAAAACTGAAACTATCTTTTCTAGAAGTATTGAACTTCAAGATATTGCTCTTTAGTGACATAACAGTCAGGTGCTCAGCCTACTTAAAATTCCCTATTGACAAAAAGATGTTTTTGATTTACTAAAACCCTTAAAAATCCATCCCATGTCTAAAGCTGAATTAGTAGAAAAAATTGCGGAACAAACCAATCTGACCAAAGCAGATTCGGATCGTGCTCTAACTGCTCTTGTTAATGCAGTAAAAGCATCACTCAAAAATGGCGAAGATGTAGCTATTGCAGGTTTCGGAACATTTACAACTGTTGAAAGAGCCGAACGGCAGGGACGAAACCCCCAGACTGGCGAACCCCTTACAATACCCGCGAGAAAAGCAGTCAAGTTCCGGGCAGCTAAAGCACTAAGGGATGAAATAGGCGAATAATTAGTAAAAGCCCACTATTCACTTCTTTTGCCTAGTGGGCTTTTCTCAGTATTCCTGCGTAATTTGGTAACGAGTTCAAAACTTATTGCGATAAATGCGGGAATGGGAAATAACGTGCCCTCACACTTCCAAAACGCCCAAACAACAATGATAACAGATAGAATCCGCCTATAATCAAGATAATAGCTGGGCCAGATGGTACATTATACGTAAAAGCTATAATCAGCCCGGTAAACACTCCAGTTATAGCCATAAACATAGATATAACCAGCATTGCACGAAGGCTTTGCGCCCAGAATTGTGCAGCAATAGCAGGAACAAGCATAAGTCCTGCCGACATTAACGTACCCATTGCACGGTAACTTTCGACCATATTCAAAACAGTCAGTGTCAGAAAAATAGCATGAACCAACCAGCTTTTACCCCCAACCGAACGCAGAAAAACGGGATCGAACGACTCAACAACCAGCATCCGATAGATAAACACCAGAGTCAACAGTGTCACACCACTGACAGTTGCCATTAAATAAAGGAGATGATCATTCAAAGATTTGGCATCTCCAAAAAGAATATCTTCCAAATCCTGTGGGCTACCGTTAAGTGCAATCATCATAACACCTGCAGCCACAGCAATCATATATAATGCCGCAAAAGAAGCATCTTCGTGCAAAACCGTAACACGCGAAACTAATCCTGCCAACAGAGCAATCGTTAAACCTGCAATCAATCCTCCAATACTCATCGCTGGTATCGACATGCCATACATTATGAAAGCTACCGCCACTCCAGGTAAAATAGCATGCGCCATAATATCTCCTATCAAGCTCATACGCCGAAGAACGAGAAAAACTCCAAGCGGAACACTGCTCAACGACACTAAAACAGCACCAATCAAGGCGCGTTTCATCGCGGGGTCTCCAAAAAAATCAATGGTCATACCAGTGATTCTTCTCCCCATTGGTTTCACACATTTCCGCACTATTAGTCCATTTTCCGGCCAGACACAAAGCACGATCAAGATTTTCCCTGCAAAGAGCATCGTTTGTATCACCCCATGCAACTAAATCCCTTGCCAAAACTATTGCTTGCGGAAAATGGTCGCGAACTAAATGAAGATCATGCATGACGCAGATAATCGTAACACCCTCCTGCCGCCAGTGTTTCAACTCCAGCATAAGGTCAAGCGTCGTATGCCCGTCAATGGCAGCAAAAGGCTCGTCAAGCAAAATTAACCGTGCTCGTTGCAGAATAAGCCGTGCGAACAAAACACGCTGCCATTGGCCTGTTGAAAGCGCAATAACTGGTCGCTGCGCAAACGTTACCATATCAACCTGCTCCAAAGCTTGTAAGGCCTCATTTTTATGCGATTTCCTTATACGGCCCCAAGCACCAATTCTGGGCCAAAGCCCCAGCATAACAACTCCAAGAACACTAATCGGAAAGGTACGATCAATTTCGAATTGCTGTGGCAGATAGGCAATTTCATTAGGCTTGATATCACCAAAATCAATTTTCCCCGTCATCAGCGGTACCAGACCAGAAATGGTTTTCAGTAGAGTGCTCTTCCCTCCACCATTCGGACCCACTACAGCCGTCAACGAGGTATCAGTAAACGAACAATCAACATGATGAACTACTGGATGGCGATCATAACCCGCGGAAAGATTGTAAAGCCTTATTGTCATAACCCATCCTGAATAAATAACGCTAAAAAGCAGGGATTGCCCTGAAAACCCTGCATGCATAAATTCCAAAAAAATTAACAAATCCAAATAAATTCTGTTGGATTGTATTTATTGAACAAGCTTGTATTAAAAAACCTTGTTCATCAGCTTCAAACTGATTATCCATCACTCATCGAACTTCAAAAAATCGAATGTTCACCAAGTTCCTGCCCAGAAACACCCTCTTTCAATACCCTTATGAAAAAATCGCGTAGCGTATCGTTGCCATAAGAAGGCGTCATATCGGCATCGTATTTTCCCGTTTGCGGATTAAGTACCAGCATAGACTCTGAACAATAGTATTTGCCAATACGAGCAAACTCAGCCTTATCTTCAAGTTTCGGAAAAAACTTTGCAAGTACACTCAATACAGGAATAATAACGTCGAACATCCCAATCGGCATATTCTTGAACTTCGGTTTGCGACCGAGAAGTTCAAAAAGCATTTCGGCCTGCTCTCTTGTAGAAATCGCCTTGCCCGGCCCACCAATAGGTAGAATCCTGTTCTGCCGTGCAGGATCTTCAAGGCAGTCGGCCATGAAACGTGCCAAATCCGCTTCGCTAATCGGTTTGCAGGAAGTCAGTTCGCCATTACCAAACATCACATAGGGTTTACCGTTTTTCACTTTTTCAACCTGGCCGGCAATAGACTTGAAAAATGCCGTTGGCCGTATAATCGAATATGTCAGTCCCGACTCCTGTAACTCCTTCTCAAACTTCAGTTTTGCTCTCTGGAATTCAAGCAGCGGCTTCTGAACACAGATAGCTGACAACAGCACAAAATGCGTTGCTCCGGCAGCTTTGCCCGCATCAAGCGCATTAAGTGTAGCCTGATAGTCAATATTCCATGAATCCTTAATTCCTCCATTACGAGAGGTCAGGCAGGAAACAACCACATCAAAACGCTCTCCCTTGATACCGCTGTTCATCAGAGAATCCATTTTGCCCACATCACCAAACCGCACTTCCGAACCTTTCAACTGAGTGCGAACCTCAGCAGCAGAAGTCGCACCGCCAATACCGGAACGATTACGGACAAAACTCACAACATCATACCCTCTGGCAACCAGTTCACGAACAACAAACTTGCCGATATAGCCAGTAGCACCAACAACAAAAACCCGTTCAGGCTTTATTACAACTGAAGCATGGGAAAAATTAGTCACGATTCAGAAATGATTACAAATTCAATACAGATAGTTCCCATGACAAAAAAACGCAAAACAGTTAACTCTATTATCCAAAAAAAACGACAGCTTACACGTAAGGAAAAAATAATAGCGGAAAATAACGCTTATTCCATGTTCATCAAATGATGAACATTTTAAGTCTTACTGTCGGGCACTTTAGCACTTTTTTTCAACCCGAGAAAGCGCATAAAACTGAACTGGTCATCGGAGACAGTATAAAGCTATTGCAGAATAAGTTATTTTAAACAGTAATAACCTTTCGAATAGCGGATATGTCCGCCGTTGTTCGCTACTGTTTGCTATTTAGCGAACACTTTACCGAGAATCGGTTTAAAAAAATATTAACTATTTATATATCAATAAAATATGAAAAATAAACACCCTTATCCAATACGGATATATCATATTTTTGTTTGTTTTGTCAGATAGGGATTTTTCGCGCTGTCCTTGATTTTTTTAGATAAAAACCTTTTTTCTGTATTTCCTGAAAGAAGCCGATCATATCCATTTCCATCTTTTCAAGCGAAAACTTCGCAATAGCAGCCTGATGAGCATTTTCGGCAAGTTGTTTTCTCAGTGTAGCATCGCTGTACAGACGGTATAATTGAGATGCGAAAAGTGATTCATCAGCGTAACTCACATAAAGACAATGCTTATTATCCTTTAACAGCTCTTCAATTCCTCCAGCTTTTGTTGTAATGATAGCATTATCAAGCAGGGCGGCTTCTATAATGGCATACGGAATACCTTCGTTTTTTGAGGTCATGGCAAAAACTGTACTCGATAATAGGTACGGGTATGGATCTTTGAGAAATCCAGTAAAGATTACAAGATGTTCGATCCCGAGTGTTATAGAAAGCAGCTTGAGGTTTTCGAGCTCGTTACCTGATCCTATGATTACTATCCCTGCATTAGTAATACAATATTGTTTGATAAAACAAGCAAAACCCCTGAGAAGAAAGTCAAATCCCTTTCTTGTGCTGAGCTCAGCCAAAGAGGATATGGTAAAATCGAATTTTTTCGGCGCCGCCTGAACACTTTCCACATCAATCGCAATGCTGTTTGGTATGACCGCTATTTTTTCTGCTTTCATATAGGAAGAATAGAGCAGAACATCTTTGATCATCTGAGCATTCACCATTATACCATCGGCCAGCCAGTTGTATATTAGGTTGTTAATAACAGTGTTTTTCAGATCCCGGACGATTCCGAGGATTATGATATTCTTTACTCCGGTCAACTTACAGGCCATTCCCGCTAGAAAATATTCTTTCCGTTTAGTCGGAACAACCACATCAATGCGTTGCGTCTTAATAATGGAAACAATTTGCCAAAGCGATTGTAGATCGGCTTCATGCCTGAACGGTAGCCAATATTTAGGGATGGAAAAACGGTCTCCGATTTCTGGCTTCCTGTATGCTAAAAATACCCTATGCCGTTGTCGCAAAACATGCGTGGCATTCAACACCCAAGTCTCGTTTCCACCCCATGTTTTTGCCGAACAAGTAAAGAGGATGTTCATAACAATTGGAATTTAGTATTCAACGACTACCTGAAATTTTAAAATTATAAAAAACGCCCACGACAAGCATGAGATGACTTGACAAAACTAAATAGGGCTTAATGATAAAGTACACTTCACATAACAAGAGAATAATATCATTTGCTGGTTATGTGAAGTGTACTTTATTCAGATCTTTTAAGAATGTGATGTGTTTTGGTTAAGCGGAGCTGCTGTTTCCGTTTTTTTTAAAATACCATCTTCAACAAGCTTATCGATTGCTTTTGTGAGTTGGTCGTGTGTTCTAAGAAGTGCAGGAACGGAAAGTGCTACAGCTGCAACAGGCCTGATGTTAGCATCATCTTTCTCTATTCGTAAAATATTGACAAGATCAAAACGAATAATACCGTCAATAAGTGTGATGTTAGCAATTCCGTCAGAATAGATAGTTTGCATTTTACTTACTCCCTGAAAAGGTTATGATTTACTAATTAATCTATCGCTTAAAGAATGAATAGGTGTAATACCTCCAATTATTTTTTTCGTAACATCCAACCAACCGTTTACCTCATCAATATCGCTTTGATCAAGTGTTCCTGCGCTCTGTTTTAGCATCAGATGGTTTAGAATATACTGATAGCGCGATTTTGCAAGATCCCGCCTACTTGATAAAAGTTTTCTTTCGGCTTCAAGTACATCTACATTGGTTCGCTGACCTACCTCAAATCCTTTTTTTGTGCCAGTAAAAGCAATTTCTCCCGATTTTACCGCCTGTTCATAGGCATGAATCTGAGCAATACTACTAATGACACTATTATAGTACTTACGAACTTCTGACTCAACACCTCGTTCCTGACCGCTGAGTTGTTCCACTGCTTTCAGCCACTTTGCCTGTGCCTGACGTATTGATGCACTGGTATACCCACCAGTATACATTGGCATACTTAACTGAATACTAACCGAATAAGTATCATAACTATAACCGATTGAGTAATTGTTTTCACTCTCTGAATAGTTTTTACCCGCAACAAGATCAATTGTTGGGTAACGAACTGCCCGCTGTATTTCAATCTCTCGTTTCGCAATCTGCAGTTCCTGACGAGCTGCAATAAGCAGAGGATTACCCGAAAGAGCCTGTAGAACCCATGATTCGCAACTGAACGGCTCAGGACGTGTTAAAGCCAATTTTTCAGGTGCAAGTTTACAGAGCTCATCAGGATAAACTCCGATAAGATTTTCCAGTTCCCTGCGATTGAACTCAACAAGGTTGGCGACCTCAACACCTTCGGCGAACGCCATATCATAGCTGGCCTGAGCCTCATTGATTTCAGTAATCGTACCAAATCCTTTTTCGAAGCGACTTTTTGCCTGATGAAGCTGCTCCAGTGTAGCATTGGTGTGGGATATACTGAAATTGAGATTATCCTCTGCATAGAGAGCATTACAATAAGCTTCGGTTATTCGGACAATCAGGCTTACTTCTTCTTTACGAAGTTCGGCATCGCTTTTTGCCACAACAGCCTTGGCTTGTTTATATTCTGCAATATTTGCTAAATTCAGTACGGACTGTTTCACTGAAACTCCGTTACCAATGGTATTATAAAAAAGAGCAGGTTCATACTGTCCCTTATAAGCTCGTTGTGTAGCGTCCCGACCTCGCGAGGCACTCAAGCGAATATTTGGACGAAACTGGGCTTTTGCCTTCTCGATTTCCTGCTTGTATATGAGATTATCTGCATGAGCTGCTCGTATTTGTGCATCATACTCCTCGGCTTTCTTATAGGCCGATGATAAATCGACAGGTACAGCATAAACCGGCAAAGCGGCAACTAACACAGCAATAATCATCAATCGAAACAACAACTTCATAATCTGAGCAATCTTCAAATTTTGTTAACAATCTCTATAACTACCTCAACAACACTGCATCTGTAAAGCGATCTTATTCTTCTTTCATGGATACTGCAATACGTTTGATAAGAGGGTCGACAAGATAAGTCAAAAGTGAGCGTTCACCTGTCTTGATGATGATCTGCACCGGCATACCCGGTTGCATTTGACGATGGCCAAGAGACTTCAGCCCTTCAGGAGTTAATGCAACTCGAGCAAGGTAATAAGAAGCAACAGGCTGCATCGGACTTATTTGCGGATCAGTTACAATGTCTTTTGAAAGTGATTCGACAACTCCCTGTACAACAAGCTGTGGAGAGTGGATAAATGACGCAAAACTTACACTAACCGGTAAACCTTTATGAATACTATCAATCAGATGCGGAGGAACCTTAGCTTCAATAAGCAGTCTCTCATTATTCGGAACAATATCCATTATTTTCTGGCCCGGCTGTATTATTGCACCCACCGTTTGTACCTGTAGCCCTACAACCTGTCCCGAGGCTGGCGATCGAACCTCTGTATCGGCAAGTTCTTCAGCAAGAGCTTTAGTTTTTTCAGCATCAGCATTGACCTCTCGTTGTAATTGTGCCAGCTCGGTAGCAGTAGCAGATCTGAATTCCGAAAGTTTCAACTCCAATTCACGTTGCTGGCTCATTGGAGCAAATCCTTCTTCTACAAGTGATTTTATACCAGTCAGTTGCTCATTGAGAAGTTTCAATGTCGCACGACGTGATTGAAAGAGTTGACGCTGATTCTCCATATTGCTCTCCGCCAAAGCACTTTCAGGTTCTTTAACCAAGTCGGAATGGAAAGTAATCGAACGGGAACCACGCATTTCCGCAATTAGTCTGTCCGCAGTGGCACGTATTCCAAGATAGTGCTGATGTACCTCATCATACCTTGCTCTTGCCATCTGACTGTCGAGGGTTATCAAAAGCTCCCCTTTTCGAACCATCTGACCCTCCCTTATGTGAACTTTCTCAATTCTCCCACCACGCAAGTTTTCGACAACCTTGCGTTTCGTAGCGATACTGACTAATCCCTGACAAGGTACTCCCTCATCAAGCGGTGCTAAAGCTGTCCAAAGAAGAATCCCCCCAAACCCGATAAGAAGTACCCATATTCCCAACCGGACAGGGCTTCGGGTATCGCGGTATTTATTTTCTCTGCCTATGGTTATTTCTGCCATACTTCTTAATCTCCATTAAACACTTCAAAAATTCACATCAGGCTGCAGGTACAGTAGCAAGGCTTTTACTTCCAGAACGCATGGCCGATATGACTTCATCGCACGGTCCCCAACGAACAATTTTTCCAGCGTCCATTAGAATGATCAAGTCTGTTACACTAAAAACACTAGGCCTGTGCGTAATAAGAATCACGGTTTTACCTGCAGCTTTCAGTATTCTTACAGCCTGTAGGAGTGAGCGTTCACCTGCATCATCAAGATTGGCATTAGGCTCATCAAGTACAAGAATGGCCGGATTGCCGTACATAGCTCGAGCAAGGCCAAGCCTCTGCCGCTGGCCACCAGAAAGCATTCCGCCAGCTTCACCGATCTGGGTATCATAACCATGGGGAAAACGTAAAATCATCTCATGAATACCGGCATAATTGGCAGCTTTGATCACACTGATTGAATCAACCTTACCAAATCGGGCAATATTTTCAGCAATAGTGCCTTCAAATAGTTCAATATCCTGTGGTAAATAACCAATATGAGGGCCGAGTTCCATTTTGTTCCAGCTTTCAATCAGAACGCCATCAATAAGGACATCCCCTTTTCGATTTGGCCAGACTCCAACGATACATCGGGCAAGTGTGGATTTTCCAGATCCTGATGGCCCGAGTACTACTATCACCTTTCCAGCCGGAAACATTATATGCAAATTATCCAGAATAGGAGCTTCACGACCTGATACTTGAACAGTAACTCCCTCAAGCCTGATCTCGCCAAAGGGCTCCTGATGCTTTGCAACAGTTTTTTGCTCTGGAAACTCTTCAAGAAGTTTTTCCAATCGCAGAAAAGCTGTACGGGACTGTACAAAAGGCTTCCAAGTAGCCACAATAAGATCGAGAGGTTGAAGAGCTTTCGACATCAGTACATTAGCAGCAATCATTGATCCAGGCGACATTTTTCCTTCAATGACCATAAGGGCACCAGCGCCGAGCGTCAACGACTGCATGCTGTAACGGACAAACTTGGCAAATGATTGCTGGCGATGCTGACGTTCAAGAGAAGATTCTGCTATATCCAGCGCTGAGTCATTTAACATGACCCACCGATCACGAAGGTTTTTTCCCATACCCATAGCATGAATAGGCTCAATATTACGCAGCTTGCTTTGCACATATCGATAGCTATCATTACCGGTTTCAGCTGCGTTTTCGATCTCTCTTTTGCTCAGATGGTGACTCTGCCAAGTTATCCCCAGCTGGATAAGTGCAAAAAAGATAGAAAGCCACCCCAGAAAAGGGCTGAGCAAAAAAATCACAGCAATATATATCGGTGTCCACGGAGTATCGAAAAATGCAATGATACCGTTTGCCGTTAAAAACTGTCGGATATTGGTAAGATCTGAAAAAGCCTCGAGGACATTATGTTTAGTGCGATTTAGATATGCATCGAAACTCGCCTTAAAAACTTGCGAGTTAAGTGCTTCATCAAATCTGATGCCCGCTCTGACCAGAAGACGTGATCGTAACCACTCAGCAAACGCCATTACAGCATAAAAGAGAATCAGAAACAAAGTCACCATTAAAAGCGTCAGTTCATTACCGCTTTTCAACACCCTTCCATAGATCTGAAGCATATAAATGGTAGGCGTGAGCATCAGCACATTTGCTATCATGCTAAAAATCCCTACCCAGAAAAACTCCCGACGGAAAACCCATAATTGACGAGAGAGTATACTGCGCTTAAAAAAATCAGATTTCATAAGGTAAATTCAGCGCCATTATAAGGGTTGATTCTATGGCTGATGATGTACAGGTTTCTGGTTTTGAGGTGGAGATTGTAAAGCTGCAATTACCTCTTGGCAAGTGCCAAATCGCTGGATTTGACCATCAACAAGAACAAGCATATGTTCTATTGATACAAGAATATTCAGCCGATGCGTAATGACGATCACAGTCGTTCCTTGTTCTCTCAATAGTTTTATTGCATTAAGCAGTGCAGTGTCACCAGCTTCATCAAGACTTGCATTTGGTTCATCAAGTACAACAAACTTGGGCATACCATATACCACGCGAGCAAGTGCAACTCTCTGCCTTTCTCCACCCGAAAGAAACGATCCGTCATCACCGATCTGCGTCTCATACCCTTTCGATAACGTTCCAATAAAACTTTCAAGTCCCACCATTCGGCAAGCTTCACGCACTTTTGCTTCATCAGGATTACCAAAACGGGCAACATTTTCAGCAATAGTTCCTTCGAACAATTCTACATTCTGAGGTAGGTAACCGACATATTGCCCAAGTTCCTCCTTATCCCATTGAAAAACATCATTACCATCTAGGCGGACCTTACCCTGCATTGCTGGCCAAATTCCAACAAGCAAACGAGCTAGGGTTGTTTTGCCTGATGCCGATGGCCCAACAATGGCGACCGATCCACCAGGAGCAACCCTGAAATTTATTCCTTTGAGAATCTGTACTGAACTTCTTGGTGCACCGGCCATAACTCCTTCCACTAAAAGAAAACCCTTGGGTGACGGTAGCGACATCTTTTTTTCTGGCAAAGGAAACTCCTTGAGTAGTCCATCAAGACGAGTAAATGACTCAAGCACATTTTCGACCTGACGCCAGTTTCCAATAAGCTGCACCAGAGGTGCGAGTACTCTACCACCAAGAATAGATCCGACGATCATAGCTGAACCATGCAACTCCCCTTTAAGAGTCAGCCAGCAACCCATTCCAAGCAATAAAGAGCTCAGAAGGCTTTGTACAAGCTTTGATAGGGCTGAATTTGTTCCAGCGTGATCCGATGCAATTGCCTGCTGTATCAGGAAATCCTGTTGACGAATCATCCATCGATTATGAATATGATCAAGCATCCCCATTGATTCAATCACCTGTGCATTGCGAATCACCCCATCAGCATAACCTTGAGCGTTGATTGCGCTCTGGTTTGCTGCCAGAAGAGGTTTACGGATACGACGCTCATTGAGTATACCGATCCCAAATTGTACAAGAGCCCCAACCAAGGCAAACCACCCGAGGACAGGACTCATCAGAAACATTATTACAAGAATAAGCAGAGCAAGTGGAGCATCAACAATAGCCAACATCGCCTGGGATGGTAAGAACTCACGGATAGTCTTCAAATCACGAAGAGGCTGTGCACCGACACCAGGCAAATTCAAAAGTTTTGCAGAAAAAATTGCTCCGAATACTCTTGATCTGATCCTCCGGTCAAACTCTATTCCAGTATCATGCATTATCTGCTTTCGCACCCACTCAAGCGATTCAAGCAACAAATAAATAAATACTACAAGAATCGTAAGCATCAACAATGTTGTATGGCTATGACTATTCACTACCCTGTCATAGACCTCCATCATATAAACACTCGGTGCAAGCAAAAGCACATTAACAAAGAAGCTGAAAAAAAACGCATGGTATAGAGACGGAATAAACTCCAAAAAAGTATCGCGTAACGGTGATTTCTCTTTGAAATTTTTCACATCGGGTAATACTTATATTTCATATGATTTATTAGCCAAAAACAATATGTTAATTTCAATAATAAACTAAAACCTATCAAGTAAAGGGTAAAATAGTAAATAGTAGTATGATATATGCTTGATGCTTATAACCAAGGCGTAACTATTTATTTTAATATGAAATAACAAGAATGTAATACTACAACATTCAACATACAAATTGTTCTATTGAGCTGGCTGCATTTACTTGTCTTACTTCATCTTGTGAAAATTTCACATTAATTATTCAGCAACAATATCTTATTTCCATTAGTAATTATTCATTAAAATCACTCACTTGCCTTTGGCAAGGCGGAAAAAGTAACCAAATACTAACCCATTATTGCATAAAAAGCCCTTATCAAATGGCTATATGAAGCTTCTTCACAGTCTTTTCATCTTAAAACCACAACACTCAATTTTATAGCTGAAAAACATGTAAATTAAAACTTACTAAAAGATTAGTGTAATAATTGTTAACTCAACAATGAAAACAGATGGATGAAAAAAACACGGTTTTAGAAATAATGAAAAAAGCAGGCATACCACTAAATGCCGGAAAGATTACCGAAATAAGTGGCCTTGACCGAAAAGTGATTGACAAAGTAATAAAGGTTCTTAAAGAAGAAAACTTGATTGTTTCTCCAAAACGCTGTTATTGGGAGCCAATAAAGTAAATACGGTCTAAATAAAGAACCCCGCCGTAAGCGTCAGGGAACCCGACCAATCCGTCTACAGCGGCAATCAGGAGATCATGTACGCCTCGGTTCTTCAGTTCGGTCATGACGCCAAGCCAGAATTTTGCTCCTTCATTCTGGGATATCCAGAGCCCCAGCAACTCTTTCTGGCCTTCCATGGTGACGACCAAGGCCACAAGTAAACCGCTTTGTTGCTGACCTTACCGTCCTGACGGCTTTTGACGACAATACAGTCGAAATAGACGATGGGATAAACCGGATCAAGTGGACGGCTCTGCCTAGTGTCATGTCAAGATTAAACTGACGGATAAAGCCTCTTCAATTTTATTCGTG
>JBAXLG010000028.1:0-27200 GCA_037134935.1 Chlorobiaceae bacterium | reverse complement strand
TTATTGGTTTTTTCCCTCTTATACTTGCTGTCCTATTTTCGGGGAGTACTTCAGTTTGGTGGCTTTTCAAAATGCCTTTATCCAGTGCAGAAGTTTGATTCTGATACTGAACGGCAACTTTCCATCATTCTCGAGCGTGAAGCGATAAAGTGGTTTCGGCCTGCAAGAGGGCAGTTCCAGATTTATTATCGAACTTCGAACGGGGAGCAGGAATATCAACCAGACTTTGTTGCTGAAACAGATGATGCCATATACATGCTGGAGCCGAAAGCACGCAAAGAAATGGAAGTCGCTGATGTTCTTGCCAAAAAAATGGCGGCTGTACAGTGGTGCAAGAATGCTTCTGATTTTGCCGGAACACATGGTGGCAAGCCTTGGATTTATCTGCTTATTCCTCATGATGCGATTGCCGCAAACATGACACTGAAAGGGTTCTTGTCGTTCAGTGACTAAAAGCATAGGCTGATTATCAACAAGCTTCAGTAAGCTGATGTCTTCGTTTAACTGTTTTTTTGTAGGGTAAGCACTGTATGCTCCCTTCCAAAAAGATTAAAAAATTCAACTTTCCCTGTTTACATTCTCTTTTTAATTTTATTCCTTTCGGTATCTTTTTCCGAAACCCCATTTTACAGGATAGAGCCATACACTATTACATTAGGATAAGAGAGTCTGATTCCCAGAAGAACGGGTAGTGATGGTGTAGCGCTTTGACATTGTTAACATTAAAAGAAACACGCTTAAATTATTGTAAAATAATTTCTTAGATAGTCTAAGCTATTGAGGGAACGATAAAATTTATTATTTTGGCTATTCTTGCGCTATGGTAAGGATTCTACACTCTACCACAGAAACAATTTTTTATGGAATTTGTGTTAAGTTTGTAACACTTATAGGTTAAAGGGGTCAGTAAATAAAAGGTTAGTTATGAAGAAAACAGCATTGTACTCCTGGCATGACAAGGCCGGAGCAAAAATCATTGATTTCGCTGGTTATCTGATGCCAGTTCAGTATGCCGGTATTATTGCCGAGCATAAGGCTGTGCGTAACGCAGCGGGAATTTTTGATGTTTCGCATATGGGTAATTTTTATGTCAAGGGAGCAAAGGCGCAGGAGTTCCTCCAGTACCTTACAACGAATGATCTGGAAAAGGCTGCGGATGGTAAAGCTTTGTATACTCTTATGCTTTACCCCAATGGGGGCATTGTGGATGATTTGATTATTTACCGTATTGACAACGAAACTTTTTTTCTTATTGTCAATGCCAGCAACACAAAAAAAGATTATGAATGGCTGCAGCAGCATATTTCAGCTTTTGATGGAGTTGAACTCGAAGATTATACTGACCGCCTTTCACTGATAGCTCTTCAGGGTCCTTTTGCAATGAATATCCTTGCCAAAGTTTTTCCTGCGGTTAATGTTGAGGCTTTAGGTTCATTCCAGTTTTCTAAAGCTCTTTTTCAGGGCTCTGAACTCATTATTGCACGAACTGGTTATACGGGTGAAAAGGGTGTAGAACTTTGTTTACCGAATGATGTGGCTTTATCTCTATGGGAAGCATTGTTTGATGCAGGGAGTGAGTTTGGTATTAAACCTGTTGGTCTTGGTGCGCGTGATACGTTGCGCCTTGAAATGGGATACTCTTTGTACGGGCATGAAATCGATCAGGATACTAACCCTTTGGAAGCAAGACTGAAATGGGTTGTCAAAATGAATAAAGGGTCTTTTATCGGTAGAGAGGCTTGTCAGCAGGTTGAGCTCAATTTGAAGCGGGGGGTGGCAGGTTTCAGTCTTGATGGAAGGACTCTGCCACGTCAACAGTTCAAAGTTTATAATACTGACCATCAGGAGATTGGCTGGGTGTGCAGTGGTACCCTTTCGCCAACATTGCAGGAACCTGTAGGTACTTGCAATGTTGTACGTGAGTATAGTAAACCGGGGACTCCGATTCTTGTTGAGGTTCGTGGGGTTTTCTGTACCGGAGTGATCAGAACCTTACCGTTTGTTATAACATCGCTGGATTGACTGGTACTGTGAAAATGAAACAAAAAGATGTCAGAGGAAATTCTCTGGATAAAGCGACCATAAAAAGGGAGATAATCGGTATCGCGTTTATGTTGGGCTCTCTTTTTTTGATCAGCGCCCTTCTGAATTTTCATGCTGATGATGAGGCAAGTTTTACTTCACTTGCATGGTACGACATTTTCAGCAAGGCGGCCAGAGCTGCGGCTGAAAGTATTCATAATCCCTTTGGCCTGCTTGGGGCAAGGTTTTCGGCATTCTTTATCCGTTCCTTTATCGGTTATCCT
This sequence comes from Chlorobiaceae bacterium, assembly GCA_037134935.1. Taxonomy (GTDB): domain Bacteria; phylum Bacteroidota; class Chlorobiia; order Chlorobiales; family Chlorobiaceae; genus Chlorobium. The sequence goes on along the minus strand of JBAXLG010000028.1, from coordinate 24,894 downwards.
GTTATCCTGCCTATAACATCAACTTTTTTACTGGGTTGGTCGCTTCTGCGGTCTAAAAGTCTTAAACCTGCGCTCTGGTTTTTTCTTTACTGTATCATTATTTCTGTTGTTATTGCTTCAATGTTTGGGCTTACTACGGCACCGTTTGGTGATGTTATGGCTGGAGCTATCGGACGAATGCTTGCAGCCATGTTGTCAACGGTTATTGGTTTTACTGGTGCATGGGTTTTTCTTGGAGTTTTAGCCTTTGTTCTTACTGTATACATGGGAAAGGGTATTCTTGTTTTTTTTTCCCGAACAGTTAAGGCTGGGATAAAAAATGTCAGCAGGCTGGTTTCAGTTGTGAGGGTATGGATTGATGATCACGGACTGAAAAAAAAAACCGAAAATTTGAGCCTGAAACAGGCGGAAAAAAGGAAGAAACAAGAAGAACTGAAAAATTCGACTCTGGAAACTGATTTTACGACATCTGGAAAACCGTATCAGTCAGTTGCCTCAACTCAGGATGAGATTATGCAGGGACTTTCCTCTCGTCGGGAATCTCTGTCCAGTGAGATGGACGAGCAGGTATTACCGGCTCAGGTTTCTGGAGAGCCTGAAATGATTATTCACCATGCTGTTCACGAAAAAGAGGCTGATCTTGATGAGCGTCGTTTGAAAGTCCAGACCAAAGACAGGGAGGCTTACCGCTTCCCCTCAATTGATCTTTTGGAAAAAGTGCCAGAGGATGATGATGATATTGATGAACATCATCTTGCTGAAAGTAAACGGAAACTGCTTGAAAAACTTAGCATCTATAAGATTGAGGTTAAGAGAATATCCACCACTGTTGGTCCACGTGTGACGCTGTTTGAGCTTGAGCTTGCTCCAGATGTAAAGGTAAGCAGGGTTAAATCTCTTGAGAATGATCTTGCTATGGCACTCTCAGCCCGAGGAATCAGGATTATTGCTCCTATTCCTGGAAAAAATGCTGTTGGTGTTGAGATTCCGAATAGCAAGCCAAAAACTGTCTGGCTGCGTTCGGTACTGCAGGTTGAAAAATTCAAGAATACCACGATGAAGCTGCCGATTGTACTCGGTAAGACCATAGCTAACGAAGTCTATATTGCCGATTTGGCAGTAATGCCGCATTTACTGATTGCTGGCGCGACTGGTGCTGGCAAGTCAGTGTGTATCAATGTCATTATATCGAGCTTGCTTTATGCCTGCAGCCCCGACAAGGTCAAGTTTGTCATGGTCGATCCCAAAAGGGTTGAGCTTTTTCAGTATCAACACTTGAAAAATCATTTTCTTATGCGTTTTCCTGGAATTGATGAGCAGATTATCACCGATCCCCAGAAAGCGGTTTATGCGCTGAAATGCGTCGTAAAGGAGATGGAGATTCGATATGAAACCCTCGAAAAAGCAGGTGTCCGCAATATTGGTGACCTTAACCGTCGCTTTCCAGAAGATGCTCTTCCTTACATTGTTGTTGTTATTGATGAGCTGGCAGATCTCATGATTACTGCTGGTCGGGAAGTTGAGGAACCTATTATCAGGATTGCTCAGCTTGCCCGTGCAGTTGGTATTCATCTGATTGTGGCGACTCAACGTCCTTCTGTTGATGTTATTACTGGCATTATCAAAGCAAACTTCCCCTCTCGTATTGCTTTTCAGGTTGCAAGCAGGGTTGATTCACGAACTATTCTTGATAGTTCCGGTGCTGATCAACTTCTTGGTAATGGTGATATGCTCTATCAGCCATCCGATCAACCGAAAGCGATGCGTATTCAGGGACCTTATGTATCTTCGGGTGAGGTTGAGTCGATTACCTCTTTTATTGGTTCGCAACAGGCATTGAAGAACATGTATCTGCTTCCTGCTCCCGATCTGCTGAGAGGTAACAGTTCCCAGTCATCAGGGAATCAGGAGAAAGAGGGTCGTGATAATATGTTCGAGGAGGCAGCAAGGCTTGTGGTCCTACATCAGCAGGCAAGTGTTTCGTTGCTACAACGCCGGCTGAGGTTGGGGTTCAGCCGGGCTGGTAGAGTGATGGATCAGTTGGAATTCAACGGGATTGTCAGTGAAGCTGACGGAAGTCGCCCCAGGGAAGTTCTTATTAATAACGAGGATTCCCTGGAGCTTTTACTGAGAAATCTGGATGGGTGAGTTATTATACAGATTCCACTCGTACAATTTCCGGATTTGCCTTTTTAATCGCTTGTTCAACGCCTGCACGCAAAGTGAGTGTGCTCATTGGGCAAGAACCGCATGCCCCCAATAGCTTTACATCAACGACCATATCCTTGGAAATGCCGACAAGTTCACAGTCTCCGCCGTCAACCTGCAGGTAAGGGCGTACAGTTTCAATTGCTGCAATGACCCTATCGTAAAGCGCGTCACTGTTTGGTAGATAATCTTTACTTGTACTCATGGTATAATAATTTTGTAATGGTTGAAAATGTTTCTGCTGTGATACTCACTGCACTAATATTAATTCATCGGTGCAAAAAAACAATATTAAATTCATGATTGCTCTGTTGAAAGCTGAGCATTTGTTATGGAAATTCTACGGACAACAGTCATCATTGCTTGATTAATTGCTTCTGATGTAGCTGAACGGGGGTGTTCCAGTACATAAGGTGTACCAGTATCACCGCCCTCACGGATTTGTCGATCAATAGGAATTGAGCCGAGGAATTCAAGTCCATGGGTTTTGGCAAAGATTTCCCCTCCATGGAGTCCGAAAATATAGTCTTTTGTTCCATCTGGAAGTTCATAATAGCTCATATTTTCAACCAGTCCAAGGATAGGCACATCAACTTTACGAAACATGCTGACTGTTTTTGAAACATCAGTAAGAGCAACATCCTGTGGTGTTGTAATAATAATTGCACCGTTCAAGGGAATGGTTTGGGCAAGAGTAATCTGAATATCCCCTGTGCCTGGAGGAAGGTCAAAAATCAGATAATCAAGTTCTTGCCAGTCAACCTCATTAATCAACTGTTTGATGGCGCTTGATGCCATAGGCCCCCGCCAGATCACAGCCGTATCGGTGTCAATCAGAAACCCGATTGACATTAATTTGACGCCATATTTTTCCAGCGGGATAAGATTTTTATCCGCAACTTCCACTTTTGCATCAATAAGTCCAAACATGGTTGGAATACTCGGGCCATACAGGTCAGCATCAATCAAACCTACTTTTGCTCCGGTTTTGGCAAGTGTTACTGCAAGATTTACTGCAAAGGTTGATTTACCAACGCCGCCTTTGCCTGATGCTACAGCAATGATGTTTTTAACGTTTTTCAGCGGTCGGTTATGATTGCATTTGTGGTGATTGCATGAGGAGGTGATTTTCGAACTCATGGTGACTTCGATGGCTTTAACTTCCGGTAAGTATGTTCTGACTGCGTCTATACAGGATTGTTTGATCTGTTCTTTAAGCGGACAGGCTGGAGTGGTAAGTATTACGGTAAAAGAAACCGTGTTTGATGTATCAATCTTGACGTCTGCTATCATACCGAGAGTGACTAAATCTTTTTTGAGGTCAGGTTCTATTACACTACTCAGCGCTTTGATAATCTGTGCTTCCTCTACTATTACTGACATACGTTTCTCATGTTAAATTATTGGTAGAACAAAGTGAGATAAATGTTATTGCTGTGGTATTTATTTCTGAAGGAAGCGCAGAGAAACTGCTACTCCCTCAAGTGCGAAATGTTCACGCAGTTTTTTTTCGAGAAACTTTATGAAATTACTCTGTACAAGTTCTGGATCATTGCAAAAAAATGCAAATACCGGCCATTGAGCATCAATCTGTGTCATGTACTTGATTTTCAGCTCTTTACCTGTTCTGGTTGATGGGTATTTTTGTGCAAGAGTACTCTCAAGAAAGCGGTTAAGGACGCTTGTGGTGATTTTTCGTGAACGGTTTTGGCTGATTTCCTTTGCGGTATCAATGGCCCGATAAAGGTTTTTTTTAGTTAGTGTTGAGGTAAACAGCACAGGGATATAGGAAAGGTTGCCCATGCTTGATCGAAGGTTATCCTCATAGATTTTGCTTGTTTTGGAATCTTTTTCGATCAAGTCCCATTTGTTGACCACCAGAAGAACTCCTTTTTTCCGTTCAATGGCCATATTAATGATTTTCATGTCCTGTTTTTCAATACCAGGTTCTGCATCAAGCATAACCAAGGCTACATCGCAACGTTCAATGGCTTTTTCTGTTCTCAGTGAGCTGTAATACTCAATGCCGGCTTCAATTTTTGTACGTTTTCTTAGACCGGCGGTATCAATCAGGATAAACTCTTGCTGCTTGCGGGTAAAACGGCTGTCAATAGCGTCACGAGTTGTACCGGGTATGTTCGATACAATCAGGCGGTTTGAGCCAAGGAGGGCATTGACAAAACTTGATTTCCCTACATTCGGTCTTCCCAATACAGCAAGGTTGATTGTATTATTCTGTTTGTCAGGTGTTTTTTCTGCTGAAGGAAGTGCTTCAAGGATATCATCAAGAAGATCAGCGACTCCATCTCCATTTTTTGCAGAGATAAAATAGGGTTTTGTGAATCCTGTACTAATAAATGACGCGGCTTCAATGGAGAGCTGGGGAGATTCAACTTTGTTGACCGCAAAAAAAAGCTGCTTGTGCTGAAAGGTTTTCTGAAGAAGTCTGCTGAGCTTGAGGTCTTCGTAAGCAATTCCAGCACGTACATCGGTTATGAAAATAATGATATCGGCATCTTTGATTGCCATCATTGTCTGTTCTAACATTGCCATACTGATAATGTCTTCGTCAGCGTTGAAGCCTCCTGTATCCATAAGGAGAAACTGCTTTCCCTGCCATTCTCCTTCTGTAATATGGCGGTCTCTTGTTACTCCTGGTGTACTGCCTACAATAGCGCTTCGCTGACGCAGGATTCTATTGAAGAGGGTGGATTTCCCAACATTGGGTCTGCCCACCAAGGCTATTAAAGGTTTCATAACAACATTTGCGGTTTTGGTAAAAAAATGCTCAGGGTTTCTCTGTAATTTCTATTTAGACTATAACGTATAATTTGTAGAATTAAGCGGAATAATTTACATTACCAGACTTTATTTTTTAGAAAAAGTCCAGTTAATCTTATTGTAAACAGCATGAGTAAGACGCTAAGTTTCAAGACATATTCGGCCAAGCCTGCAGAAGTAGAACGGAAGTGGTATATCATTGATGCCGAAGGCCAGGTATTAGGCAGAATGGCTGCTGAAATTGCAAAGGTTCTCAGGGGTAAGCATAAGCCACAGTTTACGCCGCATATTGATACTGGTGACTTTATTGTGGTTACTAATGCAGCAAAAGTTGTTTTGAGTGGTAAAAAGCATGAACTGAAAACATATTTTTCACACTCTCACTATCCCGGAGGAGTCAAGATTGATCATGTCAAGGATGTTCTGAAGAAAAAGCCCGAAAAGGTTATCGAACATGCTGTCTGGGGGATGTTGCCACACAATAATCTTGGCCGTCAGTTATTTAGAAAACTCAAAGTCTATGCAGGTTCTGAACATCCTCATGTTGCGCAGACTCCTGTTGAAATGAAGCTAAACTAAACTATAAAGACTACGTAATGAAAGAGGTTATCGATACAGTAGGTCGCCGTAAAACCTCCGTGGCCAGAGCGTTTCTGTCTCCGGGTAAAGGTAGGATTATTGTTAACAAGCTACCGGTTGAAGAATATTTCAAAGATGAGTACAAGCGGCAGAAAGCTCTTCGTCCTCTTGTGCTTACTGAAAAGACGGAAGATTTTGATATCAAAATCAATGTGCATGGAGGTGGGGTCAGTGGTCAGTCGGGTGCAGTAAGTCTTGCAATTGCTCGTGCCCTTACCGAGTTTGATGAGTCTGCTCGTGTTGTACTTAAAACAGAAAAACTTCTGACCAGAGATCCTCGTATGGTAGAACGGAAGAAATTCGGACGTAAAAAAGCTCGCAAACGGTTCCAGTTCTCGAAGCGTTAATTCACATGGTTTCGTTTTATTATAGATCTTATTAAATAATTTCACATATCATGTTCACTTGGATGGTTTTCTGGTGAAGCTTTCCGGTGGTGTTCTGCGCTTGACGCAGGATTCCGGATAGTACAGTCATGGTAGAGGAACAACTAAATCAACAGAAAGGCAGTTATGTCGTATTTCCAATTAGAAGAGATGCTCCGTGCAGGAGTACACTTCGGCCACCTTGCGCGTCGTTGGTGTCCGAAAATGAAACCGTATATTTTCATGGAAAAGAACGGTGTTCATATTATCGATCTGCAGAAAACTGTTGTGCTTGCTGATGAAGCACTTAAGGCCCTTGAGGCCATTGCCCAGACTGGTAAGGAAATTATGTTTGTTGGAACTAAAAAACAGGCTAAACATATTATTTCGGCAGAAGCTGGACGAGCCGGTATGCCGTATGTCTGTGAACGGTGGCTTGGTGGTATGCTTACTAACTTTTCGACAATCCGCCAGAGCATCAGACGGATGAACTCTATTGATAGGATGGAGACTGATGGCACCTTTGACATGATTACAAAGAAAGAACGACTCATGCTTGGCCGGGAACGGGAAAAGCTTATGAGGATTCTTGGGGGTATTGCCACAATGACAAGGCTTCCGGCTGCTCTGTTTATTGTTGATATTAAAAAAGAACATATTGCTATCAAGGAAGCTCGCTCACTTGGTATTCCCATTATCGCCATGGTTGATACTAACTGTGATCCTGAGCTGGTTGATTTTGTTATTCCATCGAACGATGATGCAATTCGTTCTATACAGCTTATGGTAAAAGCTGTTGCAGATACGATTATTAATGCAAGGCAGTTGAAAGTTGAACAGGAAGTTCTCGCTGAGCTTGATGAAGAGGACGTGGACAACGAAGAGGAAGAGATCAGCGAATAAACTACATCCATAATATAAAAAAGAGTGAATTTTAAATGAGTCAGATTTCAGCAAAAGATGTTAAAAAGCTTCGTGATATAACAGGTATAGGTATGATGGACTGCAAAAAAGCGCTTGATGAAACAGGCGGTGATATGCAGAAAGCCATTGAGTATCTGCGCAAGAAAGGAGCAGCTCTTGCTGCAAAGCGGGCGGACAGAGATGCTAAAGATGGAGTTGTAATTATTAAAATAAGTGAAGACCGTAAAGCTGGTGTTATTCTTGAACTGAATTGCGAGACTGACTTTGTTGCTCGTGGTGATGTATTTACGGTATTTGCTGGTGCGCTTGGTGATCTTGCTCTTGCAAATCGCGCTATTTCACCTGAAGCTTTGCTGCAGCTTACACTTAGTGAAGCCTACAGTGGCGAAACGGTGGCTGATGCTATTAAGACAATGACCAGTAAGCTTGGTGAAAAAATTGATCTTAAGCATCTTGTTTTTTATGATGCTCAGGATGGTCTTGTTGAGGGGTATATTCATCCCGGAGCGCGGCTTGGTGTTATCATTCATATAGCTACCGACAAAGCAGATATTCTTAGGGATTTGGCAAAAGATCTTGCTATGCAGGTTGCAGCTGCGGCTCCGATTGTTACGTGTCGATCAAAGGTCCCTAATGATTTTTTAACCAAAGAGGCTGAAATATATCGTCAGCAAGCTCTTGGGCAGGGAAAGAAAGAGGAATTTGTCGATAAAATTGTTGCTGGACGGCTTGAAAAGTATTATCAGGAGGTGGTGTTATTAGAACAGTCTTTTATTAAAGACAATAACACAAAAGTTGTAAATGTTCTCAGCGATTTTAGCAAAAAGCACGAAGCGCGGGTAGATGTTATAGAATTTTTTCGCTGTCAGTTAGGAGAGTGAAAGAAAAAAGCCTCGTTTTTCGAGGCTTTTTTTTTGTATATCCGTTTTACTTGTATTAACCATTTCTTCAGGAGAAAAAAGAATATGCTGAGATATAAGCGTATTTTGCTTAAGTTGAGCGGTGAAGCGCTTGCTGGAAAGGAGGGCTATGGTATTAATGCAGACATGCTTGAACGCTATGGTGAAGAGATCAAGGAGGCAAGAGCGATGGGTGCTGAAATAGCATTGGTTATAGGAGGTGGTAACATTTTTCGTGGTGTTTCTGAAGCTGCCGCAAAAATGGACAGGGTGCAGGCTGATTATATGGGTATGCTTTCAACGGTTATAAATTCTCTTGCATTTCAGGATATACTGGAACGGAAAGGGGTGTTTACAAGGCTTCAGACAGCTATAAAGATGGAGCAGATGGCGGAACCATTTATTAGGCGCAGGGCTATACGACATCTCGAAAAGGGTAGAGTGGTCATTTTCGGCGCTGGAACTGGAAATCCCTATTTTACTACGGATACAGCAGCTTCATTACGGGCTATTGAAATTCAAGCGGATGTTATAGTTAAAGGTACCAGGGTTAATGGTATATATGATGCTGATCCTGAAAAAAATCCTCATGCGGAATTTTTTTCGAGAATATCCTACCTTGATGTGATAAAGAAAAACCTGCGGGTTATGGATATGACGGCCATTACTCTTTGTAAAGAAAATGTACTTCCTATTGTGGTACTTAATATGAATGTAAGAGGGAATTTTACAAAATTATTGCAGGGAGAAGAAGTAGGTTCTCTTGTTCACGGTGAAACCAGTTAACTGAGACTTTCAAACTCTGAGCTATCCTTAAAGAAGTGTTTGATTACGGGTTGAATTTCCTGCCATTCAAATCCCCGATTATGCAAAAAACGAGCAAGCTTTATTTTTTTGTTGGGTTTAGAAGTTCCATGTAAAGTTCTGACTTTTTTTTCAGCAGCTAGCCAGCAGTGCGTCAAATTATTGTATTCGTTGAGAAGTTTGACGATAATAGTTTCGGAAACGCCTTTTTTTCTCAGTTCATTTCTGATTTTTAGTTTTCCCACCGGTTTTCGTTTTGAGTAACTTCTTATCAACTCGGAGCCAAATACATAGTCGTCAAGTAGATCCTGAGTGGTCAACTTTTCTAACACTGGTTCGATACGTTCAATAGTATATCCCTTTTTCAAGAGTTTTTGTTTCAATTCTTCTCGACTGTGACTGCGTATTCCAAGAAGTTTGAGTGCTAAATGCATAGCATTCTGCAAGTCGATATTAGATGTTTTAAGCATTCTCAAAGTAATTTCTTTGTTTTGAAATGACGGAAAGAAAAGATAGGTCTACCTGTACTTTGATTGTAATTTACTATTACGGACATATTCAGTAAAAAATAAATTTTGATTTTACAGCGCCTTGATGCTATTGTCGTTTAGGTAAAAGCTTGTTTTTTTTATCTCTCCCTCTTCTAATTTTGCTATATTTAAAGTCTTAAATTTCGATCCTACTGTTACTAATTATTAGTCAAAAGTAAAGCGAAGATGCCTCGTTATACCCCTGAACAACTGATAAAACGAAATGCTTCAATCTGGACCGATATACAGATTATTCTTGCACCGATCCAGTTTTTATTTTTTATTGCCGGACTTACAACTACCTCCCTGTATGCTAATGGTTTTTTTGTTAACGGATTTTACTGGGTCAGCATAGCGATCTTGTTCAAGACCCTCTTTTTTGCTCTTTTGTTCATAACTGGCATGTTTTTCGAAAAGGAGATTTTTGATAAATGGGTATACTCCAAAGAGTTTCTTTGGGAAGATATCGGAAGCACCATTGCGGCTTTTTTCCATCTCCTTTATTTCTTTTTAGCATATTTTGGTTATCCTCAAGAAGTGCTTATTTGGGATGCTTTTCTGGCTTATTTCACTTATGTAATCAATGCTCTCCAGTATCTTATAAGGATTATTCTTGAAAAGCTTAACGAGCGTAAACTTCGCATGGATGGACGAATCTGATTGGTTCGGTTATTTCTATTATAATATTCGAGTAAGTTATGAAATACGGTTTTAATAGACTCTGGAACATAACATGTTTATTTGTTGGGTCTCTATGGTCTGTGCTTGTTTGGATGATCTGGTCTTCTGGGCAGCTACATTCCAGCGGAGAAAAGATCTCTTTTCTCGCTGTTGTAATTCCTGGTTTTCTCATTATATATGGAGCTGGTTTTTTTATTGAAGGATGGCATAAAAAAAAACAGGAAGGACGTTCTTAAAAGGGTAATTTCCTTTAGGCTTATTGTATTTTTTCACAATCTACACCTGATAACGGTGTGAACAGTATGATCTTTTATGCAGAACTACTGGAATGATACTGATCTTCAACGTTCCATCATAGAGCATAGCAATATGTCCGATATGCCCTATGAACTGGCTGAACTTGTCTATGCTTCCCGCCTGCTTGGTAGTGAAAGTTCGCTGGTAATGCATGGTGGAGGGAACACCTCCGTTAAGTGTGAACTGGTGGATATGGTTGGCAATCGGGCCAACGTGCTTTTGATTAAAGCAAGCGGTGTTGATCTTAGCCAAGTTACGTCTAAAGATTATACCCCGGTAAAACTTGAGCCTCTCCGTAAACTTGGTCAGCTGTTCAAACGGAATGACAAGATAACTGAAGAGGAGCTTCAGCGGTTTTCAACAAAAGAGTTCAAACACCTGTTGCTTTTGAACCTTTTCAGTCTGACCGACCACATGGCAGAGCAGAGATTGATGCCTTCGATTGAAACGCTGCTTCACGCTTTTTTGCCGCATTGCTACATATTTCATACTCATTCGTTTGCTTTACTTACACTTAGCAATCAGCCTAATGGTTCAATGATCTGCAGAGAAACACTCGGTGAAAGTTTTGGCTCTGTTGAATATATCAAACCAGGTCTTGGCCTTGCTCGCTCAGCTGCTGCGGTTTATGAAGCGAATCCTGAAATTATTGGGCTTGTATTGCAAAAGCATGGTATAGTAACTTTTGGTATTACAGCCAAAGAAGCTTATAACCGTATGATTGATGCTGTCAGCAGGCTTGAAGAACGTATTGCTGTGGAAAAAAGAAAAACTTTTCCATTGGTAAAACTTCCAGTATCAATTGCTTTGCTGGAAGATATTGCTCCCATCATTAGAGGTGCCGTTGTTGAAGAAAAGTTACCAGGAAGCCGTGAATACCATCAGTTTATTCTTGATTTCCGTACTTCACCGAAAATTCTTGACTATGTTAACTGTGTAGATATTCTCAATATGAGTCAGAAAGGTTCAATGACCCCTGACTTTATTATACGAACTAAGAACAAGCCGCTGGTACTTCCTGCCCCGGATGCTACTGATATTTCAGGATTCAAGATTGCTGTACAAAAGGCTGTACAGCGTTATCGTGAAGAGTACACTGCATACTTTGAAAAACAGCAGAATGCATCAGGACTGAAGGTTACCATGATTGATCCTCTTCCGAGGGTAGTGCTTGTACCCGGTCTGGGACTGTTCGGCCTTGGAAAAACGGCAGAATCTGCGGCTGTGAATGCTGATATTGCAACGAGTACTGCTAATGCCATACTTGATGCTGAGTCTATTGGAACGTTTGAGTCTATTAGTGATCGTGATGTTTTTGAGATAGAGTACTGGGACATGGAGCAGGAGAAGGTGAACAAGGTTCATCACAATGTTTTCGCTGGAAAAGTCGTTATGGTAACCGGAGCGGCAAGCGGTATAGGCCTTGCGACGGCAAAAGCTTTTCGTCACAAAGGTGCGGAACTGGTTATTCTTGATCTTACTACCGAGGCGCTCAAGCGAGCAGTTGAGGATATTGGCTGCAATGTTCTTGCCAAAACCTGTGATGTTACTTCTCGCTCTGATGTTCGTTTGGCTTTTGATGCAGCCTGTCGCAGGTTTGGTGGTGTGGATATCGTCATTTCTAATGTAGGAGCCGCGGTTCAGGGCCGTATTGGCGAAGTTTCCGATGAAGTGCTTCGAAAAAGCTTTGAACTCAACTTTTTTTCTCACCAGTCCATTGCTCAGGAAGCTGTAAGAGTTATGAAACTTCAAGGTACCGGTGGCGTCCTGCTTTTCAATGTTTCCAAACAGGCAGTAAATCCGGGCCCTGATTTTGGCCCCTACGGTCTTCCGAAAGCTGCAACGATGTTTCTTGTGCGTCAGTATGCGCTGGACCATGGTCGTGACGGCATACGATCGAATGGCATTAATGCTGACAGAATTCGTAGCGGTCTGCTTACTGAGGACATGATAAAAGCCCGTTCAACAGCACGCGGTTTAAGTGAAAAGGAGTATATGGCTGGAAACCTCCTGCAGATTGAAGTTACAGCAGAAGATGTTGCGGAAGTTTTCGTGCATCTGGCACTCGAAACTAAAACGACTGCTTCAATAACCACTGTAGATGGCGGTAATATTGCTGCAGCTTTACGCTAAATAATAAAAAATACAGAAACAACCATAACTGAAAAGAGGAGATGCATTATCATGGCGGAATACGATAAGGACAAACAGGCAAAAGAGTATTATACCGATATCCCAGTAAACAACTACGGTTTTTTTCTTAAAGGTGCCCATTCACTTGATTGGGGTATGAAAAATCGCCTGTCGAGAATTTTCCGGCCTGATACAGGAAAAACGGTCATGTTTGCTATTGATCATGGATACTTCCAAGGGCCGACAACCGGTCTTGAACGTCCCGATGTCAATATTGTACCCCTTATGCCTTATGCTGATGCGATTATGCTTACACGCGGGATACTACGTACTACTGTTCCCCCTAGCCTTACAAAGGCTGTGGTTATGCGTTGCAGTGGCGGACCAAGTATTCTTAAGGAGTTATCTGACGAAGAACTGGCAGTTGATATCGAAGATGCTATTCGCATGAATGTTGCAGCAATCACTCTTCAAGTTTTTATCGGGGGGGAATTTGAAACCCGATCTATACGCAATATGACCAGACTTGTTGATATGGGCCTTCGTTATGGCATTCCAACTATGGCTGTAACGGCCGTTGGCAAGGATCTTATTCGTGATGCAAAATATTTCAGACTTGCTTGCAGGATTTCCGCTGAACTTGGAGCGCAGATTGTTAAGACCTATTATGTACCGGAAGAGTTCGAAACAGTGGTTGCCTCATGTCCGGTGCCGATTGTTATGGCTGGAGGTAAGAAGATTTCTGAGCTGGATGCGCTGACCATGTGTTACCATGCCATCCAGGAAGGTGCAGCGGGTGTTGATATGGGACGCAACATTTTTCAGTGTGATGCTCCGCTTGCTATGATGAAGGCGGTAAATAAGGTTGTCCATGAAAAGTTGATACCTCAAGAGGCGTTTGAGTATTTTAACACCGTCAAAGCTGAAGGATAAAATTTTAGCGCTACAGCAGGTAGGGAGATCAGTGGTGGTATTATTATCCCACCTTGCGTTTTTTTTAATAGAGTTTCCTCTTCAGTACACTGCAGACTGTAACGAGGGGGCATGATGTTTTTCTATGAATACTGAGGACATGAAAGGTTTTTTTACCTCAAAGGATCAGCTTGATATGGCTGATTATCTGACGCTTGATTACTATCTGGAGTGCGTCGGGGATATTGAAACAGCACTGGCACATTTTTGCAGTGAACAATCCACTGCGCAATGGAAACGTGTTGATTATGACGAAGATTTCCGTCCGAAGTATGCTGCAAAGGTCATCAGTCTGACGGTATTGGGATTGCTTCCAGATCTTAGCTATCCAGTACAGCACTTCGAATCTGGCCCCATTCATGCATGCCGTGTTACCATTGCTCATCCCCATCGCAATTTCGGGCCAAAACTGCCAAACCTACTCTCTGCCGTTTGTGGTGAAGGTGTGTTTTTTACCCCGGGAGTACCGGTAGTCAAGCTACTTGATATCGGTTTCCCTGAGTCTTATCTTATGGCTTTTGATGGACCAAAATTTGGCGTAGAGGGTATTCGTGATCTTTTGCAGGCGTATGATCGACCTATTTTTTTCGGTGTGGTGAAGCCAAATATAGGCCTTAGTCCAAAAGATTTTGCAGAGATTGCCTTTCAAAGCTGGCTTGGCGGTCTTGATATAGCTAAAGATGATGAAATGCTTGCCGATGTTGACTGGTCAACTCTTATGGAGCGTTCTCATGTACTGGGTGATGCAAGGCGGAGAGCGGAGCTCCAAACCGGTACTCCGAAAATTTACCTTGCTAATATCACGGATGAGGTTGATCGACTTATTGAGCAGCATGATATAGCGGTTAGTAACGGGGCCAATGCATTGCTTATCAATGCCCTTCCTGTGGGTCTCAGTGCGGTTAGAATGCTTGCCAGACATACGCAAGTTCCCCTTATTGGTCATTTTCCATTTATAGCAGCATTCAGTCGAATGGAAAAGTATGGAGTTCATTCAAAAGTTATGACCAAACTTCAGCGTCTTGCTGGCCTTGACTCAATCATTATGCCCGGATTTGGCAGTAGAATGATGACTCCCGAAGATGAGGTAAAGGAGAATATTGAAGAGTGTCTTCAGGATTTTGGTCATATCAGGCGATCCCTTCCTGTACCAGGTGGTAGCGATTCCGCGTTAACACTTGAAACGGTTTATCGGAAGGTTGGCAGCGTTGACTTTGGTTTTGTTCCTGGCCGAGGCATTTTCGGTCATCCTATGGGTCCCAAAGCTGGAGCGGCAAGTATTCGCCAGGCATGGAATGCAATTGAGCGGGGTATTCCGCTTGAACTCTATGCTGCAGATCATCCGGCGCTTAAAGCTATGGTTGATGGGGCGCATGGGAAAAAATAAATAGCAGCAAGTGAGGCAGTTATGGGTATACTCGATCACAAAGTTGCTGTTATTACCGGGTCTACCAGAGGTATTGGTAAAGCTTTGGCGCATGAGTTTGTAAGGCAGGGCGCAAAGGTAGTCATAACTTCTTCCTCAAAAGACAATATTCAGTCAGCTTTAGCTGAATTTCCAGATAATACTGTATATGGTTGTGTTTGCAATGTTGTTTCACTTGCCGATATGGAACAGTTGCTCAATGCTTCTGTCGCAAAATTCGGCAGAGTAGACTGTTTTATCAATAATGCAGGTATTTCCGAGCCATTTAGCTGCATAACCGATAGTGAACCTGAGGAGTGGACAAAGGTTATTGATACCAATCTTAAAGGGACTTATAACGGCTGCCGTGTGGCGCTCAATTATTTCCTCAAGGAAAATATTAAGGGAAAAATCATCAATATGGCTGGCTCTGGAACTGATCGAAAGTCCAATACGCCTTGGATAAGCGCCTATGGTTCCACCAAAGCAGCTATAGGCCGATTTACCTTTGCAGTAGCTGAGGAATACAGGCATACTGGTATTTCAGTAATGTTGCTACATCCTGGGCTAGTGCGAACCGGGATGGTCAGTATCGAAAACCCTACACCTGAACTTTTCAGACAGCTTTCCACATTCAATACCATTCTTGATATTTTTGCCCAGCCGCCATCGGTTGCGGCAAAACTTGCGGTGAAACTTGCATCGAGATGGAGTGATTCGAAACCGGGTATTTATCTATCAGCGCTTAGCCGCAGAAAAAAAATATGGTTGCTCCTTACCTATCCCTTCCGTAAAATATTTCACAGGATAGATTATCGAACCTATTAATCAGGGAATTATGATGTGGAAACGGGGTACAGCATATGCCGTCATTTCTCTTCTTTTTATGGTTATTCTTCAGGCTTGTTACAGTTTTACCGGTGTATCAACTGCTTTAGAGCTCAAAACCATAGCTGTACCAGTATTTGATGATCGGTCAGGAGCTGGTATCGCGCAGTTTAGGGCTGAACTTACCAGAGGTATTGTAGATAAAATAGAATCACAGAGTATACTTCAGCTTGTGCCTTTTACTGCAAATGCTGATGCGCTGTTAGAGGGGGTTATAACTTCCTTTTCCGATGATCCCAGCCAGCTTTCCAGTAAAACAGAGAGAGCAATCACCAACCGTATTACCCTTGTCGTGCATGTTCAGATGAACGACCAAAAGACAAAAAAAACCATATTTGCCCAGCCATTTATAGGATTTGCGGATTATCCGGTTGGCAACTATACGGCAAGGCAGGAAGCAATTCATTTTTGCCTTGTTCAGATTATTGATAGAATTTTCGATTGTGTCGTTTCCGGTTGGTGATTTTTGTTTTGTAATCGATTTGTGCTATAGTGGCTGGCACGGTCAATAAAAGTAAAAGTGTAGGCATGAAAGGAATTATTCTTGCGGGAGGGTCTGGTACCAGGCTATACCCGGTAACTAAGGGGATATCTAAACAGCTTCTCCCTGTTTATGATAAACCTATGATTTATTATCCTTTGACAACACTTCTGCTTTCAGGGATACGGGATATTCTCATTATCACCACACCTGAAGATCAGTTGATGTTTATCAAGCTGCTTGGTGATGGTAGTGACTGGGGGATCTCACTTTCTTATACTGTTCAACCTTTACCTGAAGGTATAGCCCAAGCATTTATTCTCGGGGAAGCGTTTATCGGTAAGGATGATGTAGTGCTTATTCTCGGTGACAATATATTTTTTGGCTATGCGTTTACTCCTATGCTTGAGGATGCAGTCAATACTGTGCAAAAAGAGCGCAAAGCCAATATATTCGGTTACTATGTCAGCGACCCAGAGCGATATGGAGTAGTGGAGTTCGATGCTGATGGTAATGTTTTTTCCATTGCCGAAAAACCTCAACAACCAAAATCAAATTTTGCTGTAGTCGGGCTTTATTTTTATCCGAATGATGTTGTTGGGATTGCTAAACAAGTACGGTTTTCCTCCCGTGGAGAATTGGAAATTACTTCGGTGAATGAGGCTTATCTGCAACGGGGAGCATTGAAATGTTCTATGCTGGGTAGAGGTTTTGCTTGGCTTGATACTGGCACGCATGAGTCATTCCAAGAGGCGGGTAACTTTATCCAGACTGTGGAAAAAAGACAAGGTTTGAAAATTGCTTGCCCTGAAGAAATTGCTTGGCGTCAAGGATGGATTACTGATGAAAAACTTTTACGATTATCAGAACCACTGATGAAAAGCCAATACGGGCAGTATTTAAAACAGTTGCCTTTTCAAAAGCCTCACTGAGATAGATATCAAACGGTATCGTTTTTGTGATCTATAGTGGAAAAGGATCGTTCAAAATGGTTAAAACTGGATTATGGTAAGGGCTATTGCACTGCCTATAGCTGATAAAGAGCGGCATTAGCTTTGTTTAAGTTTGAGATGATTTTTTTTATGGTGTTTGATTTATCAAGTGGTGTCAGGTTGGAGTAGATGTTCGATCACTTCTTCAACGGTGTTACACACTAAGTAGTATGAACTATACTGAACGTTAAGCATATGTTCCGTTGCAATGCGTTCAAAAAAAAGTAAAAGGGTGTTCCAGAAGTCGTTCAGGTTCAATAAAATTATAGGTTTATGGTGGTGACCGAGCTGTTTCCAGGTTATGACTTCAATCAATTCGTCAAGAGTACCGAAACCTCCCGGTAGAACAAGATAAGCATCTCCCCATTCAGCAAGCTTCAGTTTACGTTCATGCATGGTTTCGACTACATGTAGTTCGCTCAAACCATAATGGGCAACTTCCCGTTCTTCAAGAAAGCGGGGGATGATTCCTTTGACAGTGCCGCCGTTTTCCAGAACAGCATCAGCAATACATCCCATTAATCCTACCCGACCCCCTCCGAATACCAGACCGATACCTCTTTTGGCAAATTCACTACCAAGGGAGGCAGCAGCAGTAAAATACTCATGGGGCGCGAGATTGCTTGAACTACAGTAAACTGTTACGGAAGAAATCATGAAAATCTAATAGTTGAGGGTAATACTGTCCGCAGCCCGCTGATAAACATAGCTTTTCGGGTTTTCGATTTTTATTACGGAAAAATGTTTCGAAGCTCTATCCCATAAGTCAGTGTCTTCAGCATACTCCAGTTCTCTAAACCCTTCGAGAGTAAAAAACAGTTCTCGTTTTCCGAAAAAAGTGCCACCCAAAAGGCATTCCCGTATATGGATAAATTTAAGGGGATTGTTACGGTCTTTGACCATAGTGGTTTCATCGCAGAGAAAGCCTCCGGAGATAAGGTCAACTGCAGGCATTTGTGCGATAATTTCCATTCTCGATTCGAGATGGTTTTCCAGATAATAGTCGTCACTGTCAAGAAAAGTGATATAGCAGCCAAAAGATGCCTGAATTCCAGCATTTCGGGAGAGCGCTGCTTTCCGGTTACGGTGTTTCATATACCGGATATTGGGATATCTATTAATATAGGTTTTAAGTATTTCAAAAGTGTTATCGGTACTCCCATCGTCCACAATAATGAGTTCCCAGTTACTGAATGACTGTGTAATGACGCTTTGTACAGCATTTTCAATATGCCTGGCTCGGTTAAATGTGGGCATAATGATAGAAACTTCCGGTTGCCAGTTGAATCTCATGGTTTTGCGGCTTTTATGGCAAAGGCGCATACAAGCATACCGGCAACAAGGAAATTCTGAGCTATAGCGTTGTAGCGCACATCCATGGTTCCAGGCGATTTGACAAGGCTGAACTGCAAAAGAAATTGTGGAATCACCAATGCTGATACAATCAGTGCATAAGTATGCTGGCCAATAAGCAGCAGATATCCGGCTGAAAGGAACTGACCAAGATTAATCAGGATTGCCGCTACCAGAGCGGCTCTTGTCTCGCCAAATACAACAGGTAACGTTCTGATACCAGCCTGTCGGTCGCCTGCTATTGATTTGAAGTCATTGATGGTCATGGTGCCTGTACTGGAAACAGTAAAAAGTGCTGCAATAATTATCGATGGCTGTAATGATGTGAGTGTAACTGTCGGGTTAAAAGCGATTTCTCCGGCGATCCAGGGTATAATAAGGTAAGAAAGGGCCACAATTATATTTCCCGCCCAAAGCCTTTTTTTCAGCTTTATAGGGTTAGCACTGTAAAGGTGAGCATTGACAATACCTATGACTACATACAAACCGATCAGGGGATGAATCAGGTAGCCGGTGATAACAGATAAAACTGACCAGATAGCAATCAAGGTTGTTGCGCTTTTCAGCGATATAGCTCCTCCGGGAATTGGACGGTTTGGTTCGTTGATTTCATCAAGATCACGATCAAAATAATCGTTCAACATCTGACAGGTTCCGCTTGCTAATGGTCCGGTAAGTAGTATGCCTAGCAAAAATTTCATTCCAGTGATATCCTCCCATCTGAATGACCCGCTTGCTACAGCTCCGCAGAGAAAGCTCCACATGACCGGGATCCAAGTTATCGGTTTAAGGAATCGGATAAAAAGTGCCAGTTTTGAAAGAGGTTCGACTGATCTAAGAATAGGTGGTATTGTTTTGCGATTGTGAAATGAGTTGAACAGCCCGCTATCTGAGTTGCTCTCTTCTGTGTAGTTTTTTGAACGACTTTCGCTCACCCGGTCTATTAGAATTAAGATTAGCTGAAACTATGGTATGTATGCAAAAATAACAGGTAAAACTAAAGAACCGAACTCCATATAACAAATAATCAGTTGAGACCGTTGTTTCAGTATTTCAGGAATTATTTAAATATCTTGTTGACAGGGAGCATTTTTTACTTGAAGCTTTACGGATTCATTTTCGCCAAAATCATCAGATTTCGGATGTTTATGCGGAAATTTTTGAAAAAAGATTTTAAGAAAAATTGCAATAAAGCATTAACAATGAGTATGTTAAAAAACATGCTTAGTAAATGTTTTTTTGTTGTATTTATTGCTTTCAGTAAGCTTTTTTTACTTAAAGCTCAATAATGTTATGTTCAGAAAAAAGTGAACGATATAACTATATTGGGCAATATTACAGCATAAAGGCATCATTAATTCCGAAACAGATATCTTTACTTAACGCGAACTATGTCCTTATTTCTTAAATACACTCCTATTATTGCGCCGTTTCTTTTTTTTGTTGGGGGAGTCTACATTGTTATGCTTCTTAGTAAGTTTATCGGCAAACGAACCCCCGATAAAAAACCAGAATGAGATAGTGTCTTTTAAGGAGCTGTGAATATAAGCTTGGTTGTAGCTTTATGGTAACAATAGCTGTATAGAGTATGTTTATACTTAGTAATACAATATCGTTGAATAGACGGAAGCATTGAGTTTGCGGAGTGTTTTTGTTTACGCAAATTATCGAGGTTTAGCTTCAATGGGAAGTGATTCTTGAAAAAGATTAGAAGATTTTTTGCAATAAACTGTTCAAAACCGTTGACAATTTAATATATTACAAGTTAACTATAAGTGAATTGTTTTTACCTAAAGCATTTATAAATATATACTTATTGTTGATGGCACTTTTTTGTTTTCGGAAGGCAAAATTGGTATGTTTTCTGTAAACAGTTGGCTTTACTCTATGAGTTTATAATGTTGTTTGAAATAGAGTTATGTTTTTTTTATTACTTTCCCGTAACATCATAGACTGATTTTTCTTTTATATTCTGTGCGTTGATGACTCAACGCTAAACCAATCAGAATTAATCATTTTGGAGAAGCTTTGCGTTTTATTCAAAACAGAGGGCTTTTATCTTAGTTTTTTTGTGTTCCAGGTCAACTTTTGAATTTCGGACTGAAGATTAACTTTTCGTGTACTTACTTTTAAACTCCAATGTTCGGATATGCGTATTTTAACATTTACAGGTAAAGGCGGGGTAGGCAAAACCAGTGTTTCTGCAGCTACAGCGGTTCGCTTGTCAGATATGGGTTATCGTACCCTTGTTCTTTCAACTGATCCAGCGCACAGTCTGTCGGATTCATTTAACCTTACTCTTGGCGCAGAACCGAAAAAGATCAGGGAAAACCTTCACGCCATTGAGGTCAATCCCTATGTTGATCTTAAAGAGAACTGGCAGTCTGTGCAGAAGTTTTATTCAAGGATATTTATGGCACAAGGCGTTTCAGGGGTCATGGCCGACGAGATGACTATTTTACCGGGTATGGAAGAACTGTTTTCCCTGTTGAGAATAAAACGCTATAAAACAGCCGGTCTCTATGATGTACTTGTTCTTGATACAGCACCAACAGGAGAAACTCTTCGCCTTCTTTCTCTTCCAGATACCCTCTCATGGGGTATGAAAGCGGTAAAAAATGTCACCAAATATATTGTCAGGCCGCTCAGTAAACCGCTTTCAAAAATGTCAGACAAAATCGCCTATTATATTCCACCCGAAGAAGCCATAGATTCAGTTGATCAGGTGTTTGATGAGTTAGAAGGTATCCGGGAAATTCTTACCGATAATGTCAATTCGACTGTACGCCTGGTCATGAATGCAGAAAAGATGTCAATCAAGGAGACTATGCGAGCATTGACCTACCTGAACCTTTACGGATTCAATGTAGATATGGTAATAGTCAACAGATTGCTTGACACACAAGAGGACAGTGGGTACTTGGAAAAATGGAAAACCATTCAGCAGAAATACTTAGGCGAAATTGAAGAAGGCTTTTCACCTCTACCGGTTAAAAAGCTCAAGATGTATGATCAGGAAATAGTTGGTCTCAAGTCACTGGAACAGTTTGCCAGTGATATGTATGGTGACACTGACCCATCCAAATTGATGTACGACGAGCCGCCGATCAAATTTGTTCGCCATGGAGATGTCTACGAGGTACAGTTGAAACTAATGTTTGCCAATCCTGTTGATATTGATGTATGGGTTACCGGAGATGAACTGTTTGTGCATATTGGCAATCAGCGTAAAATCATCACGCTTCCGATTAGTTTGACGGGGCTGGAGCCCGGTAATGCTATTTTCAAAGACAAATGGCTTCATATTCCCTTTGACCTTGACAGTAAAGAGCAAAGCCGACTTAAAAAGCAACAGCAATATAATAAAGCCTTGAGTTGAACGATTCCGAGCATTGTGTTTACATTTGAGGTGGTTTTACATCGCTAAAAGTTTTAAACAGTGGAAAATAATGGTTGGTCGTGAAAATATTCAGGACATATCAGCTGAAAATGAAACAGCAAATTGGCTGATGTTGGATAAATATGAAAAATTGTTTCGCGACAATCCCGTTTATTGATTACAACCGAAATAAAAGAACTCAAGCATGAGTAACCTTGAACCTCAAACAAAAAAGTCACTCAAACTTCTTCTCATAGCTCCAAAGGGTAAAAAAGACTCCAAATCGAATCAGAAGCCATTGTTTAATATGGCATTAGGAGTACTGGTAAGTTTGACTCCTGCACACCATCATATTGAAATTGTTGATGAACATTTCGGTGATACGGTCAATTATGACGGGGATTACGATCTTATAGGTATTACTTCACGGACAATTGATGCTACGAGAGCTTATGAAATTGCTGATAAGTTTCGCGCAAAAGGCCGAAAAGTAATTCTTGGCGGGCTTCATATTTCATTCAATGCTGAAGAAGCTGAATCCCATGCTGATTGTCTTGTTTGCGGCGAAGCTGAAAACCTCTGGCAAACCGTGCTGGATGATGCTGTTCTCAATCGTTTGAAACCGAGCTATAATGCCAAAGACTTCCCCCCAGTAAAGGAAATTATTCCGCTTGATTATGAACGAATTGCAAAAGCATCCAAACGGGAAAAAGTTGACGGTACAAAATCCATCCCGATCTATATAACAAGGGGGTGTCCCTATGAATGTTCATTCTGTGTAACACCGAATTTTACTGGTAAGCTTTATCGGGCACAGAAGCCAGAAGATTTGAAAAAACAGATTGAAACTGCTAAAAGGGTTTTCTTTAAAGCAAAAGGAAAATCATCAAAGCCCTGGTTCATGCTGTGCGACGAGAATCTCGGTGTCAGTAAGAAAAGATTATGGGATACGCTGGATCTCATCAAGGAGTGCAATATTAATTTCAGCGTTTTTTTTAGCATCAATTTCCTTGAAGACAAGGAAACTGTACGAAAGCTCGTTGCTGCCGGATGCATTATGGTTCTTGTTGGATTTGAGTCCATAAAGCAAAGTACTCTTGAAGCCTATAACAAAGGCCATGTAAATTCTGCCGATAAATTTGCTCGTCTGATTGAAGAATGCCGTCAGGCAGGACTGAATGTTCAGGGTAATTTCCTTGTCAACCCAGAGCTTGACACCTATGAAGATATGGATGACCTTGTAAAATTTGTCAGCAAGAACAATGTATTCATGCCGATTTTCCAGATTATCACTCCCTATCCCGGTACATCAATGTACTGGGAATACAAAAACAAGGGATTGATAACCGATGAAGACTGGGAGCGGTATAATGCCATGAATCTCGTTATTCGCTCAGTTAAATATGATCCTGTTGAGTTTCAGCATAAATTCATGACCAGCTATTACAAAGTATATGCATGGAAAAACATTGTCAACAGAGTAAGACGGAACCCATATAAATTAATGAATCTTATTACAAGTCTTGCTTTCAGAAAAAATCTCAGGGAACAGCTCGGTACATTTGAAGCTCTTCACAATATTAAGGGTAAATAATAAATGACCTCATGTTTCTGAGACAGAACAGGGTTTTGAATTTGTCATATTATGTTAGAGTAACAAACTGCATTTGTTTTTGTTGTCAGTACAGTACCCTGAAAAAGGTAATGACAAATCATTATCGGCCCATCAGGCTAACACTTGCCCTCAATATTTCAGCAATTTACCTGCACATTTTTCTGTTGAGCCTGAACAAGAATAACCTTCTCAATACACAACTATTTCTTTAACTTTTTATCCTAACCCGTATCATGAATGACAATGAGTTACTGAAACAAAACCATAGGGCTAATGAACTTATTTTCAAAGGACTTGTGGAATTTGGCTGTTTCAAGGCTGCTCTTGAGCTTGATCTTTTTACATACCTTGCTGATGGAGCCAAAGATACTGTAACACTTGCTGCCGCTGTTGGTGCCGTACCGCCAAGACTTGAAATGCTGCTTGAAGCTCTTCGCCAAATTGGCATTACCGTAGAAGATAACGGGAAATGGCGCTTTACTCCTTTTGCCCGAGAAATGTTTGTTCCAAATCCTGAACATCCTAATCTCTATATGGTACCGGTCGCAAAGGCCATGGCTCACCTTTCAGATAATTTCTATCTGAAAATGGCTGATGCTGTAAAGGGCAACATGAATTTCAAGGCAGAAGTTGCTTATCCCCCTGTTACGCGCGAAGATAACTGGTATTTTGAAGAAATTCATCGGAGCAATGCCCATTTTGCCATAAAGCTTCTTCTTGAAGAAGCCGACCTTTCAAATGCCAAAACCCTTGTTGATGTTGGCGGCGGTATTGGCGATATTTCAGCCGCTCTTTTGCAAAAATATTCTCAACTTGCTTCCACTATTCTCAACCTTCCCGGAGCTATAGATCTGGTCAATGAAAATGCTTCCGAGAAAGGAGTTGAGGGACGTCTTAAAGGTGCAGCAGTAGATATTTATAAAGATGCTTATCCTGAAGCGGATGCAGTAATGTTCTGCAGGATCTTGTATTCAGCCAATGAGCAGTTGACTGATATCATGTGTCGAAAAGCCTATGATGCCCTTTCTGCAGGCGGTAAACTGCTTATTCTCGATATGATTATTGACGACCCGGCAAATCCTAATTTTGATTACCTGAGCCACTATATTCTTGGTGCAGGTATGCCGTTTTCCGTGCTTGGTTTCAAGCAGCAGAGTGCTTACAAGGGCATTCTTGAATCAATCGGTTTCAGCGAGGTTCGCATGGTCAGAAAGTACGATCATCTTTTGTGTGAAGCTGTAAAACCAGCATAACACTGCAAAGGCGACTATTTCTTAACGAATAGTCGCCTTTTTCTTTTGATTCTTCCGGGTAGTCACAAAATTTCATTATATTCACACTTTCACGTTTGTTTCACATGTTCACCAGCTCAGTTGACAGGTGCTTTACCCTGCCTATGGTAATGAGAATGGTTAAAATGAAATATTTAAACATGTTTTTTTGTATAATAGCATTCGCTGAAAGTTCACTGTTATAATGTTGTTCTTCAATGCTTCACTACAAGACATACGAGTTGGATGACCCTCATGCCCCCTGGGTAGTATTTGT
>JBAXLG010000027.1:0-29564 GCA_037134935.1 Chlorobiaceae bacterium | reverse complement strand
CATTAAAACGTATGCGTAATATCATTTTTACCGGAAAAGGTGGTGTTGGTAAAACCTCTATTGCGGCAGCAACCGCTCTAAAAGCGGCGGATATGGGGTATAAGACACTTATTATGTCTACTGATCCGGCACACAGTCTGGGTGACTCTCTTGATGTTAAGTTAGGACCTTCACCAGTAAAAGTTGCGGAAAATCTTTGGGGTCAGGAGGTCAGCGTTTTTGGTGATCTCAATTTAAACTGGGACGTTGTCAGAGAGCATTTCGCTCATTTGATGGAAGCTCGTGGAATTGAAGGTATTTATGCTGAAGAAATGGGCGTTCTGCCGGGTATGGAAGAGCTTTTTTCTCTCTCTTATATCAAGCGTTATAATGAATCAAATGAGTATGATCTTCTTGTTGTTGACTGTGCTCCTACTGGCGAAACCTTGAGGCTTCTTTCACTGCCTGAAACATTTGGATGGTTTATCAAGATGATCCGTAATGTTGAGAAATTCATGGTTAAACCGGTTATCAGACCACTTTCAAAGAAAATTAATAAAATAAACGATTTCGTTGCTCCTGTAGAGGTTTATGACAAGGTTGATAATCTGTTTTCTTCAACAGAAGGGATTATTGACCTGCTTGCTGATGGCTCTAAAACAACCATGCGGCTTGTTATGAATCCAGAAAAGATGGTTATCAAGGAGTCAATGCGTGCTTTGACCTATCTTAATCTTTATGGCATTACTGTTGACCGTATTACTATTAACCGTGTGATGCCTGATCAGAGTTCAGATCCTTATTTTCAGAAGTGGCGCGGTATTCAGCAGCGGTATATAGATCAGATTGAGGAAGCTTTTGCTCCTATACCTATTGTTGAAGTACCATTGTTTGATGATGAGGTTTTAGGTCTCCCTATGCTTCGTAGGGTAGGCGAAAAAGTATATGCTGATCTGAATCCTCTGGAAGTATTTTTTTCCGAGGATCCGATTGATATCAAAAAGGTTTCTGAGGGGCATTACAAGGTGCGTGTTAGATTGCCATTTATGGAAAATATGGGGCTTGAACCGAAAATTCTTAAACTTGGTGATGATCTGACTATTCGTATTGGTGATTATCAGAAAATTGTGGCGTTACCGATCTTTCTTGCAGGTATGGAATCCACAGGAGCATCTTACGAAGACAAGTGGCTCAGTATTGATTTCGCCAAGCCATAAAAAGTTTACTTTTATTTGTAAAAAAACCTGCCAAAAGGCAGGTTTTTTATTTTATCTGGTTTTTTGTTTGGTTCAGAGGTAAACGAGGTTTGCGCTGGAAACACCGTTGACACTGCTTACTTGTTCAAGCAGAGAATGAGGAATATCGCCATCAACAACAATCGCAGTCATGGCAACCTTTTTTTCTTCATCTCTTGAGAGTGCAATGTAGGCGACATTCAGGTTGTGCTGCAGCAGCAGCTGGGTAACATTGGCAATTACACCTGGTTTGTCAATATTGTTGTAAACTATTATATGGCCTTCTGGCTTGAATTCCACCAGAAACTGGTCAATCATGACAATGCGTACCTCTTTGTCTCCAAAAACAGTTCCTCCAATCATGCGTTTTGTTGTACCGTTCTCGAGTTCTATGCGGATTAAATTGGTATAGTCGGGATTTTCCTTTTCAAACCTTTGTTCCAGGTTTATACCGCACTCTTTTGCCATTGTGAATGCATTGATATAGTTAGTATCTTTTGACTGTCGGACATCGAGGAACCCTTTGAGGGCGGCGGCAGTAATAACTTCATTGAATTTGTGAAGAAACTCTCCAGAAGTTCGAACCGTCATTTTATTTGCATATGGCGGTGCGAGCTGAGCCAGTGTGGCGCCGAGTTTTTCTGCAAGGGTAAGATATGCACTTACTCCGGGAGCCTGTGCAAGTTCAACAGCAGAAGCATTAACGGCGCCTTCAAGCTTTCCTGTCTGTTTCCATTCGACAATCTGTTCCGCAATCTGAATGGCAACTTTTTGTTGCGCTTCAATGGTAGATGCGGCTATATGCGGAGTTGCAATAACACGATCCAGCTTCAGAAGAGGATTATCTGGATTAATTGGTTCTGTTTCGAATACATCCAGTGCTGCTGCTGCAACTTTTCCAGATTCTATGGCTTCAATCAAGTCTGCTTCATTGATTATTCCTCCTCTGGCACAGTTTACTATTATCACGCCTTGCTTCATTAAGTCAAATGTATTCTTTGACACAAGATTACGTGTCGACTCGTTGAGCGATGAATGAATGGTAATGAAGTCAGCACGCATGAAATTTTCATGAAGAGGAAAAAGGTCAATGTTGAGATGTGCGGCATATTCGTCGGGGATCATAGGATCATAAGCAATAGTTTTCATGCCGAATGCCTGCATACGGGATGCTACTTCTCGCCCGATTTTCCCAAGACCAATAATCGACAGAGTTTTGCCGTCAAGTTCCACTCCAGTAAATTTTTTCTTGTTCCAGTTGCCTTGTTTCAGGTCTGCTGTTGCCTGGGGTATGAGGCGTGCGGCTGAGAGTATCATGGCGCAGGTATGCTCGGCAGCAGAAATGGTGTTTCCGCCCGGTGTGTTCATCACAATAATGCCGTTCCGCGTTGCGGCTTCAATATCAATATTGTCCACTCCTGCACCGGCTCTCCCGATAAGTTTGAGGTTGGTTCCGCATTCAATAATTTCTGCGGTTACCTTTGTTGCACTTCTGACGATTAGCTTGTCAAAGCTGCTAATGATCTCTTTAAGTTCCTCCTTACTGATTTTAGGCTTTTCGGTCACATCAAAACCGTTCTGTTTGAGGATTTGACCGCATTGAGGATCAATACCGTCAGTGATCAGTACTTTCATGTTCTTGTTTGATTAGGATTACCAATAATTAATTAAGAATCAGGAATTGCATGCCGATTTATATCCTTTTAGTACATATATGGTATAATATATTTTTTAAGGGTATAAGAATCAGGAAATCTTGTGTCATCTATTTGCTGAAATTGCCACTTCGAAAAGTAATCATTCATGTGTGCATCTGGAATTTATAGAAAATGATACTCATTATAATAATAAGGTTTTTTTATCTTGAAGGCGATGAATTTAAATGATGATATTTTTGCCGTAAAACGGATGGAACAATTACATGATTTAAGGGTTTCACGAATTATCCGCCTTTCTTCTCCGAAAGCTCTCAAGGAGCGGCTGCAGGTAAATGATAAAGTTGCAGGTACTATTATTTCCGGGCGTCGTGCAGTTGAAAATATACTGACCGGTAAAGATTCAAGAATGCTGGTTATTGTTGGACCCTGTTCAATACATGATATGGATTCAGCTCTTGAGTATGCCGCCAGACTTTCTTCCTTGCATACTGAACTGCAGCGTGATCTTTATATCATGATGCGCGTATATTTTGAAAAACCAAGGACAACTATTGGCTGGAAAGGATTTATCAATGATCCTCATTTGGATGATACTTATGACATAGAACACGGGCTGTTTCATGCCCGCAAGCTTCTACTTGAAATCAACGAAATGGGGCTGCCGGCAGCAACAGAATTTCTTGATCCAATATCTCCACAGTATGTAGCTGATGTCGTGAGTTGGGCAGCTATTGGGGCAAGGACTATTGAATCGCAGACACACAGGCAGATGGCCAGCGGCCTTTCCATGCCGGTTGGTTTCAAAAATTCGACGGATGGTCGCCTTAATGTGGCTGTTGATGCTATTCGTTCAGCAATGCACCCCCACAGTTTCCTCGGCATTGATCAGGAAGGGCATAGCAGTGTTATTACGACGAAAGGGAACCCGTTCGGGCATCTTGTGTTGCGTGGTGGTGATAATCCCAATTATGATTCAAAAAGCATTTCCGCTGCTGAATCCTTGATCGAAAAGGCCGGTTTGCAGCAGTCGCTTCTTGTTGATTGCAGTCATGCCAATTCAGGCAAAAAACATCAGCAGCAGTTAAAAGTTTGGGGAGATGTTCTGAAGCAGAAAGTGGATGGTAATAAGAGTATTGCCGGTGTTATGATTGAGAGCAACATCTGTGAAGGTAACCAGCCGTTTCCCGAGGATCCCGAAAAACTTAGATACGGGGTTTCTATAACTGACGAGTGTATTTCATGGGAAGATACCGAACGCATGCTTCGAGAGGGTGCCGCCATAATTCATAACCTTATTCATTAGGTAAGTTTGTTGATTGCTAAGCCGGAAAGAATTCGCAAATTTTCGAGAATGCCTCCAAAGAAGGTTTTCGTTTAACTATTCAGCTTTTTTATATAAAGGATATCGCTGTTCCAGAGGATTTATTGCTGCGGCTTATCAATTACTTATAACTTGACATAGAGAAGGGGGGTGGATGGCTATTGAGATTCGACAGGTAATGAACAAAAAAGAGCGTAAGCAGTTTATCACTTTTGCTTGGCAGATTTACAGAAAAGATCCTGAACTCAATAAATACTGGGTTCCTCCTGTTATTGATGATTACATGAAAACACTCGATACTGAGGAGTTTCCATTATATGAACATGCTGATCTTGATATGTTTACGGCATGGAAAGACGGGGTTATGGCAGGTACAATTGCTGCTGTTGAAAACAGACGTCATAATCAGGTGCATGGTGACAAGGTTGGTTTCTGGGGATTTTTTGAATCAGTCAATGATCAGAAGGTTGCCAATGCCTTGTTTGATGCTGCGGCAAAATGGCTTAAAGCTAAGGGTCTAACGGCTATGCGCGGTCCCGTAAGTCCTTCCATGAACGACCAGTGTGGCATGCTGACAAAAGGCTATGACAGTGCTCCGGTTTTCCTCATGTTGTACAATCCTCCCTACTACAATGATCTGGTTGTGAAGTATGGTCACCATGTTGGGCAGGAGCTGCTTGCGTGGTACATTGACCAGAAAATGATTGATATTGAACGTCTGCGCCGTATTGCAGCACATGTTATGAAAAAGGAGGGACTGACAGTACGAATCATAAATATGAAGCATTTCGACAAGGATGTCGAGCGTATGAGGGATATTTATAACAAGGCGTGGGAAAAAAACTGGGGTTTTGTTCCCATGACTGACAAAGAGTTTGATTTTCTTGCAAAAAGTTTGAAGCCCCTTGCAAACCCTCACTATGTCTATTTTGTTGAGGACAGAGACAAGCGTACGGTTGGTTTTTCACTCTCTCTTCCTGATATCAATCAGGCTCTTAAACATGTTAACGGAAATCCATTTTCGCCTTTTGGACTTATAAAATATCTTTGGTATAGCCGTAAAATCAATATGGTTCGAACTATTGTGATGGGAGTAGTGCCTGAATATCGCAATAAGGGGATTGACAGTATTCTGAATACCCAGATTGCTGATTATGGAGGACGTCACGGGGTTTTTGCAAGTGAAATGAGCTGGGTGCTTAAGTCAAACGAGGCTATGAGTAAGCTGGCAAAGGTCATTGGCGGAAAACCTTACAAGGAATACATTATTTACGAGGCTGATTTGTAAACCTTTTGCTCTATGCGCGAAAAAAAGAGAGTACCAAAAGCACTCTCTTTTTTTCGCGGCTTGAGGAATAAAAAGAACACGGTGTGAATTAGAATGATGCCATAAAGACAAGGTTTGAATTTTCGGTGTCCGGGTTGTAGATATAAGATGCAGTGTACCTGTCTTTTGATATTGAGATGCCTGTGTTGACAACAGCAATTTTTTTGTTTTTTGCTATTCCATAGTCTTTACCATAATAATCCTTATCACCAGCGCCTACAATAACTTTTGTATTATACCCGTCTTTATTATAGAGCTTGTATCCGGCTTCAAAATACTTTGCATTTTTGACTCCGTTTGTTGTATTGCCTTCATTACCAGCAACGTTGACTGCTGCAAGCAGGTTGAGATTGTCATTTGAATAGGCAAGGCTAAGCTCTACGACGTTTGGCCCATCGCTGGAGAAATCAAAAGTTTTACTGCTCCCACTAGTTGGAACAACATAGTAATCCGTTACGGTCAGGCTGAATGCTCCTGCTGGTATGGTTGCATACAGGTCTGTTTCCTTATATCTGTAGCCATTGGAGTTTTCATTGATGCCATAAGAGCCCCAAGCGCCGATAACAATTTTGCTTCCGGGAACAGTGTAAGTCAAGGCTGGCTGAATTGCAGGTGAATTCCCGAGTTCCCCACCTCTCCATACATAGCTGCTGACAAGATCCGCACCGATTTTAAAATCTGATTCCGCTTGAGCAGCACCACCAGATCCCATTAAAATTACGGCGGCAAGGCTCAGTATTGTAACTGTTTTTTTCATTATTTAACCACTGTTAAGTTTTTTTTGTCGTGTTATTGTAACTTATTCTTTTAAGTTAATCTGTGTTTTAGATACGGATAAATAATATATAATGCAAATTAATAATTAATAAATTAGGTTTAAGTGCTTTTTTTGTTAATCAAGTAATGTTTTTCGTTGTTTTTATTATGCTTTGTTCATTCATCAATTTCGTCGTAAATTTTCAGTGTATTTATAATGTGTTCGTAATAGAAGTTTTTTATGACGTATGATGAAATTGTGCTGCCAAGCAGATATTCCGAATACCCTGCGCTGTATGATTTTATTAATTCTTTTTCAGAACAAGAGGGGTATAGCAGTTTGTTTGTAGATGATCTACAGCTGTCACTGAAGGAGGCTTTCGTCAATGCAGTCAAACATGGTAACCAGGAACGGGATGGGTTGACTGTATCCTGTTCACTGAGTGCTAAGGGCAAACTACTTTTTGCTTCAATAAAGGATTGCGGGAACGGATTTGATCCTGATCAACTGCTGAATCCTGTTGATCCCCGTCATTGTTTACTCCTGTCTGGGAGGGGAGTATATATTATTCGTGCGGTTGCTGAAATAATCAGTTTCGAGCACTGTAAAGATGGAACGGCTATGATATTGCGTTATATTACTCATTGATCATTTTGTTAATCCATATTCTTAAGCTTAAAATTTAAACAGGTAAAACAACCATGGTTCTGTCACGAAGCGCTGCGTGGAGTGCTCTTGTTTCGCACAAGCATGAAATTGATAACATGCATATGAGAGAGTTGTTCCAGCAGGATGCCAACCGGTTTGAACGGTTCTCGATTAGATGTGGTGGGTTGATGCTTGATTATTCTAAAAACAGAGTGACTGCCAGAACAATAGAGTTGCTTATGGAGTTGGCGCGCAATGCTGGGATGGAAGCAATGCGTAGAGAGATGTTTGATGGTATGGCAATAAACTTTACGGAACACCGATCGGTACTGCATACTCTGCTTCGAAAACCTTCAGGTTACTTTCTTGAACTTGACGGTCTTGATCTATCAGAAGAGATTGCTGATGTGCTTTCCCAGATGAAAGGATGTTGCGAAAGAATTATATCTGGCAAGTGGAAAGGGTATACCGGAAAAAGGTTGAAAGATGTGGTAAATATTGGTATTGGTGGTTCTGATCTTGGTCCTTACATGGTAACTGAAGCTCTTCGGCCTTTTGCACATGGACGACTGCAGGTTCATTTTGTTTCCAATATTGATGGCACTCATATCAGTGAGATCCTGAATAAACTCAATCCGGAAACGACGCTGTTCATCATTGCCTCGAAAACCTTTACGACTCAGGAAACATTGACTAATGCAATGACTTCTCGTGGGTGGTTTTTAACCCAGGCTGGAGATGAATCGCATATTGCAAAACATTTTGTAGCTGTGTCTACAAACAGGGAAAAAGTTGTTGAGTTCGGAATTGATGAGGCTAATATGTTCAGATTCTGGGACTGGGTTGGAGGTCGCTATTCCCTCTGGTCCTCGATAGGACTTTCTATTGCGCTCTATCTCGGTTTTGATCGTTTTCAAGAGTTGCTCCAAGGGGCTTATGCGATGGACCAACATTTTTTGAACACCCCGCTTGAACAAAATATTCCGGTTTTGCTTGCGTTGTTGGGTATCTGGTACAATAATTTTTTTGGCGTTTCTTCCCATGCGGTCATTCCCTATGACCAGTATATGCACCGTTTTCCTGCCTATCTTCAACAGCTTGATATGGAGAGTAACGGCAAAAGGGTTGACCGACTTGGAAATACGGTGGAACATGCAACTGGCCCTGTTATATGGGGTGAGCCGGGCACCAATTCCCAACATGCGTTTTTTCAGCTTCTGCATCAGGCGCCAGGTTTTATTCCAGCAGATTTTATTGTGCCGCTTAAAAGCCAGAATCCGATAGGAGAACATCATGATATTCTGCTTGCCAACTGTTTTGCTCAAACTGAAGCTCTTATGAGCGGCAAAAATGAATATGAGGTTCGTCTTGAACTTGAAGCGGCAGGCTTTAAGCAGTCAGAACTTGAGTTGCTTCTGCCGCATAAAGTTTTCCCTGGAAATAGGCCGACGAATACTATTTTGCTGAATGAACTTAATCCGTTCAATCTTGGAAGCCTCATTGCTATGTATGAGCATAAGGTGTTTGTTCAGGGTGTAATCTGGGAGATAAATTCCTTTGACCAATGGGGTGTTGAACTTGGAAAACAGCTTGCAAAAGCCATTTTTCCTGAAATCCAAGGAAGTGAGTCGGTTTCCGGTCATGACAGTTCTACTAATGCATTGATCAACCTTTATCGTGAATTCCGTTCTAGGGAACTGCCTGACTCTAACCCGCAACTCTCTTTTTTTGATGAAATCTGATGGTTTTCTTGCTGCTCTATCCGCTATATCGAAAGGCTTGCCGGTTGTGATAAAAAAGCCACCCAATCACCAGGTGGCTTTTCTTTAACGTAAAGAAACACTCTTAAGGTTTATTTTGAAAGTGGAGATTTAAATTTTTTTCCATTCTGATATTTCAAACTCACTTAATCTTTGTTATACATAGAATCGTCACCACTTTCTCCAGTACGGATGCGATAGGATTCTTCAATATTCCAGACAAATATCTTTCCGTCCCCTACTTCACCGGTATAGGCTGATTTTAAAAGGCATTCTACTGTTTTTCGAAGATTTATATCTCGAACAACAATGGATAGCGTTAAACGCGAAATATAATCAGTATCAGCAGAGCCGCGGAACACATTTTTCTTTTTCCTTTCATTTCCTACTCCGTATGATTCGGTATAGGAAAAGAAATCTATATCAATAGCGTGCAATGCCGCTTTGACTTCTTCGAATTTGGAGCGTCTTATAATTGCCTCTATTTTTTTCATGATAGATGTATTTTAGTTTTCAAAATTATTACAGTTGAAAGGAGTTTTATCATTTTCATGGTTTTTAACTGATTGAAAACAGTCTCCAATTTTTCTGACGGTTTTCAATCAGTTATACTTTTAATCACAATATGCTTCTGCTCCATGTTCAAATACATCCAATCCTCCAACTCCGGTTTCACCTTCAGGCTCAACTCGTAATTTAAATGGATATGGTAGTTTGCTGATTACCCACATTACAATGATTGCAACAACAAAGGTTGTTAGTGTAATGATAGCATTTCCTACTAATTGTGCGAGGAATACATTCCACCCTCCCCCATAGAATAATCCTGTTACAGGAGAAGTGTTGTCGCTACCGGTAGGTGTTGAAAATCCGTATTTCCCACAAGCAAAAAGACCGATAGCCCAAGTTCCAAAAATACCATTTAATCCATGGACTGACACTGCTCCTACCGGATCATCAATGCGGAAATATTCAAGAAGGTAGATGCCGCCAAACACAATTGCGCCAGCAATAAGACCTATGATGATTGATCCAAATGGTGAAACCCAGTAGCATGGTGCAGTGATGGCAACCAACCCCCCTAATAGTCCATTAACTGTAAAACCAACGTCAAATTTCCCTTTGAAAGCACCAACATAAAAGGCCAAAAACATGGCACTTAATGCACCGGCACAAGCAGCCAGAGTTGTATTTGCAGCTACACGACCTATACCAATAGCATCCATTGCAGAGAGTGTGCTTCCTGGGTTAAATCCGTACCATCCAAACCACAACAAAAATGCGCCTGTAACTGCAACTGGCAAATTGTGGGCTGCAGGTAAACCACCACCTTGTTTGTTATCTCTGAGGAATACTCGTCCGATACGAGGCCCCAAAACAATAGCTCCTGCTAATGAAACCATCCCACCAATAGTATGTACAACTGTCGAACCTGCAAAGTCACGAAAAGGATTGCCTAGTGAAGGCAGGAAATTTCCGGGAGTACCCATTGTTACCAGAAATCCATCCGGCCCCCAAGCCCAATGGCCGATGATAGGATATATTAAAGCGGTTACAGCAATACTATATAAGATGTCGCCACGGAAACTGGTACGTCCAATCATAGCACCGGATGTAATTGTTGAAGCCGTGTCAGCAAATGCAAACTGAAATACCCAATGTGCCAACAGCGCAACACCAGTTGTTCCGTAAGTATTAGGAGCTCCTTGCAGAAAGAACCATTTTTGACCAATAAAACCATTACCTTCACTAAACATGAATGCATACCCGATTGCCCAGAATGAGATACCGCAAATAGCAGTATCCAGAACGCATTCGATCAATACGTTAACGGTTTCTTTTTTTCTGGCAAAACCAGCTTCCAGCATTACAAATCCAGCCTGCATACCAAAAACAAGAGCTGCAGCTATCAATGTCCATACAGTGTTAATAGAATTAATCAAATTCGTTTCAATAGGGGAATAGGTTTCGGCTGCTATTGCTGGTATACCTATTATTCCAGTTACCATATTCATAGTCATCAAGACTAAAAAAAGACCGATTATTTTTCCTGTAAAAATGGTTAGCCCAAGTTTCCAGTTTATCGGCTTTGTCATATTTTCCCTAATTCGGGTAAAATATTGCTCCTTACCGTAGCTTTGTATTGCTGTTTTCATTGTTTCTGTTTTTGTGATTCACATCAATTTAAATTCAGTAAAATCTGCTCAAGTCAATCCGAGCACCTCATTTTTACATGACAGCAGCATAGCTTAGTTTGGATATTATGAATGGTTCTAATCTTTGTCATAGAGCAACCCCCTTTTTTTAGGTTTAGTACTATTTTTAATTATTAATTAAGGTTCAGCTCAATTATAGTTGAAATTTTTTAATAAAAAAATACATTTATGTAAAAAAAATAATTTTTTTGTTTTTTTGCGAAAAGTGTGAGGAATGCCAGATTTTTCTGGCTCAGATAATAAACAGAGCGGGCCTATGATAAGCCATTTATTTTTTATCCGAGTTCCAATTTTGTTGTTATTGCGCTTTTCTTCTTTGTAAAGTTCAACCTTGATTTATCGGGAGAAAGCTGAGTAAAGTGAAAACAGAGTCTTTCCGGCAATTCGGGGTGATGTTAAGGGAGAAGAAATGAAATGGTAAGAGAATGTAAACCTTTGACTGTTATAGGTGCGCGGGTTAAATTGATGATTATAAGGATGCTGTAGCAAGTTAATTTCGATACTCCCTGCAAAAAAAATCTGCAAAGAGTTTGATTTGCAAATTTTACGCTAACATTGTATAGGCGAGTGAGTTTGAGAGTCGATATATCTTAAACATTAAAGTCCATTCCGCTCGAAGATAGTGTCAACACTGGTTTTCAGCTTTTTCAAGATATTTTCGAAACTGAAAATGTCGGCGATTTCTTCACAGGTAAGGTGTTTCAGTAGCTCATCATCTTTAAGCACCAGTTCGCGCAGATGAACTTTTGTTGACCAGCTTTCCATAGCGTTCCGTTGCACAAGCTTGTATGCATCTTCACGTGTCAGGCCTTTTGCTGTAAGGGCGAGAAGAAGGGTCTGTGAGGTTGTCAGTCCATAAGATGAGTTGAAGTTTTCCTCCATTCTTTCCGGATAGACAAGCAAAGTATTTAGCGCTTCGCTGAAGGTACGAAGCATGTAGCAGACTGCTATGGTTGAATCAGGCATAATAATGCGTTCGACAGAAGAATGGGAGATATCGCGTTCATGCCAAAGAGCGACGTTTTCCATAGCTGCTAAAGAGTTCGATCGGACTACACGGGCCAAGCCTGTTAGGCGTTCGAAAGTGATCGGGTTACGCTTGTGCGGCATGGCTGAACTTCCTTTTTGTCCCTTACTGAAAAATTCTTCAGCTTCACGTACCTCTGTACGCTGGAGATGCCGTAGTTCAACAGAGAATTTCTCGATAGAAGATGCAATGATTGCCAAAGTTGTCGCAAATTCAGCGTGCCGATCACGTTGGAGAATCTGTGTTGAAATAGTCGATGGTTTAAGGTTTAGTTTATTGCATACTGCGGCTTCAATGTCAGGGGAAAGGTGCTGGTAAGTGCCGACAGCTCCAGAGATTTTACCGACGGAAATGGTCTCAACAGCTTTTTTCATCCGATCAAGGTTTCTGAGCATTTCCTGATGCCAGAGGAGTAATTTCAGGCCAAAGGTAGTGGGCTCAGCATGAATGCCGTGGGTCCGTCCTATTTCAAGGGTATATTTAAACTCAGTAGCTCTTTTTGCAAGTACTGTGATCAGTTGTTCGATATCTGCAACAATAATTTTTCCTGCATCACGCATTTGCATTGCAAGGCAAGTATCTACAACATCCGAAGAGGTTAGACCCTCATGAATATACCGGGAATCAGTACCAACATAACCGGCTACATTTGTAAGAAAGGCAATAACATCGTGTTTGGTTTCCTTCTCTATTTCAAGAATTTCCTCAACATTGAAGGTAGCTTTCTTGCGGATGGTACAAAGAGCATCTTCAGGAACAAGCCCGATCTCCATTCGGGCTTCGACAGCCGCCAGTTCAAGCTGTAGCCAGCGCTTGAATTTTGCATCTTCAGTCCAGATTGCCGAAATGTCCTCAGGTGAATAACGTGGTATCAAGGGAGGATAAATTTAATGAGTTTTAATGAATCTACTTTATTGCGAAAGGATGCAATATAATGAGTGAAACCATGAAACACTACAGTTCAATAAGAGAAGGGTTATTGTATTCCTGATGGGTATTCTGCATCAATCAGTTCGCGATATACTAACCTGATATAGTCAAGAGCGGTCTGCCGATCATAGGGAATAAGCCCATCGATAACGGCATTCTCCATCTTTTTTTTTATTATTCCCACAATTTTCCCCTCCGTAAGACCAAGTGTTTCCATTATATCTTGGCCAGTTATAGGAGGACGCCATCTGGCAAGCAAGTCCTTCTCAGCCACTTCAGCAATTTTCTTTTCCACATTATTGAAGTTACTCATGATCCGAATTACCTTTTTCGGATTTTTACTGGTAACGTCAGCTCTACAGAGGTGCATAAGGTCCTGCAGATCCTCTCCGGCATCAAACATAAGCCGTCGTATAGCCGAATCGGTAATTTCCTCTTTTGACAGGGGAATCGGCCGATGATGCAGTCGAACCATTTTCTGTACATATTCGAGCGAGTCGAGCGGCCAGTGCAGGCCTCGAAAAATTTTTGCAATGATTTTAACTCCCACTACATCGTGACCGTGAAAACTCCAGCCTGCAGATTTGCTGAAGCGCTTCGTTACCGGTTTGGCGATATCGTGCAGCAATGCAGCAATTCTAAGCCAAAGATTTTCAGACTGTTCAGCAATATTATCAATAACCTGAAAGGTGTGGAAAAGGGTATCCTTGTGTCCTAATCCGTCTACCTGTTCAATACCGGCCATGGTACTAACCTCAGGCAATATTTCCTGTAATATTCCTGTTTCATAAAGGATGGTCAAACCGATTGATGGTCGAGAAGCCTGCATAATTTTGAAAAACTCATGACTAACTCTCTCTATTGAGACAATTCGAATCCTTTCGCGCATGTCTTTCATGGCGTCAATGACTTCAGGGAGCAATTTGAAGTCCAGTTGGGCAGCAAATCGTGCAGCCCTCATCATACGCAGTGGATCGTCCGAAAACGTCTGTTTAGGGTCAAGTGGTGTCTTCAGGAGGTGTGCCTCAAGATCTTCAACTCCATGAAAATGATCAATAATGTGATTGCGCCCTTTTTGATTCAGCACAAGGGCCAGAGCGTTGATAGTGAAGTCCCTGCGCGAAAGATCGTCGTCAAGTGTTCCAATAAGTGTTACCGGTTTTCTTGAATCCGGGTTATATGACTCTTTGCGCGCTCCGACCATCTCAACTTTAAAGATCCCCTGCCGGGGATCTGAGATTTCAAGTTGCGCTGTACGAAACCGTTCAAAAAGGACAAAATTTTTTCCGTGGAGCTTGTTACATACTGTTTTTGCAAAAGGCACTGGATCACCGATCACCATAATATCAATATCAGTACAGCGTCTCTGCATAAGCATATCACGAACGTAACCGCCCACAAGGTAACAGTCTATGTTGCTTTTATCAGCAAGGTCGCCGATCTGGTAGAGTATTTCAGGGAGTAATGGCTGTACCAGTATTGTCATGACGAGTTCTATGCATTAGTCTGTCATTCAAAAGAAGCCGCGTTGGCGATAATTTCGCTGGTAATTTTTTCTGCAACTATAATTGCCCGTTTTCCGTCGGATGAGCTTACAGCAACAGGAGAGTTATTTCGTACTGTGTTAATGAAGTGTTCGAGTTCATCACGCAATGCATTGATTTTCGGCACTTCCGGATGAATATAATCAAGCACCATCCCCTGCATTGCCTCCTGGATTTCACCGAACTGTTCAATTATCTTTCTGGTGGCAAAGGATTTCAGGGGATTTTTCGCTTTAGCCTCTTCCGGCTTTACAAGTCGGAATACTTCTGATTTACCAGTTGTCAGGTTAAGTGATGCATAACTTTTCGGGTTAGTGCCAAAAAAACGGAGTTTTCGCATTCTGCTGCGGCTGAGTCGGCTTGCTGTAACATTTGCTGTTGCACCGTTGAAAAAATCAATTCTTGCTGTAGCCATGTCGAGTTCGTTGGAGAAGACCCTGACCCCTGAAGCGGAAATGTGTTTGATCTCCGATGGTATAAGGGAGAGAACCAAGTCGATGTCATGGATCATGAGGTCAAGTACAACGGAAACATCGGTCACCCGTCGAGAAAAACCACTCAGCCGTTCCGCCTGTATATACATCGGTTTTCCGATATAGGCTTCAACTGCCCGTAATGCGGGATTGAAACGCTCAATATGACCGACCTGGATATGGACTCTGTTTTCCGTTTCCAGCCTCATGAGCTCATCAGCTTCTTCAACAGTAGTTGTTATAGGTTTTTCTATAAAGAGATGCTTTTTTTCGTTGAGCAACAAACGAGCGATACTGTAATGTGAAGTTGTAGTTGTCGCTATTACGGCAGCATCGCATTTTTTGGTCAAGAGTTCAAGAGAGCTGAACCGAGTCACATTGTATTTGTGAGCTATTTCATCTGCTCGTTGTGTGTTGCAGTCAAATACACCGGCGCAATGAATATCCGGCCATTCCTGTGCAATTTCGGTGAGAAGTTTTGTGTGAAACTCCCCAAGCTTTCCTACGCCGATAACTCCTATCTGCATGCGTGTAGTTTTTCTATCAATGACTTGATCATATCAGTATTTTCAAGCATTGCCTGTCTCAGTGGAAGTATCAAGAGCTTCGATTTTGTACTTGAACAGGTCAACAGCAATGATTGCGCCTATAACGCTCAGAATTCCAGCAACAATATAAGGGATATGAAAATTTATGGCGTAAAGGATACTTCCAATGATAGGCCCTAAAATACGGGCAAAAGAGTTGACTGACTGTGAAAGTCCTAAAATCTGTCCCTGCTGCTGCTTATAGCTGTATAGCGAAATCAAGGAAAGATTGATTGATGAAACGAGGCTTGTGCCGATAGCAAAAAAGAACAGGATAAAGAGACCGAGTGAAAAGAACAGATTCTTTGGAACAAAAGGCACAAAAAAGACTCCGATAAAGAGAAAGAGATGGCCCCAGAGAAACAGTTTGTGTTCACCAAGTTTTTTTATGAGTATTCTTATAAGACCACCTTGTACAATGACTGACCAGATGCCTACAAAAGCAAGAATCTGGCTTGTTTTATCAACAGCAATAGAGTATTGCTCTTGCCAAAGCAGCATAGAGACAAGCTGGATGTTTGCAATAGCAAAAGTATAGAGGTAGTATTCAACGATGAGCAACGCAAGCGGACGTGAACTGAATATCAGCCTCAAACCGTCAACAAATCCCTTTGTTTTTTCGCTCAGAAGCAATGCTAACGATTTTTTAGGTTCGTGAGTATTGATCTTCTTTTTTAGAAAGCGGAAATCTATTTTTTGTGCATTTCTGTTAGATTCCGGAAGAAAAAAGATTGCAAGAATAAAGTCAATGCTTATTAAGGTGGCAGTTACATATCCAACAGTCTGAATGCCGTAATTAAAAAGAAAACCTCCAATTGGTGGCCCGACAATAAATCCGATACCGAATGCCGCCCCGATCATTCCTATTGCTCCAGAACGGTTTTTACTGTCAGTTATATCGGTGATATATGCCTGTGCCGCGGCAATGTTAGCCGATCCAATGCCTGAGAGGCCTCTGGCGAGTATGAGTAGTAGTATAGTGTTGGCCTGAGAAAAAACAAGATAAGAGAGCGCCGTGATAAAAATACTGATCAGCATTACCGGACGTCTTCCGATTTTATCACTTAGTTTCCCCCAGAAAGGGGAAAAAATAAACTGCATGAAAGGAAAAATCGCAGGGATCAGCCCTATCATGAACGGGCTTGCACCGAGATTATACTTTGCATAGACTGGCAAAAGCGGCAGTACAATTCCGAACCCGATCAGATCCAGTAAAACGGTAAGGAGTAAGATGATCAGTGGGGAGCGCTTCATGCATTCATATGTTTTGTTCCGCTAAAGCCACAAAGATAAAAAATTAACACTGGTTTCTGACAGAGAGAACCAAAAAATCAGAAGGATGACTTTTCTTTGGAATGGATTGTATTATATAACTGGCCGATTCCTTCAAGTACTCTTGGTCCCGGCCGCAGAAAAATGTTGTTGTCGAACCGTTCGTATACTTTACGTTTTTTTACTGCCGCAATATTTTGCCAGCCTTGACGATTCATGACTTCACCGGCTGCCGATCTTGTTTTGGACATGTACATACATGCAATAATATCAGGATTTTTCTCGATGACCCATTCCTGAGATATAGCAAAATAGTCCTTATTGACTACATCACCGATATTTTGACCGCCTGCATAGGTAATAAGGGCAGAGGTGTAGCTTTCTTTTCCTCCTGTCCATAGAGGATCATCCCAGATTTCAAGATAGACTGAACTTTTTTGCTTTTCACGTTCCGCTTTTTTCTTGAATACTGCAAGCCCTTTTGTTATAAAATAAGCCAAACTATCAGCTTCTCTAATATGTCCGGTCAGTTTGCCAAGTTTTCTCAGAGCCGGCGGAATATCGTCCGGAGTTTTGCAGGCAATGGTTTCTCTTTTAATTCCCAGTGCTGATATTTTCTTTCCAGTTTCTTCATCAGCCAGATCAACATCAAGAACAATATCGGGATTGATTGAAGCAAGCAGCTCAAGTGAAGGTCGTCCAAATGCACCGACAATTGGTATTTTTGCTGCAGCAGCAGGCCAGTCGCAGGCATTGGTTCGCCCCACGAGCTGATCGCCTGCCCCAATAACAAACATCATTTCCGTGATGCTTGGGGCAAGGCTTACAATACGAGATTTGGTAACCGAATGATCAGCTTTCTTAACCTGATTACGAGTGCATCCTGATGATTGCATCAAGAACAGGAATGTGAAAAAAAACAGCCATACCGGTTTTTTGTGGACGGCGGGTCTCATTGTACTGAAATATTGAGTGTGGCAACGACAACTCGCTAATGAGCATATCATGAGTTGAACAAGGAAGGTAAGCCTGATGTTCACAGATTGCAAAAAGAAAAGGGAGGACTTTTTAAATTTTACGGTTTTAAAAAGTAAAATAAATTTCGGCATGCGGAACCATTTACTTTATAATTAATATTTGGCTCTGCTAAAATTGTCATGAGTGGCTTGAGGATGTTCGGCTGATAAAAAGAAGATGAGTGGAGATAAGGATTTCAGATGCCCTCTAAAGGAATCCATCACATAGCGTAATAAATTTATAAACATGTTTTAAATATGGAGCCTCATCACCTCACCTACATTTATCAGCTTCCTGTTTCCATTGATACAGCGTGGAATTTTTTTTCCAATCCTGGTAATCTGGTACGAATAACCCCTCCTGAGATGATGGTAACCATAATCAGCCAGACAGGAGAGCAATGTATTTACGAAGGTATGATTGTTACCTATACATTGTATCCGTTTATGATGATTCCTGTAAAATGGGAAACGGAAATTACCCAGGTATTAAGGCCTTGTTTTTTTGAGGATTTCCAGAAATCCGGGCCTTATGAGTACTGGTGCCATCAGCATTTTTTCAGAGAGATAGATGGCGGTGTGGAAATGATCGATTCTCTGCAATACTCTTTGCCGATGGGATTTTTTGGGGAAATTGTCAATACGTTTATTGTCAGCCGGCGGCTTGAGGAGGTTTTTGCCTATAGACGCGAGAAGATTGAGAAGATTTTAGGGTATATGTGATCTGTTCTAAGCAAAAAGACCCATGAACAGCAATGGATTTTAGGTTACGGTACCATCCCGCGCTAACTTATAAGCCGAACCATGAGCTTATAAACTTTCTGAAATATTGCTGCTACTATTTACCTGCCTGAACGGTTATAACATATAAAGGTCAACCTATTATGTTTTTTAAACCTTTATGTATGTATTATGCGATATACAGGCAATGCATTCCGTTCATAGTTCTGTTGTTACAGTAGAAGGCAGAAATAATTTAGCTTGAAAAGCTGTTTCTATTTGAGGATTTCCAGAAATTGGTGCGTTATGAATCCAGCCTGTCCTTGTTGTAATGGAAAATAATCAATCATTTGTGACCATCATTCTCTCTTTTACCGGAGGGCTGGCTCTTTTTCTTTATGGCATTCGGCTTATGAGCAGTGGTCTGAAAAAGGCTTCGGGCGAGCGGATGCGCTTTCTGATATCGAAGGTAACCGGTAACTGGATTTATGGAATGCTTGCCGGAGCATTCGCAACGGTGATTGTACAGAGCAGCAGCACTATTATTGCCACCCTTGTCGGTCTGGTCCAGTCTGGACTCATGTCCTGCACTCAGTCTCTGGCAGTGATTCTTGGCGCTGAGATAGGTACAACCGCTATGGCGCAGCTTGTAGCTTTCAGATTAC
Organism: Chlorobiaceae bacterium; assembly: GCA_037134935.1. GTDB lineage: Bacteria > Bacteroidota > Chlorobiia > Chlorobiales > Chlorobiaceae > Chlorobium. Next base: position 10,429 of record JBAXLG010000027.1, on the reverse strand, counting down.
ACGAATATGCCTTGGTTTTTTTTGCTGTAGGTTTTGTTTTAACAGCTTTTGGAAAAAAGGAATCCTTGCGTTTTACCGGTGAAGCTGTATCAGGGTTTGGCCTTCTTTTTTTTGGATTGAAGCTCATGTCGGAATCGACCACACCACTTCAAAGTTATGCCCCGTTTCTCTCTCTTCTCCATTATCTGGATAATCCGGTTTTCGGTGTGTTTGCAGGAATGGCAGTTACAGCCCTGATGCATAGTAGCGCTGCGTTTATCGGTATTGTCATAACACTTGCTCAGCATGGCTCGCTTAGCCTTGATGCAGGTATTCTGCTTTTGCTCGGTGCCAATATAGGTACTTGCATTACTGGAGTTTTGGCAAGTGCTGGTATGATGCGTGCAGCCAAAAGAGTTGCATTGGCACAGGTACTTTTCAATCTGACAGGTGTGTTGCTTTTTATGCCGTTCATTCATCAATATGCTGAGTTTATACGTTTTATTTCACCTTCGGCAGAGGGTTATGGTGTCAGCAGGCTTGCCATTGAAGTACCCAGACAGATAGCCAATGCCCATTCATTTCTCAATCTTTTCATGGCACTTTTTATTTTACCTTTTCTCTCGCTTTTTGATCGTCTGCTTAACCGGTTACTTCCTGACGATCCTGAAGAAATTCGACTACTTCCTGCAGTATGGTATCTGAAAGATTCTGCACTCTCAACACCTCTTCTTGCACTAAGCTATGCTAAAGCTGAAGTTGCTCGAATGGGTAGTATCGCGGGGAAAATGGTTCATGCATCGCTTTATCCATTCATGCACAGCGATTCCGGCAGGGATGCCGTTTTTCCCAATCTTTCTATCATCAGCGGGCTGAACATGAGAGAAGAGAAGCTTGATTTTCTTGAAACTCGAATAACAGATTACCTCATTAAAATAAGTCGCAATGGTCTGAATGAACGAGAATCAAAGGAGCTTTTCTCCTTGATGAACATTGTCAGGGACCTCGAATCAATCGGTGATGTTATCGAAACTCTCTCAGTGAAACTTGTCAATAAAAAACGGGGTCTGAGAAGTGACCTGACTGAAGAGGGTAAATACGAGCTGATGGAGCTGCATAATCTGGTCTGCAGGGAAATTGAGCAGCTTGCAGATGCCATTTTTGAGATGGATGCTGTAAAAGCAGAGATGCTTCTAAAAGGTGACGATAGGTTTAGGCAACTTGCAGCACAAGCAGAAATTGCGCATCTTAAAAGAGTTTTTCTGGTTCCCGAATCAGAGGTTACCCACGATATTCATATGGAACTGGCTAACGTGCTCAAGCAAATACATCATTACAGTAAAAGTATTGCCGGCAGCATTGTTGTTTCTTAGCGAAGAATTTCTTAAATATAAAAACATAATTGTTCTTTTCGGATTAGCTGGTGTCGGCTTAAAAGCCGAAGAATAGGGAATTACGTGAAAATCGTAAACTGTACCCGCAACTGTACAACGGTAGCTATAACAGCCAGGCATGGCCACATGCTCAAGCTTATTATGGTCGTTTCAGGTCACTGCACTGTTTTCTGCCAAAGAAAACTGCGGGAAGGCCGGAATGGAATTACACCGTGATAGTCAGGAGACCTGCCAGTTATTTTTGCATTACAAAATCGGACTACGGGTTATAGTCGGGGCAAAGCTGTACTTCTTTTGCATTGCTCATCACTTGATTTTTTTGCAAGTTTTTTTTTGGATTTATTTACCCATCGAGAACGATCCCTCTTGATTGGTATTCTGTTTTCCGGAAAATTGTGTTGCAAAAAATATCAGCAGCAATGTTGATTCCTTTACATGCCGCCTTTTGAACAACCCCTGTCAGTTGATGTATTTCTTAAACTGAAAACAGGTTAACAATTTCAATGAACAAAAAAGTATTTCTTGTTGTAATGGCCGGGCTGCTCTGCAGCAAGGTGCTTCTCGCTGAAGAACAGCCGAAAACCTTTACAGGGGAAGAAGTGGTTGTATCGGCTACAAAAACCCTCAACTCAATCAGCAATGCCGGTGGAGCCTCGGTAACGGTTATTACTGCAGATGATATCAAGGCTTCAGGTAAAGGTACCGTTGAAGAGCTGCTCAAGGGCGTTGCCGGTATCGATATTTCTTCGAATGGCGGTACGGGCTCCATGAGTTCTCTGTTTATCAGAGGTGCAGATGCAAAAAATACCCTTGTACTGATTGACGGCGTGCCGGTCAATGATCCTTCGACAACAAACCGTACGGCAAATTTTTCCAATCTTACTCTCGACAACGTTGAAAAAATAGAGGTTGTCCGCGGCTCTTTGAGCGTTTTGTACGGAAGTAATGCCACTGCTGGTGTTATCAATATCATTACAAGAAAAGGAGAGGGCCCGACGAAATCTTATGCTGGTATGGAAGGAGGATCTTACGGAACACTGAAATTTTTCGGGGGGGTAAGTGGTAAAACCGACAAATCAGGTTACTCATTATCACTTTCACGCCAGAAATCGGATGGATTCTCTTTTGCTGACGACCGTAATGTACGTATACCTCATAATGGCAATACCAGTGAAAAGGATGGTTATGAAAACACGACGCTTTCAGGATCGTATGTCTATAACTTTTCTTCAGATACTGCTCTCGAAACAACCTTCAGGTATAACGATGCTTCGGTAAAGTATGACGACAATGCCAACGGCTATACCGGAGACCGCTTCAATTTTAATATGGCTACCTACGCTTCCGACGCTGATCCGAACGGTTTGAAGGAGCAGCATAATGATAGCCGGCAGTACGTTGGACGGATTGCGTTGAAAAATACCGCCAAGCTGCTTACCTCCACTCTTTTCGTTCAGTTTACCGACGAAGAGAGGAGTGATTTTAATAACGACGGTGTTAAAACAACGAACTTCAGTGGCGGGATGCAAGAGCTTGGATGGCAGGGTGACTTGAGTGTTACTAATTTCAATACTCTTACGTTTGGCTTTTCCGGTAAAAATGAGAGCATGAACTATCATGATTACGAGTGGGGTTCTCCGGCCATTGATAAGTCGGTGCACTCCGGAAACCTGTGGCTGCAGGATCAATGGAGCATTTCCGATGCAAAGGTAGTGGCGGGTCTTCGTTATGAGAACAATGAGATTTTCGGCCATAAAGTAACGGGAAGGATAGCGCCATCGTACAAGATCGGTAACACTCTCGTCAAGGCAAGTTACGGTACTGGCTTTCTTGCACCATCCCTCTATCAGCTCTATTCTGAATATGGTTCTAAGACGCTTAAGCCCGAAACCAGTACTGGCTGGGATGCGGGAATCGAACATCACTTGCGTGACAACCTTCGTGCAGGGTTTACCTGGTTCAGTTCCGTATACGACAAAAGGATTGATTTTGATATGGTGACCTGGAAATATTCACAGGTAGCCGGTGAGTCGAAAAGCCGCGGTATAGAGAGTTTTCTTGAATGGCGGCCACTTGAGGTGTTACAGATAGCCGGCAACTATACTCATAATAAAACAGAAGATCCCTATGGCGTGCAACTGGTACGTCGTCCTGAAAACAAGGGCGGTCTTTCCGGCAAATACCGCATCGGCAAATCAGCCTCTTTTTGTGCAACCATGCAATGGGTTGGCGAACGTACGGAGGTTACAACGGCCAAAGACATCAACGGCAATTCCGTTGGTAAACTTCCGGACTATTTTCTATTGAACCTCGCAGGCGCATGCAATCTTACTGAAAATGTTGAGCTTTATGGAAGAATCGACAATGTGCTGAATAAATGGTATGAAGAGGCCTGGGGTTATGCCACTGCGGGAAGGTCTGCTTATGCAGGGATAAAAGCTACCTTTTGATTGACACCAGCCAGAGGATGCTGAAAACAGGGGGAGCGCAGCGTCCGCGCCGTGCTCCTTTCCGGCTACAAAATAAATTGCTATAAAATATGACCATGACCGACTTGGAACGGGGTGCTTTTTACAACGTGATCTACAGCAGATTTTTTCACGCAACACCTGAGCTTGATCAAGCAGGTGAGCTGCTGAACATTGAGTTTGAAACCCTTGTGTACCACAAAACATGGTAGTTTCCGGTAAAAAATACCCTGCTCTTGCAATCTTTGGTACAGCGTCTGATGTTGGCAAAAGCATTGTCGCCACGGCGCTCTGCCGGATTTTCAGTAATGCCGGTATTGATGTTGCGCCATACAAAGCGCAGAACATGTCGAACAACTCCGGAGTTACTCCTGATGGCCTTGAAATCGGTCGGGCACAGATTGCCCAGGCTGAGGCTTCAAGAGTGGTGCCCTCGGCTGATATGAATCCCGTACTCCTGAAGCCGAATTCCGATACCGGAGCGCAGGTAGTGCTTCAGGGAAAGGTTAGCACTACAGAGACAGCGAAGGGGTACTTCATGGATACCTCTTTATGGGCTAATGCTGCCCGCGAAAGCCTTGAACGGCTTATGCAGAAGCACGAGCTGGTGGTTATTGAAGGGGCGGGTTCATGTGCTGAAATGAATCTTTACGACCGGGATTTTGTGAATTTCAGAACTGCCAAAGCTGCAGGAGCTTCGGTTATTCTTGTAGCCGATATCGACAGGGGAGGAGTTTTTGGGCAGGTTGTAGGTACTCTTGCCGTCATTCCGCCAGAAGACCGCGCACTGGTCAAAGGGATCATCATCAACCGTTTTCGTGGAGATATCGACCTTTTCACTGACGGTGTAACACTGCTTGAGTCGATGACGGGGCTTCCTGTTCTCGGGGTTATTCCCTATTTCCGGAGCTTTACTATTGATGCGGAAGACGCTGTACCGCTTTCGGCAAAGGTTGACCCTTCCGGTGAGCCTGAAAAAGGAAAAATCGGGGTTGCAGCCATCTATTTCCCCCATATTTCAAATTTTACCGATCTTTCGCCGCTTGAACATGACCCATCCGTTGCACTGCACTATCTTCACTATCCAAGGTCACTGAAAGGATACAAAGCGCTGATTCTGCCTGGATCAAAAAATGTACGTGGTGATTTTGAGTGGCTTTTAAAGATTGGATGGGAGCCTGAAATCAAAGCATTCAGGGAGCAGGGAGGAATCATTATGGGCATTTGCGGAGGCTACCAGATGCTTGGCTGCACCATTTCAGATCCGTATGGTGTTGAAGGAGCTGCCGGTACAACCAAGACTCTTGGCCTTCTCAATGTTGAGACTGTTCTTGAGCAGGAAAAATACCTCTCAAATGCACAGGGAACCATAGCAGGCACTACCGTTGAGGCTTCCGGATATGAGATTCACATGGGAAGGAGTCTTGTTGCCGGTGATTGCACCCATTTCATCAACATATCATCAAGGAATAACCGCATAGAGAATGGTGTTGATGGGGCTGTGAGTAGTGATGGAAACGTTATCGGTACCTATTTTCATGGCCTTTTTGATGAACCTGCGGTAAAAGAGTGGTTTCTCGCTCTTGCAGAGCCTTCATACATGCCGCAGAGGAAAGTGAAGGGTTGTCAGGAGAGCTATGAACTTCTTGCCGAACACTTTAGGGAGCACCTTGATCTTACCAAAGTTTTTGAAATCATTGACTACCAGAGTTCATGAAGAGTTTTTATAATTACCATTTCCCAGAGGATGAGGCTGATGCATTTTATTGCCGCGTTGTTTCTTATTTTTGGGGCGTGGCATTTGCGAAACTTGCCGGACACTTCTATACGGGCTTTGCTCTACTCAGTGACCGGCGGCTGGGGTAAGATTGTATTGCGTTGGTTGTTGAGTAGACTGAATTTAATCTCTAAGGGTTTAATTACCCTAAACTCTGCTTCGTGAATAATCAATCATACATTGAATTAAATCCCTCGTAGCTTTGTTGCGAGGATTCTTTATTGAAATAAATAAAAAAAATAATTTTCGGAGCAAAAATAATGATTGATAATCAAGAAGAATTAAGGGAAATAGTTTATATGGTTACAGAAATTCTTAAAGAAGAAAAACTTGAAGAATTAACTGAACTATTAAACAATTCACTAGTAACAATTGATCAAACAGGATATGATAATTGGAATGGAGGTACTTATCTTTATACCCTATATCTAACAGTTGACATTGGAACATTTGTAAAAATTAGAGATAGAGTACAAAGTATAGAGTCAGAACTACTTGAAAAATTTAGGATTGCTACTAGGCATAATGAAAATGAAAGTATTTCTAACATTACAATAGTTCCAAAAGCAAAACTAAATATAGATTGGGGAAGACTCGCGGGAATAAGTACAAAAGAGCATCTTATTAAAGATGTAAATTTTTTGAAAAACTCAATGATTTCAGTTTCCACAGGAGGGCCACGTATTCAAGATATTAACGATGAATATAAAAAGAAATTTATCTTAACTGACAAGGCTCTTCAAAAACTAAACTTTAAAAATCCAAATACTTATAAAGACCTTTGGGAATGGTATGGCAAATGGAGTTCCTCCTTTTCAAAGTATAATGAAAGAAGAACATACATTAATGAAATGTATAATTCACTAATTCAAATGTTGGAAGAAACAGAAAAACCTGAACTAATTAGTGTAACTATTGACTTAACTGATTGGGAAAGAATTGAGCGCTCTATAAACGAGATTCGTTTGAGACAAAACGAAGCAAAGACGGAAGAGCAGTTCCAGGTCGTAGGACTCTTAAGTCGAGAAACAATTATGACTTTAGCCCAAGCAGTTTATAACAAAGAGAAACATTCAACACTAAATGAAAAAGAAATTAGTAAGACGGATACAAAAAAAATGTTAGAGGCATATATAGTAAGTGAATTGTCTGGTTCAAGTAATGAGACACTTAGGCGCTATGCAAAAGCAACATTAGACTTGGCCAACGAATTAACACATAAACGCACAGCAACCAAAAAAGATGCTTCGCTTTGTGCGACTGCTACAATTTCAATAATTAATTTGATAGGCGCACTTGAGGGACGAATATAGAAATTCTATCATCCAATACATGTCAATAAAAAATAGTCTTGAATTGAATAATGTGCTTCTCTAATCTATATTTGTGTAGATTGACAGGAAAGCAACACACAGTCTTCAAGTTTTTTTAGTCTCAACCTGTCTTAAATATATAATCACCTATTCTCCATTATGTCCCAACAACGTATACTCCTCTTCACAGGAAATGGCAAAGGCAAAAGCACCGCTGCATTCGGAATGCTGGCCAGAGCACTTGGCCACGGTATGCGTGCCAAAGTAATCCAGTTTGTCAAATCTGATGATTCTGTTGGTGAACAGATGTTTTTCAGCCAGCTTGATGGAGTTGAATGGGAGCAGTTCGGCAGGGGTTTTCTGCCAAGGGATCATGAAAGTTCCGAAATGGAAGAGCACAGGAGAGTGGCTCGTGAAGGGCTTGATGCTGCAATTGCCGCTCTTGCATCTCCTGAATACGATTTTGTGTTGCTTGATGAGGTTTGTTTTGCGCTTGGCCAGAATCTCATCGTAATCGAACCACTGCTTGAGGCGCTCCGCTCGGTAGAAAATGGTAAAATTGTGGTGATGACCGGCCGGAACGCTCCGAAAGCCCTTGTTGCCGCATCTGATACCGCTACAGAGATGACGATGATCAAACATGCTTACGAACAGGGTGTTCCGGCTTGTGAAGGTGTTGAAAACTGATTCGATGAATAATTCTCGGGTATGCGCTGATAACAATTTTACCAATAAAAGCCTTATAAACGTAAGGCTCAGGATAGTTCTTTTTGTTGCAGTTTTACCGTTGCTGCTTCTGCTTTCCCTGTTTTTCGGGCCTTCCGGTAACGGACTGCCTGATATGCAGACACCGGCGGGCAGTGCGATTCTTTCACTGCGTTTTAGCCGACTGTTGATGGGGATGATGACCGGTGCAGCTTTATCGGCATCCGGTGTTGTTTTTCAGGCTCTTTTGCGCAATCCTCTTGCCGAGCCTTATGTGCTTGGCGTGAGTGGCGGGGCTGGTCTTGGAGCTACCTTGACCATACTTGCCGGATCGAGTGTGCTTGCCTCTTTCAGCTTGCCAGTTATGGCTTTTCTTTCTGCCGTTGTGACGCTGATGGTTGTGTATGGTATTGCAAGCCAGGGTTCGAGTGGCCAGCCCTCTGTGTACAGCCTTATTCTCAGCGGTGTTATTGTCAGCTCCATCTGTTCAAGCATCATCATGTTTCTGGTTTCTACCGCAAGCGTTGAGGGTATGCACAATGTCATCTGGTGGATGCTTGGCAGTTTGCTGCCGGTTTCCGCCGGTCAGCAGCTTCTTTCTGCAGTGTTGCTTTTTGGTGCGCTTGGTGGTATCTGGCTTCTCTCTCCACGCCTCAATGCTCTTGCGCTTGGTCGTGAAATGGCTCATTATCAGGGGCTGCATGCCGATGCTGTTATTATCTCCGGTCTGCTTTTTGCAACACTTCTTGCTGCAATCGCTGTTTCGCTTTCCGGTATGATCGGCTTTGTGGGGTTGATTGTGCCCCATGTCATGCGTGCGCTTTTTGGTCCCGACCATCGTAAACTGGTACCTCTTGCCGCTCTTGGCGGAGGCACTTTTCTTGTTGTGTGTGATGCTATTGCCCGAACTTTGCTTGCCCCGATTGAGATACCTGTCGGGGTGGTGACCGCTCTTGCCGGTGGGCCATTTTTTCTCATTATCCTGCAGCGGAGAATGAAACAGGCATGGATAGCGTAGTATGATACAGGATGCCATGACATTCAGAAATGTTTCTGCCGGCTACAGGCAGAGGAGAGTGCTCGACAATGTCAGCTTTACAGTCAGGGAAGGGGAGTTTGTCTCCCTTATCGGACCGAACGGCTGCGGAAAAAGTACGCTGCTGAAAACTGCTGCAGCATTGCTTAAGCCGTTATCGGGTACGGTTGAGCTTTTTGGGCAGGATGTCCAGCACATCAAGCCGGCTGTTCGTGCATCCCTTCTTGGTGTGGTTCCCCAAAAGATTGAGTCACCCATGGCCTTTACGGTCGGCCAGATTGTGATGAATGGCAGAATAAGCTCTATGGGTAGGTGGGGAACCCCTTCGCCGGTTGACCATGACCTTGTTGAGCGATCCATGATTTACACCGATGTTCTTGGGTTGCGGGAGCGCTACTTTACTGAGCTGAGCGGGGGAGAGCAGCAGCGGGTTGCGCTGGCGATGGTGCTCGCGCAGGATCCGAAAATCATCATGCTCGACGAATCAATATCCCATCTTGATATCAACCATCGCCAGGAGGTGCTCCAGATTCTGATGAACCTCAACCGCGAAAAACAGATGACCATTTTGCTGGTGAGTCATGACTTGACACTCTCTGCGGGTATTTCAGACCGTTTTCTGCTTATGGAAGCTGGCGCTCTGGTTAAGGCCGGAACACCTGTTGAGGTGCTGGAACCCGAAGTGCTTAGCCGCGTGTACAACTGCGACCTTCATGTACAGCAAGATGCCTATACCGGCTATCTGCAAGTTACAGGAGCGGTTGACAGCTTGCGGCGGCGCCAGAAGCTGAACAAGAGTGTTCATGTTGTTGCTGGCGGGGGAAGTGGCATAGAACTTTACCGAAGGTTGCTGATTGAAGGGTATGAGGTGACCACAGGGGTACTGAACCGTCTTGATTCAGATGCTGAAGCGGCCAGAGCGCTCAACATTCCTGTTGTGCTTGAACAGCCGTTTTCACCGGTGGGCATTGATGCAATTAACCAGGTACGAGAGATGATTGATGGTGCAGATTATGTTGTTATCAGCCAGGTGCCGTTCGGCTCAGGAAACCTTGTCAATCTTGAACTTGCCGGAGAAGCTATGAAAAGGGGTAAAACCGTTCTGCTTGCAGCTGGCATTGGTGAACGTGATTATACCGATGGAAAGGCTGCGTTCCAGTTATCAGTCAGCATGAGCGCTGCCGGTGCATGCAGTTGGCATACTGCTCAGGAACTTATGGCGCAGCTTCAGCAACAATCTCACTCCTTGCATCAATGAGTTGTAAACAGCGTTTTCCATTTCGCTTTGGAACAACCTCCTATATTATTCCTGCAGATATCATTCCTAATGTTGAATTTCTCAAAGAGAGGGTTGATGATATTGAACTGGTATTGTTTGAGTCGGATGAGTTCAGTAACCTGCCTTCGGCTTCCGATATGAAAAAGCTTGCCGCTCTTGCCGCAGAGTCAGCACTTACCTATTCAGTGCACATGCCGCTCGATACCTATCTTGGTCACATTGATCGTGTGGAGCGGGAGCGATCCATCGGCAACTGCCTGAAAATTATGGAGTTGACCCGTGATCTGCCGAAATCAGCCTATGTTGTGCATTTTGAAGCTGGCCCGGGTATTGATATCAACGGTTTTTCGGCTGATGAAAAGATTTGCTTTACATGTTGTTATCAGCCAGGTGCCGTTCGGCTCAGGAAACCTTGTGAATCTCGAACTTGCCGGAGAAGCTATGAAAAGGGGTAAAACCGTTCTGCTTGCAGCTGGCA
>JBAXLG010000026.1:0-30481 GCA_037134935.1 Chlorobiaceae bacterium | reverse complement strand
AAAGAATGATCATCATCAGGGCAAACCAGAATTCGGGCATAGAGTAAAAAAAGAGGGCCGTCACGGTCAGGAACCTGTCGAGAATGCTGTTCTGGCGTACGGCGGAAACAATGCCGATGAATATTCCGAACACGAAATTGGCCACAAGGGTAAGCAGTGCTATGGTCACGGTTACCGGCAGGGCTTCGGCAATAACATCAAAAACCGGCTGCTGGCCCCGGCTGAAGCTGCGCCCGAAATCCCCTTGAAGGACATTGCCGAGCCACTTGACATACTGTACCGGAATAGGGTCATTAAGGCCGTACTGCGCCCTGATCTGTTCGGCTACGTTAGGGCTGATACCCGGCTGGATAAAATATGCCGCTGGGTCTCCTGGTGCAAGCCTGATAATGAAAAACGTCAGGGTCAATACGCCAAAAATGAGCGGTATGGCAATGAGTATCCGCTTGAATATATAGACCAGCATGATAAACCAATTCCACTTTGTTAAAACTTCGCGGGCTCAATAACAAACTGTTCTTTTGACCACCCGTACAATATTATAGTATTGCTAGGTAGTAAAGATAAGGAAAGAAATAAGGTTTTGAAGGATGAATATTTTACTCTTCTGGAATCATGCTTGTATTGCATGCCCTACATGAAAAATAGTGTGTGATAAGATAAAAAAGCGCTATAGGCCAATAATTTTCTGTACAGGTTTGATCCTCGCATAAAACGTAAAGAAAATCGTTTACCCTGTCCAATTCTCTTACCCATTTCAAGTGAATGACATAAGCAAATTTCCTGTATCCAAGATAACTTGAAAAATAGTGGCAATACTTTTACTCATCAAAAGGGCTTGCCATACCGTACCTCATCATCTTTTCAGACAAGACCAACTTCATATCGTTGACACAAGCGAACTTTTTAGCCGATCTTTTGCTTTATTCTGACAGCAGTAACAAATAATTTGCCTTTTGTGAGGGTGATTTTTATTGTATGATCATGAGCGATTCAAATAGTGACTATTTAATTAAAAACTAAACTGGAGAATTATTTATGGAACAATGGGTCTGTGTACCATGCGGCTATGTGTATGATCCTGAAGTTGGCGATCCTGATAGCGGCATTGAACCGGGAACTCCTTTTGAAAACCTTCCGGATGATTGGGTCTGTCCTGTATGCGGAGTGGACAAAACATTGTTTGAGCCAGTCAGCCAGCAACGCCGATAACGGTTTTGTAACCGCGATAGAAGCAATCAGAAATTGTGACTGTTTTTGACGCTACAATTTGTAATACGAATCAGCACAATGTTATTCCTGTAGTTGAGGTTATGCCCAAACATCTATTACGCCGATGCGATGTAAACAGATCTTGGGCATAACCCTTTTAAAGTTCCTGATCGCATCTCGCAAGCCTATCATTATTTTATTGAGCTACAATACCCGCCAATATCAGCATGGCTGAACCTATGAAATTTGGCGGACAGAAATAGAAAAACAACACCTTGAGCAGTAAAAAAACTTACATTCACGGTGTTTTTGAGTTCCCGCTACTGCCAGAGGCCATTCCTGACACATTTCCATCCCCCATTCTTTCAGAAGCATCCTCTTTATCTTTCGAATCACTGCCTGCACTGCTGTCCGCTGAAATTGCCTGGTTAAGCAGATACCCTGGAACACCGACCACAACGGAATCAACCGCTGTTGTATCAGGAGGTAGAGACATCACTTCACGATAGTCAGGTACAATAATACCTCGACGCTGCATGATAGCATAAATGATTCGTGAGCGATTACGAACATAGGAAGAAGATCCCGTAGGGGAATACCTTATCGGGTTCGGCAATACCGAAGCAAGCCTTGAGGCCTGCTGTGCTGATAACCCTGCCGCACTAACGCCATAGTAAGAACGCGCAGCCTGATCAATACCAAAAATACCGTTTCCCCATTCAGCAATATTCACATAGAGCTCAAGAATTCGGCGTTTGGAAAGTGTTTTTTCAATTCTCCATGTAAGAATAGCTTCCTTGATCTTGCGCACGGGATTTTTTGACGAGGAAAGATATAGATTTTTGGCAAGCTGCTGGCTTATAGTACTGCCGCCCATCTTAATTTTCTTTGTCAAAATGTTTTTTTCTATAGCCCGTTCAATGGCCAGATAATCAAAACCCTCATGGTGCCAGAATTTATCGTCTTCAGCAATCAGAACTGCCTTGATAAGGTTCGGTGAAATATTTTTCAGAGTAACCCATTTCTGCCTGATCTTTTTATCTGCCAGCCCATCCCGCTTCCACTCGGCTTCACGCTCTTCCATAAATGCTGTTTTTTTCGGGTTTTCATGAGCAAGTTGCCCCACATCGGGATAAACAAGATAACGAGCGATATCGGCAATAAACAGCAGCAGAAAAATGATGAGAAGAGTTCTGATAAACTTCATGATCCGAAATAGTTAAAAAGGACAACAATTTTATTCATACGAGCTTGATCAGCTATGGCAACTTTATTCCAAGCAGAGATTCAGTGTAAATTTACCCTCAGGGATTAAAGTACCAAACAGGAGAGAGTGGTAATGACATGAAATAAGAAATTTGTTTGCCGGTTAGCTTTCAACCGGCAAACTGGAAAAAAGGGTGCGTACCCTTGGGCAGACTCGAACTGCCGACCCACAGTTTAGGAAACTGTTGCTCTATCCACTGAGCTACAAGGGTATGAAACGGAGTTTAAGTTTTTCCAGTCCGCCTGAAATCAAAAAAACTAAAAAAACAGATCATTTTGCTACTGAACACGAAGGTACTAAAAATAAACTATTTTTCAGAACTCAACCTACTCAACACACCGTACAACAAAAAAAGCATCCAAGTGAATAAAAATTGAACTGACTTACCTTGTTCTGCTTTCTTTTTTACACTTTTGACATCGCTGAAAATCCGTCACTTTTCTATTGTTGCCATCGGCATATTAATTTTCAACTGTCAGGTTCAGTAGAAAGATAATAACGCCAACTGGCTCGAGCTTGCAAATTTGTCCGTGAATTGCTCCTCATGATAAACCCTCACAGCAATTACCTGATGTAACTGGGCATAATGATTTATTGCAGTTTGCGTTTATCGACAACCCGTTGAGCTTTACCCATGCTCCGTTCAATCGTGCCGTGTTCAACAAGCCTGATGGTTGCACTAATTCCGAGAGTGCCGGCAATATTTGCCTTGATACGCTGACGAAGTTCCTCAACTTCCTTCACTTCATCGGAAAAGAATTGTTCTTCAATCTCTACCTGAATTTCAAGGGTATCAAGGCTGTTTTCTCTGTCGACAACAAGCAGGTAATGCGGAGTTGTTTCACTCATTTCAAGCAGGACAGCTTCTACCTGTGAAGGAAAAACATTAACACCACGAATAATAAGCATATCATCTGAACGACCAACACATTTTTCCATGCGTACCAGCGTACGTCCGCAGTCACACTTTTCAGCATGCAGTCGGGTCAGATCGCACGTTCTATAGCGGATAAGCGGCATTGCCTCCTTGGTTGCTGGAGTGAAAACCAGTTCACCGAGTTCTCCATAAGGAAGCACTTCATTTGTATTGGGATTAATGATTTCAGGAATAAAGTGATCTTCAAAAATATGCATTCCCTGCTGGCAATGGCACTCCATCGAAACACCGGGTCCGATGATTTCACTGAGGCCGTAAATATCATATGCTTTAATGCCAAGCAGTTGCTCAATCTGCGAACGCATTCCTTCGCTCCATGGCTCCGCACCAAAAACTCCGGCTTTAAGTCTGAGGTTTTTCCTGTCAATTTTTTCTGCAACAATAGCCTCCCCGAGATGAGCAGCATAGGATGGTGTACAGGCAAGAACTGTAGACCCGAAGTCCTCCATGAGTTGCAGCTGTTTTTTTGTATTACCACTGGAAATCGGAATAACCGAAGCGCCAACCTTTTCTGCTCCGTAATGAATACCAAGTCCACCAGTAAAGAGACCATAACCGTAAGCAATCTGTATGATGTCGGACGCTGTTACCCCTGCCATGGTCAGCGATCGAGCAACCACTTCACTCCACATTTGAATATCGTTGCGCGTGTATCCTACAACGGTTGATTTTCCTGTTGTACCACTTGAGGCATGGAGTCGGACAATACTGGTCTGGGGCAAGGTAAAAAGACCAAAAGGATAGTTTTCTCGAAGTTCCCGCTTAGTCGTAAATGGAAGTTTTTTCAAGTCTTCGATTGTCGTTATATCCCCAGGCTCAACTCCCTTATCCTGTAACTTTTTTCGGTAAAAAGGAACAGTATCAAAAACCCGTTGTACCATAGAGTTCAGCCGGTCACCCTGAAGTTGCAGAAGGCTTTCGCGCTCCATACACTCATACTGTTCATTCCAGATCATGACGATGTTCATTGAGTTTGAGATAATTCTTCACCTTTTCTGAATGCTTTAATATTCGTCGCAACAACATCCTCCCCTTTTGGCTGAAAAAGCTTCTCAATAGCCGCTTCAAGTTGTTTCTGTGCAATACCAATGAAACGGGCAGCAGCTCCCAACATGACCATATTTGATGTTCTAACATTACCAACCTCACGGGCAAGTTCTGCAGCATTAACCAATATAGAGCGGTTTATACAATGTAATTCGGCAAAAATGGTCTCTATCTCAGGATAGTCGGGCATGTTGATAAATGGATCCGTTGATGTAACAAGCCGTCCTTCGGAGGCAAGAAAGGGTAGATAACGCAATGCCTCAAGCGGTTCCAGTGAGAGAATCAGGTCAGCAGTCCCTTGCGCAATAAGATCGGAATAGATCTCTGTATCGGAAATACGGAGGTGTGACTGCACCGCGCCACCTCGCTGGCTCATGCCGTGTACCTCAGCCTGACGGATGATGAGACCACTTTGCAGGGCAGCTTGGTCGATGATTGCTGCTATGGTAAGTATTCCCTGTCCGCCAACCCCGGCAAGAATGATGTTTATTTGCATAGTAGCTTTAAGGCTTAGTACTCTGGTTACGTTTTTTCCTGGCAGCAGTTTCAATACATTCACGACGGGCAATAACTACCGATACTCCTTCCCAAGCAATTTCCTCCCTAAGAACTGCAATGTTTTCTTCAAGATGTAATTTCAGCGGCACGATGGTCCTGATATGCTCTTTTTCGACACCAAGCCCTCGGCAGATAGCAAGAAGTTTCATTCCTGTTGCTGAAGAATCTTGACCTCCGGTCATTGCTATGGTAGAGTTATCAGCAATAATAATAGTAAGAGGTGAGCAGTCATTAACGGCATCCAGCAAACCTGTCATACCTGAGTGTGTGAAAGTCGAATCACCGATAACAGCGACTGCCGGACGAAGCCCTGCATCAGCTGCACCTTTAGCCATAGTGATTGATGCACCCATATCAACGCATGTGTGAATAGCATTAAAAGGTGAGAGCGCGCCCAGCGTGTAGCATCCGATGTCTGAAAATACGTGGTGTTCGGCACAGGCACTCATGGCGATGTTGAGTGCCTCATAAAGATCCCGATGGCCACATCCTTTGCAGAGTGCAGGCAAACGGTCTACAACGATATCGGGCACCTTCATGACTTTATTTTGATCAATCCCCAATGCTTTAACAACATGATCAGTATTAAGTTCTCCTGTCCGAGGAAAGACTCCATCCAAACGACCCAAGATATTTTTATTACCAAAATATCCTTTCAGTAGCTCTTCGTAGACAGGATAACCCTCTTCGGCAACAAGAATGGTTTCGCAGCTATTGAAAAAGGCCGTGATCTGACGCCTCGGCATAGGATAATGGCCAATTTGAAAAAGAGGAAAATTAAGGTTGTTGCCTTGACGTACTTCCATGACATAATTGAAAGCAATGCCAAAAGCAAGAACACCCATGGAACCTGTTCCGGGAATCAATCGATTCAGCCAAGAGGTTTCAGAAAGTTCTTCCAGCCGATTCTGCATTTCAAGCAGCAAATTGTATTGGCGACGAGCATTCTGAGGCATCAGAACAAAACGTTCGGGTGCATAGAGAGCATTGAGCGGCTTCTGCGAAAGGATAGCTGCTTGCTCAACGCCTGCCCGTGAATGCGCAAGCCTTGTAGTAATGCGAAGCAAAACCGGCAAGCTTACCGATTCCGAGAGATCAAAAGCATACCGGGTAGCATCATAAAGCTCCTGCTGTGAGGCTGGTTCTAACACTGGCACCATAGCAAATTTTCCGTAAACCCTGCTATCCTGTTCGTTTTGTGATGAATGCATTGAAGGGTCGTCAGCTACAGCAACAACAAGTCCCCCATTTACACCAGTAATGGCTGAGTTAATGAATGCATCGGCCGCCACGTTCAGACCGACATGTTTCATGCAAGCCAGACTCCGCTTGCCGGCATAGGACATGCCGATCGCCGCCTCATAGGCAGTTTTTTCATTGGAAGACCACGTTGAGTGAACAGGGTGCTGACGGCTCCCACTGTTTTTCTGGATGTACTCGGTAATTTCCGTCGAAGGGGTTCCTGGATAGGCATAGACACCTGATATTCCGGCATCAAGAGCGCCAAGAGCAATAGCTTCAGCACCCAGCAAAAGTTGTTTTTTCATGCAAAAGCTCTCTTATAATAACGACTTAATTCCGGCATGTTCTTTGATGGTAGAAGAACAAATGAATATTTAATAATAACAGCACAAGAACATACATAAAAAGCAGGAAATTCTCTTGGCACTGGCGGAGAGCTCTTCTATGAAAAATACATTGGGAAAAAATTGTGTTTTTGGTTTGTAAGCGGCAACTGCTGTATCAAGACCTTCAATAATTTTGACGCTATCAAAAACCTCTTCAAATAGCTATTTCAACATAGATATCCAGCCCCCTACTTTTCATGTGCTTGAGTCGAACGAATGATCTCTTCAGCCTTTTGCAACGACTGGCGAGACTCCTCAATATTAGGTCGAGCATCAGCAAATTTGACAAGATCTGCTTGTTTGAGGAGATTCATGATGCTTTCAAATCCTGCAACATCAAGTTTTTTGAGATCACGCTCAATTTCCTGTGTCACTGCTTCAAGTGCCCTGATACGATAATGGTTTTCCAAAAATGAGCGCATGATGTTACTCAGCTCTTCATAACACTCATGCGCCGGCATACCTGCTGAAAGCCGTAAACCAAGCTTGCGGAGCTTTCGCTGAGCAACATAGCCAGGATCAATCCTTTCAGCACTCTTGCTGACAGCTCGTTTTAACAAAAACAGAAACACCAAAACAGCAACAGCAATACCAAGAACAGCGACAATAAAGGAAAAAAGCAGAAAAAAAGGTATTGAAGGTTTTTCCGGTGGTTTGATAGGGCGAAGATCGTGCATTGAAGAATCCGTCAGCGCTTTTACAAAAACCGAAATTGTTGGCGTATAGATCTCTTTTTTCGTAAGATGGCCCTCACTATCGCGAAGCGCCACCGTGAAAGGTGGAAGATTCTGGCGACCAATGCCGAACACCGCAAGCTCAAGTTCAAACCTCGTCATTCCGGTATCAGAAGAAAAAAGGGAGGACACTTTCTTTTGACTGATCAGCTCAAACTGCTGCTTCGACATAGCGTCAAACCCTTCAAGTGCAGCAACCTCACTTGTCTGATGCTTTACGCCAATAAGGCATCGGATACGGTCACCAACAAGAACAGTATCGGGAATCAGGGTAACCGTTATCCGTTGAAATAGTACTTCCTTTGCCGCCGAGGCGGTAGTTATCGGAGAGAATACAAGCAGCAGAAATACAAGCAACTTGAACGGAATAACCCGATACCATTCAGACTTTGCGCTCACGATACCTGAAAAAAGAGTTCAGTTCACCGATGAAAGAACGATCGGTATCAAGAAAAACCGAATCAATACGCAGACGTCTGAGCCTCTGCCGAAGCTCCTCATACTGCCTTAACCGTTCTCGACGGTAACGTTCGATTTGGTAACGACTGCCTCCGTCAATAACGAGACGCAATCCCGTTTCCGGATCTTTAAGTTCAAGAAGGCCGCTAAGCGGCAAGGCTTTATCAAGCGGATCACTGAGATGCACAAGAACAAAGTCATGGCGAGTATTGAGCAGATTCATCCCTTTTTCATAGTCACTATCCACTAAATCGGTGATAAGAAAAATAATCGCATGCCTTTTTAGGGTATAGCGTATAAAAGTGAGTGCCGCATTGATATCGGTCATCCGGCTTTGCGGCTCAAACCTCAACAGTTCTTCAAGAATCACCAGAACATGTTGCCGTCCTTTACGAGGCGCAATAAATGTTTCAACCCTATCGGTAAAAACAAGAAGGCCAACCTTATCGTTGTTCTGGATAGCGCTGAATGCAAGCACTGCGCTCACTTCAAGAGCAAGTTCTTTTTTACTCCGTTCCCGGCTACCGAAAGACATTGAAGCCGAACCATCAACAACAAGCAGCAAAGTTCGTTCCCTCTCCTCGCTAAAAAGCTTGATATACAGTTCATTCTTGCGTGCAGAAATTTTCCAGTCGATAGCCCGAACATCGTCACCATACTGGTATTCACGGACATTGCAGAACTCGATCCCCCTCCCTTTGAATGATGAATGATATTCGCCGCTAAACAACTCGCTCGCCATGCGTTTAGATCGGATTTCAACCCGTCGTATAATTTTTTGAAGTTCCTTGAGATACTCTTTGCTTTTGTCCATTAATTATACATGTTTCCAGTTTTTGCTTGCATCAACCTGCTCAGTGCTGAATGCAAAATCCCGCATCATGGACCTCATGGAACCTGCACATGTTGCAAAATCTGACGAATGATATCATCGGGCCGGATGTTGTCAGCCTCGGCCTCATATCCTGGCCTTATGCGATGACGGAGTGTGTCGTAAGCAATTGCCTTGACATCCTCAGGAGTGATATATGGACGCTGCTGTAGAAAAGCATGTGCTTTGGAGGCAAGAAGAAGAAAAATGGACGCCCTGGGTGAGGCACCATATTCAATCATTACTTCAAGAGATGGAATACCATACTGCACCGGTTTTCTTGAAGCGAAAACAAGATCAACAATATAACGCAAAACCCTTTGATCAACATAAATGGAGTCAATCAGGGATCTTGCCCTTAAAATATCTTCCGGCTGCACAACAGGAATAACTGGTACGACACTGGCAGTAGTAGCCGATTGTAACATGATTTCGAGTTCCTCGTCATAGGAGGGATAATCGACAAGAATCTTCATCATAAACCGATCCACCTGTGCTTCCGGCAACGGGTAGGTACCCTCATGCTCTATGGGATTCTGGGTCGCGAGAACCATAAAAGGTTCCGGTAGAGGAAAGGTCTCGTTGCCGATTGTGACCTGATGCTCCTGCATAGCCTCAAGCAACGCAGACTGCACTTTGGCCGGCGCACGGTTGATTTCATCGGCAAGAATGACATTGGCAAAAACAGGCCCTTTGCGAGGATAAAACTCCATGTCTTTCGGATTGTAAATCATGGTGCCAATGAGGTCTGCCGGGAGCATGTCGGGGGTAAACTGAATACGCTGAAACTTCAGATTCATAGCCGCGGCAAAAGTCCTTATAATAAGAGTTTTGGCAAGCCCTGGAACCCCCTCGAGTAAAACATGACCATTAACCAGCATAGCAATAAAAATCCGGCGAATAACCTCTTTTTGGCCAATAACTCTAAGCGAGAGCTGTTCTTGAGCTTTTTCAAGAAAACGGGAAGCCTCAATAATCTGCATTCCAAGTTCACTCAGTTCTACTGCATGCTGCATAGTACCCCCATAATTCTCCTTGTGAAATACCGGATATCAGAGTATCGCGTAATAACCCTGCTACAAAACAGGAGCCCACTGTTTTTATTGTTTACTCTTCGCAATACATAAATCATTTCTGTAACAGCACAGCATAAATATATAGCAACTCCATGCGGTAAAGGATGTTAGCCGTTACAGTTTTTTGATGAAGCCCCTGAAACCTAATACGAGCAGTACCAACCCTCCGAACAACGACGGCCATGAATAAATAGCGCGAATGTACCAAAGGCTGTTAAGGATACCCACTTCTGGAGCAAGAAGCAATATCATATCGGCACCAATAAGAATCAAAAGTATATGGAAAATACTTACCTTGGCTCGTGGTTTACCATTATTTTCCGCTTTATTAACGTTGACCATACCTCTACTGAAAAAATTATTACAATGAATATCTTAGGTATCGAAACCAGTTGTGACGAAACATCTGCAGCCGTGATCTCCGAAGGTAAGGTTTGTTCAAATGTTGTCAGTTCCCAACTCTGTCACAAAAACTTTGGAGGCGTTGTGCCGGAGTTAGCTTCGAGAGAGCACGAACGATTGATTGTATCAATTGTGGATGCTGCAATTACCGAAGCAAATATAACAAAAAAAGAACTCGATGTCATAGCCGCCACTGCAGGTCCTGGACTTATTGGATCTGTCATGGTTGGCCTTTGTTTTGCCCAAGGCATGGCGTATGCGCTCGGATTACCGTTTGTACCGGTCAATCACATTGAAGCGCACATGTTTTCGCCTTTTATTAATGAAACAGCCTCAAATCACGGACCCGAAGAAGCATTTATCTCTCTGGTAGTTTCTGGAGGGCACACACTGCTTTCAATAGTGAATCAGGATCTTTCATACGAGGTCATCGGCAAAACAATTGATGATGCTGCAGGAGAAGCTTTTGATAAAACAGGAAAAATGCTTGGACTTGACTATCCTGCCGGTCCAAAAATTGACAGCCTGGCCAAAAGCGGCAACCCACACTTCCATAATTTTCCAAAGGCACTCACATCACGCGTGCAGAGCAGAAGAAGTTACCATGGAATTTTCGATTTCAGTTTTTCCGGTCTTAAAACATCCGTTCTCACTTTCCTGCAGAAACAAACACCAGAATCAATCGAAACAAATCTATCTGATATTGCAGCATCAATCCAATGGGCTATTATCAGCGTATTAGTGGAAAAAACGGTGGCAGCTGCCCATAGCCGCGGCATAAAATCAGTAGCCATTGCTGGAGGAGTCAGCGCCAACTCAGCATTGAGAACGGTTATGAAAGAGGTATGCGATAAAGAGGGTTTCACACTTCATGTTCCCAGTGCCATGTACTCAACAGACAATGCCGCAATGATTGCAACACTTGCCAAAGTGAAGCTTTCAAAGGGAATGAAAGCTGAAAAACGCTACAATACCGCTCCTTACGCCAGCTTCGGAGCTCGCAGGCTCAAAGCATGACTGAAATAGTTCTATAAACAAAGTTATAGTAGTCATCTTAGTAAGCCCTAAATAGAACTGCACTGAGTAATTCTGCCTGCATCAAAGATTATTTCTTTCCTTGTTTGAGCTCAGCCAGATCGGAAACAATTCTTGCTGATTCATTAAGCAGAACATCTTTCTGCAGGTCTTTGACAGCCTCAGACTCCTGCACCCACTGCTTCTCAATCCGTTTGATCGTTTCTATATCTGATTTGAACGCTGAATCCTGCAACAATACACTCTTCCTTTTCCGAATCTGATCAAGAAGCTTCAAATCCTGCAGATAGGACTGGTACTGATGGTTTTTCGGTAATCGTTCCTGCTCTTTCTGCCGAAGCACCTTGAGCTCGTCAGGCGTGACCTCTGCTGTAGGACGATACAATGCCCGCGATATGGTGCTCCACGGCAAACTGCTGGTATAGGTATCTTCACCAATTTTTGACTGGTCGATCATGGAGGGGAGCAAAAGATCGGGCACAACCCCTTTATGCTGCGTGCTGCCTCCTGATATCCGGTAAAACTTCGCAACGGTAAGTTTTATCTGACCGAGCTCCTGCTTCTTTCTGAAAAAAGAAAAGGGGCGCTCAAGTTTGATAATGCTTTGCACCGTCCCCTTTCCGAACGTTCTCTCACCAAGTATCACTCCTCGACCGTAATCCTGAATCGCCGCGGCAAAAATCTCCGATGCCGATGCACTGTACCGGTTCACCAGAACCGCAAGAGGGCCACTGTATTGTTCCCGACCATCGTCATTATTGAGCACTGTGCTATCACCTGAAGCATTGGTGATCTGTACAACAGGGCCGTTTGGAATAAACAGTCCGGTAACTTTCACAACCTCGTCAAGCGAACCGCCTCCGTCATCTCGAAGGTCAATAACAATGCCGTCAACATGCTCGGCATTCAGTTCGTTGAGGATTCGCGATACATCCCGGCTGGTGCTGTTATAATTGCCGGTGTTTTGCTGCTGCCTTTCGAAGTCAAGGTAAAATGAGGGAATGGTAATAACACCGATTTTTGTTCCGTTGTGCTGGATAATGCGTTTCTTGGCTGCTTGTTCTTCCAGATCAATCTTTTCCCGCACCAGTTCGATTATCTTGGCCGGGCCTCTGCCGCCCTGACTGGCGGGAAGAATTTTAAGCCGGACAAGGGTGCCTTGTTTGCCGCGAATGAGTTTGACGACGTCATTGATTCGCCATGCCGTAACATCAATAATGCCGCCTGCCTTGCCTTGACCGACGCCGACAATTTTATCGCCTTTTTTGAGCAGGCTGCTTTTGAAGGCCGGGCCTCCGGCTATTACCTCATTAATGACCGTGTACTCCCCTTCAGTCTGGAGTTTGGCGCCGATGCCTTCAAGCGTGCGACTCATGTCGATCTGGAAGTTGGTATACTCATCGGGTGAGAAGTAGTTGGTATGGGGATCGAATGATGTAGTTACCGCTGTAAGGTAGGCCTGAAATGCGTCTTCCGGTTTCTGGCGGTTGAGAAGATTGAGCCTGCTGGTAAAGCTTTTTGCCAAAGCTGTTCGAATGCCCGCACGGCTTTCACCGGAGTATTTCAGGTTGAGCCATTGGTATTTGAGCTCTTTTTTCCACAGTTCGGTAAGCTGGCGCCTGTCGGCTGGCCATGGGTCTGACTTGCGGTCAAGATCAAGGGTTTCGGCTGTGGCAAAGTTAAAATGCACGGTGTCAGCAACTGCTTTCATAAAGCGCATTTTCTCTCGTGCCCGTTTGAGAAAAAAGTTATAGATGCCGAATCCTGCTGTGGGTTTGCCGTCAAGAAAGTCGTCATCCATCCGGGTTCCATAGATTTTTCTGAGACTTTCTACTTCACTTGCAACAAAATAACTTCTGTTTTCATCGAGATGGTCGATATAGCGGTTGAATATCTGTTGCGAAAGGGAGTCATTGACTGGTACCTTGCGGTAATGGTTCTGCTGGAGAT
Organism: Chlorobiaceae bacterium; assembly: GCA_037134935.1. Classification (GTDB taxonomy): domain Bacteria; phylum Bacteroidota; class Chlorobiia; order Chlorobiales; family Chlorobiaceae; genus Chlorobium. Next base: position 17,305 of record JBAXLG010000026.1, on the reverse strand, counting down.
ATTGACTGATATAGCCGCCGGCTTCCTCTTCCGATTTGGTCGGCTGGAGGGAAATGGAGAGTTTAGCTGGAGCTACTTTTCCTGTATGTGCCGCAAACACATAAGAAAGAAAGCAAAAAAACACAATAATGAACGGCAAACTTTTCCTACGCAGGGTCATATCAATAAATCTTATGATCAAAAGTTAGAGCGCATGAAACCTGACAAATTACTGCTCTGATAACTGTTTTTTAAAAAGTAAGAATTAACACGTTTAATTTCCAGAGCAATAGCTAATAATAATAATTGGAAATAATTTACAACACATTACAGCAGAATCAAGCTATTCAGTATTTAACTTACCGATTTGTTTGAATCATGAGCACATGGAATAATTAACGTTTCACGTTACCCGGAACACCTTCATCACTTCATCGCCAAGGTGGTTGATAACTTTGACGGCAATTCTGCCTGTTTCCGGCTTATCGAACGGGCGTGAAATATTACTGTTCAGGGTTGCCCATACCTCCTGGTTAATTTCAGCTTTGAGTGTGGTTTTCAGTGCTTTGTACGGGTCGTTTGCACCAAGGAAGTAGGCGTGACGGACAAAGAATGACTCCATATTATAGTCGGTGTCGATAAACCAGCATGCAATGCCTTCAGCCCCATCACTGCGGACTTCACCGGTATTGGGATGGAATACATCAACACCGTTGACCTGTACCTGCACCTGACCGTTTTCAGCATTGAGAATGTCAATGTCAGGTTCACCAAAAATCACAAAAAGGTTGCCTTTACCAGTGTTTTTCAAGTCGTCGGCCATGTGCAGGTCGGCATTCATTCGCGCTTTCAGCACGGGAATACGGCCAAGCTTGTTGAATTCCGAGGAGTGCGCATCGTAGTTGAATGCGCAGGTGATGAGCACGTCAAAATCTGCGTCGCCTGCTTCGCGGGCAGCAGCAACAAGATCGGGGCGCGACACTGTGCCGAACTCCGGCCCGATAAAAATTGCTGCCCTTTTTTCTATGCTCTCGTTCTCCGCACTATACCGACCTTCGGCACAGACCAGGTCACCCGGCCAGGGAGTAAGCAAGGTAAAGATGATTTTATCCTCTTTATGCGCCTGCTGAACACCGGAATTTCTGAGGTTTTCCAGAATCATCTGTACAAAGCTGCGTTCCTGACCATAGTTACCGCTGGATTCACCAAGATTATCGATCAGTGCATCATTTTCATCAACGCCGAGCACCCGATGCGGGGAGATACTCTCAACGGTAAACGGCCCGGCAACACGGACTTTCTTTTTATCGGGATAGGGTTTATCGTACAGATATTCCGATTCAGCTTTTGCAGCAATAGAACTATCAATCTCCTGCTGGCGCTCCATGCGTATTTTCCACCATGCAGCATGGAGTTTTGTTACCTCTTCCGACCATTGTGTATCAGCTTCACGCGGGATTTCCCACTCCTGCCAGCTTTTGTGCAGTAACGTGTTGAGCTGTTCACGAAGTGGTTCAAGCTGGCGCTGAAAGTTCTCCCAGATAACGTCGATTTCAGCATTGTTGGCGATTGATTTCAGGGTAATGTGCGGTACCCGCTCATAGACAAAGCCATGACGGATGTCGCCCTTTACCGGCTGGCTTGATGGAGCGGTATCGTTGATTTCAGCCTCTTTCAGTTGCCCGTCGCGACTGTCGGCCAGAATGTAGTAGGGATAGCGGGCACCCATAATCCGGGCGCGAGCCAAGGCAAGCGCTACTCGGGAGGTATCAATGGTAATCCAGCGGCGGCCCCACTGCTCAGCGACGTATGCCGTGGTGCCTGAACCGCACGTCGGGTCAAGCACGAGGTCTCCGGGGTCGGTAGCCATCAACATACATCTTGCCATAGCGCGACTATCTGTTTGAACGATGTAGAATTTCTCATCACCAACAAAACCACCAGTTCCTGTGTCATTCCAAAGATTGGTCATTGGAATCACTTCATTGTCACGTATGAATCTAACCATACGAAGGCGAGTACCCTTTGTTGTTACACGGTGCGCTTTGATTAATCGCATCATCCCATCAGGTGGGGTTTTCCAGTGAGAATTCGGGGCACATGGAAACTCGTAACCTTCGAACATTTGTGTTCCGGAAGATGTGCTGGATAGGCCACCAGAAGTCAATGGATTTCGAGCGTAAATTGAAGCACCAATTGGTAACGGTATCTCTCCTTTTTTTTCTTCCGAGGTAAGTTGGCGTCTTTGGCCGTCTAATAACTCAATACTATCGAAAAATTGTGAGTCTGAGTTTTCAAAAGTTCGCTTTTCATAAAGGTTGCGAATCTTTGGATTTGATGTCTTCGAATACCAGAGAATGTTGTCAAACACGTTCGATAATTCACTGGAAGCGTCAAATGCATTTTTTTTGTACCAAATTGAACTAATGCAGTTATTTTCCCCGAACACCTCATCCATCAGCGCCCTCACGCGGTGAACATTCTCATCCCCAATCTGTACAAAGATTGAACCTGATTCCGTCAATAAATCCCGTGCTACAGTAAACCGGTCCCGCAGGTAGGTGAGGTAGGAGTGAATACCATCACGCCAGGTGTCGCGGAAGGCTTTGACCTGCTCCGGTTCGCGTGTGATATGGTCGGTATTGCCGTCCTTCACGTCGCGGCTGGTTGTTGACCACTGGAAGTTGCTGTTGAACTTGATGCCGTAAGGGGGATCAAGATAGATGCACTGCACTTGGCCGCGCAGTCCTTCCCGTTCGGCAAGGCTGGCCATCACCTGCAGGCTGTCGCCAAGAATCATGCGGTTTGCCCAGTGGGCATCGTGCTTGTAGAATTCGGTTCTGGCATTGTCATCCGGCAGTCCGTTGAAATCGGCAAACAGGTCAATCTGGGCTTCTGCCGCTTTTGCATCGGCTTTGCTGCGGCGCAGCAGGTCATCAATGAGTACTTTCGGGTGCACCTTCTCCTGAATGTAGAGCGGCGGCGCCTGCACTACAAGGTCAGACCAGTCCTGCTCATCCTTGCCGCGCCAGACCAGTTGGGGATCGAGGTCGCGGTTGCGGCGGTCATAGGCAACACGGATCGGATTTTGTTCATCCTTCTCCATCACCGATTGATGCTCGGCGGTCGGAATGTTTTTGCGGGTTGCCTCATCGTGCCTGAGGGTTTCAACGTTGAGACTGGTCGGTTGCTTTTTAGCCATAGTGTTTCTTTTCAGTACATGATTCCTGAATGCTCTTGATGACTCATTGCGACAGATGCCTGTTCGATCATGGCATTAAACGCTTGTTCCACCTTTGCCTTGAACTCGGTTTCGAGCTCATAGATTTCCGTAAACTCTGCAAATGCCCAGCGGCCATAGGTGCCGATATGGTTGACGCCTGGAATCCAGTAGGTATCCATAGTGGACTTCTTCTCCTTGGCATCCTCGCGCCGGTATCCCTTTATCTCTACAATGAGATGCAGCGGATCATCTTCCCCGTTACCATCATCAATCAGCACGATAAAATCGGGGCGGTACCGGCGCATTTCGGAACCGTAGCGGTAAGGCACTTCAAGGCCAAGGTTATGGTTCTTGACATAGGCGGTTACTTTGGGGTGCGATTCGGCAATCCGGCAGAATTCAGCTTCCCAGTCGCTGTCGAGAATAATCCAGTTGATATGGCAGCGGCGTGCATCGGCTTCCCATCGGTCCAGTTTCGAGGTATTGAAATTGACATGCATGGTTGAACCGGTCGGGTTATAGGGGTCAAGCACGGCTTTGATGGGTCGTTTGCCAATTTCCGCCCGGGTAATAGCTGCCGTAATCCTGTTGCAGGCAATGTCCGCCAGTTCCTGATACATGAGTTGTGCCGGATAGGTTCCACCTTTGCAGATCAGGCAGGTATCGAGCCACTCTCTGGTGATTCGCTTGAGAGCGCCAAACAGGTGCAGTTTCGGTTCTTCTCCGGAATCACGCCACTTGCTATAGAGAAGATGCTTGGTAATATTGAACAGAAGGGTGGAACGGCGCAAACCGCCAAGATGTTCAAGGCTGAGATCAACGGATTCACCGATAATGCCAGCATTACGGGTTATCGAAGGCCCAACAAGATCGGGTGTAAGTTCAAGTATGGAGTCGTCGGTAAACTCGGCTGTGAGATTTTCTTCGGGCATTTCAACCCGGTAGCCGGAAACATGAGGAAAAATGATTTCAAGATGGTCACGTTCCGGGCGAACAGCTTTAACCTGTATGGTTTCTCGGGGAGGCTGTGGCGGTGCAATAACCGGTTTTGCAGTAAAGTCAAACGGAATGCCCAGCACATCGGCATATTCGACATTGAAAAGGCCATCTTCATTAAGATCATAGGACTGACGGCGCAAAGCTCGCCCAATAACCTGCTCGCAGAGAAGCTGGGTACCAAAAGCACGTACTCCAAGCACATGGGTAACAGTGCTGGCATCCCACCCTTCGGTCAGCATGGATACCGACACAACACAACGGATGGACTGGCCAAGTCGCCCTTTTTTACCGACGGTATTCATAACCTCACGCAGCAACTCCTGATCGGTAAGGTTTTCGGCCTGACGGCGGTCGCCGGTTCGCTCCACAATGTCGCGGCGGAACCGTTCGATTTCATCGCCGGCCATCTCCCGGAAGTTTTTATCGAGCGCATCGCCCGACTCAAGCTGTTTGCTGTCGATCAACAGGGTTCTCGGTTGGGCAAGGGGTTCTCCGTCATTACTGAAATTTCTGAACAGTTCAAGCCGTCCGTTTTCAAGCTGTTTTGTGCCATCGGCCTGTTCACGATAAAAGCCGGAAATGAAATCATAAACCAGCTTGGATGTTGAGGTGTTGTTGCACACCACAATAAAGCAGGGGGGCACGCTCATACCGTTTTGCTGCCAGAGCTCATAGGTCTTTTTATAGTGGCCATAGAGTGCCTCAAGTGCGGTTTGCAGTTCAAGGGGAATGCTGAGCGGGTCAAGCACATTCCCTTTGCCGCGCCCTTTTTTCGGCATTTTTTTCCCTATATGTTTCCAGAGGTTCCGAAATGTCGGCATCTCTCCACCCGGTATGTTGTCGGCCACCGGAACACGGGGCAGCTTGACAATGCCGCATTCAATGGAATCCATCAGCGAAAAATCGCTCATGGTCCAGGGAAAGAGGGTGCCCTCGGCATAGCCCGAGCCGCTCAGGAAAAACGGAGTTGCTGAAAGATCAATGACTTGTGTGACGCCAAGCTTGCGGTTGACGGTTTCAATGCCTGAAATCCAGAGCCGCGCGGCTTCATTGTTTTCTTCGGCCTCTTTTCTTTCATCGCCTTTCAGCTGCTCTTCAATAGTATTATCCGGTTTTTCACGATAACAGTGGTGCGCTTCATCATTGATGACCATGATGTTTTTTATGCCCATCAGGTCGGGCATGACCCGCTGCACCATCTGGCCTTCTGTTTCAATAGTGTTCAAGGGCTCCCCTCGTCCCTGAAGAAGGGAGCGCCCACCTTTCGAAAGTTCAATCCGCTCACGTAACTTGAAGGCGTGATAGTTGGTGATAACGATTTTGACCCGTTCGATATCACCAATCATATCGTCTGGTACAAGTTCACGGCTTTTATAGTAACTGTCGGGGTCGTTGGGCTGAAGCACGCGCAACCGGTCGCGAATGGTCAAGCCGGGAGTAACAATAAGGAAGCCTCGCGTAAATTTTTTACTCTGCTTTCTTCTTGCTGCGTTGACCGCCTGCCAGGCAATCAGCATGGCCATGACTGTGGTTTTGCCTGCTCCGGTAGCGAGCTTCAGAGCCAGCCGCATTATTTCCGGATTGGCATTATGATTTGCATTTTCCAAGTGCTCAAGAAACCTGTTGCCGGCTTTACCTGTATTAGGCGCTACCTCCGTGAGCCAGATGACCGTTTCAACGGCCTCAATCTGGCAAAAGAATGGCCGGAGAGTGTTGAACTGGTGATGCCGCCAGTGCTGAAGCAGCCGGGCAGTTTCGGGCGTTACCTGCCAGGTGTCTGGATTTGGCAACACTCGCCACTTATCAACCTCATGCCGGACAGCATTGATGAGAGATGTCTGGTCGTATTGCTGTGCTTCACTTGACAGCCCTTTGCCTTCATCGAAAACAAGTTGCTGTTGTTCTGTTATCCCTTTTCTTTTTTTCGGTTTTGGAATCGGTGTAATGAACTCAGCCCGACGGCGGGTTTCAATAATTCGCTGTGTCGGCTGCCCTTCTTTATCGAGTTCCCAATGTCTTATTGGATAATCGTATGGTGAGTTGAGTATAGGGTGTTCAAAAAAGGGATTACTCATACTATCATTACGCCTTCTGTCAAGGATTTAAAATGAGAAATTATAATCCGCAAAAAAATCACTCAGCTAACTTATTCAAAATAAGTATTTTACCTTGAAAGGCACTGAATAATTACAAATAATCGCCTTATAAGTAAAGCGGTTATCAGAACGACATTAAGCATCTCTTGAGCAGGATTAAAAAAGGAATAGAAATACATGGTGATGAGAATATTGCAGAGGCGTCAGTTTGACTGCCTGCATTAGAATGCTATTACTCCGGCAATTAAACCTGTTAATCCTACGCTTTTAAAACAGCTCATGAATAAAGGATATACTCTTTTTTTATCATTTCCTATAGTTGCCGGAGCAATAATATCGTCGGTTCTCAACTTGTGTTCATGCTTTCTTTATGTTATTACCGGATACCACTGGATGTTTATATTCGTGCAGAATGTCCGCAATTTTCTGCTGAATATGGCTTCTTTCAAAATGTTCATTGAAAATCCTCAAGCTTTCGCGCCCCATCGCAATCCGCTTGTTCTGGTCTAAGATCAGTGCTTCTAATGCAGACGCCCATCCTGCGGGAGTACTCACGAGATAACCGTTTATACTATCCAATACCGTTGTTCTGTTAGCTCCCACATCGGAGGCAATTACTGGTTTTGCGAACGCCATGTATTGCAGAAGCTTGAACGCACACTTGCCTCTGGTCCAAGGGTCATCGGTCAGCGGCATTATGCCGATATCGATTGACTGTAGCCATGTTTTTTCTGTCGCCGATGACCATGGCATGAACTCCCATTGTGTTTTAAGGCCCTTAGGCGGGTTTCCGCACATGAGCGCAAATCTGATATCGGGATACTTCTGTTGCAAATAGAATGTTGCTTCGTCAATAATTGCAAGGTAAAACAGATTTACGTCATTACCGATCCAACCGATCATCACATTACCTGATTTCGGTGTAATGATGGTATCTGGTATCTGTTTGTCCAGGGCTGTCGGTATCAGGTAAATGTTGTTGTTGAATTTTTTTGCATAATTGACAAGATCGTTGCTTCCTGCAAATACGATTGCTGCTTTTTTTATGATGAAATTCAGATTGTTTACTGTTGCCTTTGCCTGTGGTTTATTCTTTTTCAGCAACCAGCTTTCCCTTGTGTATATGGCATCATCGAAATCGTACACAAGCATTGATTTTCTTGCAATTATTTTGATGAGTAGTTGTGGTAATATTTTTTTTTGCAGCAGGATATAGTCATAATCCTGGAATTTGAAGAGAAATCTCAGGATGTTTATGTATTGTTTTCCTGAAATACATGATGCTTGTAAATCAATATGGTAGCTGTTCCAGTAAGGCAAAAAATGTGCTACTCTGTATCGGTAACTTGCCCTATCAGTGGCATTATGTAAGCAAAGGATTTTTATCATTTTCAGATAAAGCATAAGTGTCACTAACAGCAGGAATAGAGTCATACCAGGTGTGGATGACTTTTTGTTTTATCATTGTTCAATTTCTCTTCCTTTATAGGAAGCAAAATTCCACGGTTTTAACAAGAAATTTTCAGTAATTCATTGTAAAGAATAAGTAATGCAGACAATTTCTTCTTCTTCTGATTCTTTTGCGGAACAGCGTCCCTCCTTTATACTCAATACTCTTTTTTTGATCGGTATCATGGCTCTTTACCCTCTGATAGGAGCACTCATGTTCTATTTTGTCAACAGTTTCCAGAATGAGACTATTTCCTTATCACATCTGGAGGGTAGTACTATGCTTCCTTTGATGCGGTTGCTTCAGGTTTTCGGACAGATTCTTGTGCTTGCTGTTCCAGTTCTCCTGCTTGCTGGCTGGCATACCGGCAGCAAAAATCCGTTTTCTCGCCGAAGCCTTGCTTTTTTAGGATTAGGCATGCGCGCAGATCTTGGTAAAATTATCCTTGCTGTTTGCGGAATATTTTTGCTTCAGCCTATTTTGCATACTATAACAGAACTTCAGGATCTTTATGTATGGCCGGCTTTTGGTGCTGCCGGTTCAGCACTAGTTCACCAAAGAGAGATGATGGAGTCATTTATCAAGGCACTCGCGCTTGTGCGTACGCTACCTGAGTTGTTTTTTGTTGTTTTCGTTTTTGCTTTTACTCCAGCTGTTTGTGAAGAACTATTTTTCAGAGGGTATATCCAGCAGAATTATGTCCGATCAATATCTCCTCTCCGTGCGGTTTTACTGACCGGATTAGTCTTTGCTTTTTTTCATATGAATGCGGCTAATTTTCTTCCTCTTGCTTTGCTTGGTTGGTATATTGGCTACGTATATAGCGCAACAAGTAGTCTGCTGGTTCCTTTTATTGTTCATTTTGCTAATAATTTTGTTGCTCTGTTGATTCTTCATATTACCGAAAATGGTAATCAAGTGAAGAGTTTAGTTTCGGGAACTGTTGTACATACTTTCTGGTGGTGGTTGGTTGTTGGCGTAACTTTATTTCTGTTCATAATGGTGATTCGCCGGCTTTCTGTTACCTCTTCCATCTATAGTGAAATGATTGCAAAGAAGCTCTGAGAATACTCCTGATAAGTGGTTCAAAAGTCATATATGTCGAAACTATTTAGTTTTAATTTGTTGCAAAGGATAATTGTGGCCTTTGTTGGCATTCCTTTTCTGCTTTGGTTGATTAAAGCTGGCGGGTTCTGGTTTTTCAGTTTTATGTCATTAATGGCACTTCTGGCTGTTTATGAGTTTCATAAACTCGCCATGAATAAGGCTATTCCGCCGAATCTTTTTATTATGCTGTCGATTACGCTTCTTTTTCAGGTAAACTTTTTTCTACATGTGATTGAAGTATGGGAGCTTTTGCTTGTTGTTCTTCTTTTTCTTTTTGTCTTTGAACTTTTTTTAAAAGAAGGATCACCATTACTCAATCTTGGTTCAATTTTTCCTGGTTTGCTCTATGTTAATCTTTCTTTTGGCTCTCTTTTGAAGCTTCGTCTTGATACTGTTAAAGGATCAGGGGAAACAATGGTATTTCTTCTTTTCCTCTGTGTGTGGGCAGCTGATATTTTTGCTTATTTCGGAGGAAGTATACTTGGAGGGAAATTTATTCACCGAAAATTGTTTGAACGTCTGAGTCCGCATAAAACATGGGAGGGATTCCTGTTCGGTCTTTTAGGCAGTTTCTCGGTATCAGTAATCTATGGGAGTTTTGTCCCAAGTATTCCTTTCATGACAGCATTGATAACTGGCCTATTGATTGGTTTTGGAAGTCCTGCTGGAGATCTTATTGAATCAATGTTCAAAAGAGATGCAGGAGTCAAAAACTCGTCGGGTCTGATACCCGGCCATGGAGGCGTGCTTGATCGATTTGATACAATTATGTTTGCAGCGCCGTTTGTCTACCTTATCACTTATCACTTCTAAGGAAGCATTCTCTTGCTGAATGAGTGACCGATAATTTCACGATTGAACAGATCCATAATAGCTGTCAACGGAAGATATTGGTATTGATCAGAGCAGATGGAAGCATAAATGCAAGGGGCACTTTTAAGCTGTTTTGAAATGATTATATTGTCAACCATTTTGTGCTCGAACTTGACTGCTGAAATCCTGAATTTTGCGTAATTTGTGGTGCCTTTGTTACGCATCACCCAAAAAGCCTATTATAATAACAAGGCCATCAATGAAAAATAAACGTTTGAATCTGATCCTGATTACACTGGTCACAGTTGTATCTGTATGGTCATTATGGCCTACATGGCAGGATTATCACCTTACAAAAGAACTGAATAGTTATAAGCTACCGGAAGATAGCCTTAAATATGTATTGCGTCATCGGGATGAGATCGAAAACAGCCGCAAAAAAAGTCTAAAACTTGGGCTTGATCTGAGAGGGGGAATGCATCTGGTTATGGAGGTTGACCAGATTGATCTTTTTGAACAGAAAGCCTGGAATAAAGACTCTAAGTTTACCTCCATCTTGAATACGGTAAGGGAAAAGGCCTCTAAAAGCGATGCAAGGGTTCTTGATGTTCTTGTTTCTGAGTTTTCAAGGGAGAATATTCGGTTAAGCCGGTATTTTTATGATCTTCGCAATAGTGACAGGGAGATCATTGCAAAGCTTGAAAAGGAATCCAATGACGCTTTGAACCGCGCCAAGGAGATCATCCGCAACCGTATTGACCAGTATGGTGTGGCTGAACCGGTTATTACTACTCAGGGCAGCAGAAAAATTATTATAGAGCTGCCCGGTGTTTCTGATGAAAACAGGGTGAAAAATCTTCTGAAAGGTACGGCAAAACTTGAATTCAGGCTTCTGCGTGATCCGGAAGTTCTTGCTAGAACTCTCGATAGAATCAATACCTATCTTGTTCAGAATGGTTCTGCTTCATCGGGAGTTGTCAAGGATAGCGCTACTGCGCTTCCTGCGCAAGTAACGCCGTCAACTGCTGGCAGCACTCGTTTGTCTGGCAAACCGTTGTATGATCTTATTGGTGTTTTTGAAAACGGTGAGGCGTATACTGCCGAACGTTCAAAAGAGTATGTATTGTCGCTTCTGCATCGCAGCGATATCCAGTCACTTTTGCCGCCAGATACGGAACTGCTTGTTGCTGCCAAGCCGGATATTGGAAAAACCGGCGAGAAACTTTACTCAATCTATCTTGTCAGAAAAACCCCTGAACTGACTGGTGGTGTCATAACCGAGGCAAAAGTCACATTCGGCTCGGAGGGAATACAACCCGAGGTGGCGATGTCCATGAATTCGGAAGGAACATCAAAATGGGCACGAATTACTGGAGCCAATATAGGAAAACGTATTGCGATTGTGCTTGACGGTACTGTATACAGCGCCCCTGTAGTTCAGTCGAAAATTCCAGGGGGTAACTCAGTCATTAACGGAATTGAGAGCCTTGAGGAGGCAAAAGATCTTGAAATTGTACTGAAAGCTGGTGCATTACCTGCGCCTGTCAGGATTATTGAAGAGCGCTCCGTAGGGCCTTCACTTGGCGCCGATTACATTCGGGCAGGTATTCTTTCCCTTTCATGGGCATTTTGTGCTGTTTCGGTATTCATGCTTGTCTATTATAAAAGAGCAGGTATTGCGGCCGATATAGCTCTTGTGCTTAACATACTTATTGTGCTTTCTGTTCTTGCAGGTTTCAGTGCCTCCCTTTCATTGCCGGGAATTGCCGGTATTGTTTTAACCATCGGTATGGCAGTTGATGCCAATGTTTTGATCTATGAAAGGATAAGAGAGGAGCTGGACCTGGGCAAGGGTTTGATATCTGCCATAGAATTAGGTTATGATCGAGCGTTTTCCTCCATTCTTGACTCGCATGTTACTACTCTGTCAGCAGCTTTTCTGCTTTATACTTATGGCATTGGCCCTATCCAGGGTTTTGCTCTTACACTTATGATCGGTACGGCAGCAAGTCTCTTTACGTCAATTGTTGTGACAAAAGAGATATTTTCGTTTCTGTTGAATAGAAACCTGTTATCAGCAAAAAGTTTTGGTTAATTTTTTAAGAGGCATCAACCAATGAGGATTTTTCATAAGACCAGCTTTGATTTTATAAGATTTCGTAAAATTGCCTACGGCTTTTCACTGGTAATTTTAGCGTCAGGCTTACTGTCATTAGCTGTTAAAGGCTTGAATTATGGCATTGACTTCAGGGGCGGATCGGAAGTCCTGATCCGTTTTGAAAAAAATATAGACGTCAGTAAAGTTCGCTCTGTCCTTGATGAAGCTGGTCTTTCAGGATCGTTGAAGCAGTATGGACTTGATCGCTCTTTTCTGCTGAGTACCACTTTCAATGGGGATACCAATGCGTTGAAAGGTCGCATATTACGAGCTTTTGATGCCCGTCTCAATTGGAACCCGCATAAAATAGTCCGTATTGAGGCTGTGGGGCCAAGTATTGCTTCGGATTTGAAGTGGTCGGCACTGAAAGCACTACTTGCGGCACTGCTCGCTATTCTGCTCTATGTTGGAATCCGTTTTGAGATAAAATTTGCAACCGCCGGAGTAATTGCCATTTTTCATGATATTCTTTCCGTTCTTGGGCTCTTTAGTATTCTTGGCGGACTGTTTGAGTTTATGCCGCTTGAAATGGATCAGTCTATCATAGCGGCTTTTCTTACTATCGCAGGTTATTCCATTACTGATACGGTCGTGGTTTACGATCGTATCAGGGAAAGAATTCGTGGGCAGAAACCATCGGATTATGAGCGGATTTTCAATGAAAGTATGAACCAGACCCTAAGCCGTACAATCATTACCTCAGGAACGGTTTTGCTTTCTGTTTTTGTGCTGTTTATTTTTGCCGGACCGGCAATAAGGGGGTTCGCTTTTGCGGTTTTTATCGGAATTCTGATTGGAACGTATTCATCAATTTTTGTGGCAGCACCCCTTGTTTATGACTGGCTCAGGTTGTCAAAGAGCCCTGTTCATTTGAGAGGCAGCAAAATTGCCTGAGTAATGTAACTCTGCTTTAGATTGAGAAAAGTAGCAAGGTGTTATTTCATGTTTCTTATGGTGCTGGAAATAAAAAAAATAAGAAAGGACGTGGGTATGAAGAAAGTATTGATGACGACAGCATTATTATTTTTTGTTGTACTGTCATCTTTGCAAGTTTCTGCTATTGCTGAGGTTGCTGATCGGGTTGTGGCAGTAGTGGGTCGTGAAGCCATTTTCAAATCGGAAATTGACTCACGAGTACTTATGGCACATATTCAGTCTCCTGAGCTCGTCAATAATAAAGAGTTGCCTCGTGCGATACTTGAAAGTATGGTTGATCAGCAAATCATTCTTTCTAAAGCAAAAATAGACAGCCTCAAAATTGATGAAAATGCTCTTGATACCTCTACAAATGATCGGTTCAGGCAGTTGAAAGCAAGATTCGCCACCAAGGAAGAGATGGAAGCTCGGTTTGGCAAGAGTGCTGCTGGTATCCGCGAGGAGATCCGTAAAGAACTGCGTAATCAAGAACTGATAGAAACTCTTCGGCGTAAAAAGTCTACAGGAACAGTGGTTACTTCAAATGAAGTCATAAAATATTACAACGAAAACAAGGAGCGGTTCTCAGTAATTCCTGAAATAGTGAAGGTATCTCAGATCATAAGGTATCCCGGTGTTTCGGCTGAAACTAAAGCTGAGTCGTTTAGCCAAATACAGCGGGTTCAGAAAGAGCTTCAGAGTGGAGGTGATTTTGCGGCGCTGGCCAGAAAATATTCCCAAGACCCTGGCTCTGCCAAACTTGGCGGTGATCTTGGCTATGTCCAGAAAGGTACGCTTATTCCAAGTTTTGAAGATGCAGCTTATCGGCTTCGGGAGGGAGAAGTGTCAGATGTTGTTGAGACTCGTTATGGATATCATCTTATTCAGATGCTCAATAAGGAGGTACATTCTGTTCATGTTCGCCATATTCTTATTGGTTTTGATCACTCAAAAGATGATTTTTTCGGAGTAGATCAACAGCTTAGTATAATACGTGCTGATGTGCTTAGTGGTAAGACGTCCTTTGCGGAAATGGCAAAAAAATATTCAGATGATCCCGCATCGGCAAGGCTTGGTGGCACAATTACCGAATCGGGTTCATCCGGATCGTATATTTCGACTGCTTCCTTGCGCCCCCAGTTGCAGCAGATTATCAGTTCACTGCAAAAGGCAGGTGATATTAGTGAACCGATAACGGTAGGGCAAGCTCAAGGTGAGTCGTTCCATGCATTATTCATGTTGAGCGATCGAATTCCAGCTCATAAGCTGGACCCCGAGAAAGACTATGCCTTCCTTGAAGATCAGGCAATTAAAAACAAAAACCGTCGGCTTTTCAGCGAATGGGTGAGTGAGCTTCGCAAGGAAGTTTTTGTGCGTACTTCAGACATCTAACCGACGAACATACCTCGCATTTTTCTCTATAAAATCTCTGCGTGGCTCGACCTTGTCGCCCATCAATGTTGAAAATACCTGGTCTGCTTCCATGGCATTTTCAACGTTTACTAAGAGCAGCGAACGGTGAGCCGGATCCATGGTGGTGCTCCATAGCTGTTCCGGGTTCATTTCTCCGAGACCTTTGTAGCGCTGAATATGAATATTTGCTTTTCCTTTCTGCATTTTTTTCATAGCCTCCGAAATACTGTTGCGCTCATCTTCATCCCATGCATACTGTTGCTCTTTACCTGATTTTACAAGGTAGAGCGGCGGCTGAGCTATAAAGACGCGGCCAGCCTCAATAAGTGCGCGCATATGTCTGAAAAAAAAGGTCAGAAGCAGTGTTCTGATGTGTGCGCCATCAACATCAGCATCAGTCATTATTATGATTTTGCCATACCGTAGTTTTTCAGCTGAAAATTCCTCTTCTCCAAAGCTTGTTCCAAGCGCAAGAATGATGGTTTTTATCTCCTCGTTTTCAAGCATCTTGTGCAGTCGGGCTTTCTCAACATTCAGAATTTTGCCTTTCAGTGGCAGGATTGCCTGGAAGCTCCTGTCGCGTCCCTGTTTAGCACTGCCTCCTGCCGAATCACCCTCAACAATATAAAGCTCACAGTGTTCAGGATCATTAATAGAGCAGTCCGCCAGTTTTCCGGGAAGTCCTGAGCTTTCCAGCACGGATTTTCTTCGGGTAAGCTCTTTTGCTTTCCGGGCAGCCTCTCTTGACATTGCTGCACCCTTGACTTTTTCAATAATCAACTTGAGTACATTCGGGTTGCTTTCTGCAAACTCCGAGAGCTGCTCATTGATAATTGTTTCGACAATACTTTGAGTTTCCGAGTTACCGAGCTTTGTTTTAGTCTGGCCTTCGAATTGCGGTTCAGCAACTTTGACCGAGATTACTGCGGTTAGACCCTCTTTGAAATCGTCGCCGGTCAGCGATAACTTCAGGTTTTTAAGAAGATCGTTTTTCTGGGCATAGGCATTGAGTGTTCTTGTAAGTGCCTTTCTGAAGCCGGTAACATGTGTTCCGCCTTCATGTGTATTGATGTTGTTGACATAGCTGAACACATTCTCCTGGTAAGAATCGTTGTACTGCAGGGCTATTTCAAGAATCGTGGTATCTCTTACCCCGTAAAGATAGATTGGCTCCTTGAGTAGGTTTACTCTGTTCTGATCGGTAAACTGGACGAACTCCTTTATACCGCCTTCATAATGGAATACTTCCTGTGCTCCTTCGGGATCCTGAACAATGATGCTGAGTTCTTTATTCAGGAAAGCAAGTTCACGCATACGATCAATAATAATATCCTTGCGAAACTCTGTTGTTTTGAAAATAAGATGGTCGGGCATGAAGGTGGTTTTCGTGCCTCGATTATGAGACTTACCGATAATCTTAACATCCCCTTTGGGTACCCCCCTTTCAAAACGCTGGAAATAGATGTTGCCGTCACGGTATACCTCAACTTCACACCATTCTGAAAGCGCATTGACGACAGAGGCACCTACGCCATGCAAACCTCCAGAAACCTTATACGCGCCCTTGTCGAATTTACCGCCGGCACCAATCACGGTCATGACCAGTTCCAGTGCAGACTTATTCTTTTCCGGATGAAGATCTACAGGAATACCCCGTCCCTTGTCGATAACAGTAACAGAACCGTCAGGATTCAGAGAAACAAAAATATAATCGTTAAACCCGCCAAGAGTTTCATCAATGGAGTTATCGACAATTTCATATACAAGGTGGTGAAGTCCCCTGCTGTGGATATCACCAATGTACATGGCTGGACGCATGCGAACATGTTCGATGCCGTCAAGCACTTGTATGTTGGTCGCTCCATAAGTTGATGGTATTGGTGGGGTCGAAGGAGTAAGGATTTCGTCTTCCTGCATGATGATCAGTTGTAAACTTGAACTTGTAAGATAGAAATTGACTTTAAAGATAATAAAAATGCCGTTATTATGCTTGCCTTATGTCATTCAGGAAGAGGAGCCCAGAATGCATCGGTGAAATGCTCTATGGAAAAGCTTGCTATTCTGCTCTCTTCCATACGTTGTACCAGAACGGCAATCACATCAAAGCGATAGTCTAACCTTTCTTCACCGGATAAGGCAAGAAACGCATGCGCCGCCTTGATGATTTCATGTTGTTTTTGAACTGTTACCGCTTCGGCCGGATGGCCTTTTGTTGTAGAAAATCGGGTTTTAACCTCAACAAAGCAGATTGTTTTCCCCTTCCGGGCAATAATATCAATTTCATTACGGTGAAAACGGTAATTGCGCTTAATAATATTATACCTCTTTTTTATAAGATAGTCGTTTGCAACTTGCTCGCCCGCCAGTCCAAGCTGGCGAGGATTACAGGAGGATGTCATGGTTTTTCGCCTAATTGCCGGAGTTTGAAGTTCAGACGATGAATAGGGCATCGGCCATACTGCATGATAGCCTGAACATGTTCTTTTGTTGCATAGCCGAAATGGCGCTTAAAGCCATATTCCGGCCACGTATTGCCAAAAGCGGTCATGATTTCATCCCGATGAGTTTTTGCCAGCACTGATGCTGCGGCAATTGAAAAGACCTTCGCATCCCCTTTCACAATAGTTTCATAGGGAATCGGAAGTGTTGCGTTGAACCTGTTGCCATCAACAAGTAACAGGTTTGGCATGACTTGTAGCGATTCCACTGCAAGATTCATGGCCAGTATGGTTGCCTGGAGAATATTAATCCGGTCAATAGTTTCCGACTCAACCGCCTCAACAGCCCAGAACTTTGCAGCTTTTTTTATTACAGGTGCCAGCGCTTTTCTTTTATCTGGAGATAACTTTTTCGAATCATTCAGGCTTTCAAGGCCATTGTTCTCCGGTCTGAACCAGCGAGGGAATACCACAGCAGCAGCAATAACCGGTCCGGCAAGTGGTCCACGACCAGCTTCATCAATACCGCATATAAGGGCATGATGTTGCCATAGCAGCCATTCATAGTCAGTATTCATTATGGTAAAACAGATGTTTTTGTTGTTTACCTGACAAGCAAACGGAGCACCATGTCATGTACTTACCAATGTAATTAATTGATAAAGATCCCCGCCGCAAGCAGCGGGGTATTGAAGATTTCCTCTTTTAGAACAG
>JBAXLG010000025.1:0-31457 GCA_037134935.1 Chlorobiaceae bacterium | reverse complement strand
CTATTTTCTAGTCTCAAAGACAGACCAAAATCCCACACAAAAGGTTACTTAGCTCAAAAAAAAGAAAGGCCGGTTTACTCTCACCGGCCTTTCTTTTTTACTATTTCAGTTATGACTTATGTGAATATATCTCGGGCTTTTTCAAAAAAACTTTTTGCATTCCGATCATTATGAGCAGAAGGTGAAATCCCCAAAGATTTTTTCAGTTCTTTCAGAATCTCCTTATCCTGATGAGAAAGATCTTTTGGTACATAGACATTGACTTTAACAAACTGGTCACCCCTGGATGATCCTCTCAGATGACCAATTCCGTAACCTGGTATACGAAGCATTGTTTCTGGTTGAGTCGAGGGTGGTATGGTAAGCTTGACTGCTCCATCCAATGTGGGAACTTCGACTTTGGTGCCAAGAACAAGGTCAGGAAAACTTACGGCAAGGTTATAAATTACATCATCACCATTGCGGGAAAACAGTTCGTGAGGTTTTTCCTCAAGCACAACAATCAGGTCTCCGGGAGTACCACCTCTAGGCCCGGCATTGCCCTGACCGCGCAAAGGCAGGTAATTTCCGTCCTGCACTCCTGACGGAACTGCAACCTTGACGGTAACCTCTCCCATTTTTATTCCTTCTCCGTAACATGAAGTACAACGATCCTTGATAATCCGACCTTCACCGCCACATGTCGGGCATGCAGCAATATTGACAAACTGTCCAAACATTGTTTTGGATGCCTGACGAACCTCACCGGTTCCATGACAGGTCTGGCAAGTTTCTGTTGCACCCGATTTAGAACCGCTACCTTTACACTCCCCGCACGGCACCTGTTTTTTGATTTTCAGTGTTTTCTCGACACCCTTGGCAATCTCCTCCAGTGTCAATTTAAGTTTGATTTTGAGATCGGTTCCAGGAATACCGACTGATGCCCGGCCTTTTCGGGCACTACCTCCACCAAAAAACTCTTCAAATCCGAAGGGTGCTCCACCAGCCTTGCTTCTGCCGCCACCGAACATATCGTTGACTGCACTGAAAATATCACTGAAATCACTTCCATACTGCGCACCACCACCACCGGATGCAGCCGAAGAACCTACGCCCGCATGGCCGAACTGATCATAGCGGCGGCGTTTGTCATCGTTACTCAACACTTCATAGGCTTCATTCACCTCTTTAAAGTGTTCTTCCGCATCTTTGTTATCAGGGTTTTTATCAGGATGGAACTGCAACGCCAGCTTCCTGTAAGCCTTTTTTATTTCGTCCTTAGTTGCCGAACGGCTTACACCAAGAACCTCATAATAGTCTTTCTTCATAATCCACCAGCAAATTTACTTATCTGTCATTCGTTCTAAAAAAATAACACATGCTACTTGGCTACAATGACCTTTGCATGCCTGATTACCTTCTCTCCCAGTAAATATCCGGTCTGATATTCTTCGATAATAGTGTCCGATTCTGCTTCGGGAGAATCAATCTGGGAAATAGCTTCATGATAATTCACATCAAGCTTCATTCCTTTTGACTCTATCGCCTGCACGCCCTTATCACCAAGCCACTTTTCAAGATTTTTCTTTACAAGCTCAACCCCTTCAATATACGGTCTGGCTTCATTCGCAGCTTCGGCATGTAATGGAACGTGCTCCAGAACACGCTTGACATCATCAACAACTGGAAGTAACTCCCTGATAATAGTTTCAAGTGCCCGTGAGGAAGCCATCATTGCCTCACGTTCCTTCTGTTTGCGAAAATTCTCAAAATCGGCAGCTCTTCGCATTAACTCATCACGATACTTTTCAACCTGTTCTTTCTGTCGACTCAGCTCGGCTTCAAGCTCTGCTATTCTGGAAACAGACGCATCGCCTTCCAATAGTGCTTGCTCAGGAGAAGGTTCTTCTTTCTGTGGTTTAGTTTCCGAAACCTCATCCGGTTGCGGGTTATCCTTATGAAACTTGTTTCTATCCGTTGCGCTCTTTGTCATAAATATTCAATACCTGTTTACTGTTTAGTTTACATCCGACAATGTTGTAGAGAGGCAGTCAGCCATATAGTTGATAACACGCACAGCATGCTCATAATCCATTCTTTTCGGTCCGAAAATACCAATTTTTCCGATCATGTTTCCGACATAATAGGGCGTTGACACAATGGTCAACTCCTCGGCCTGCCTTTCCGTATTTTCTTTACCGATACTAATATAAATATCCGTACCGGACGATCTGATGCCCTCGTTGGTGGGGCCACTGTTTTCGACAAGCTTGGCAATACTGAACTTATCCTCAATCATTGAAATAAGATCCCTTACCTTCTCGGGCTGCTTGAACTCAGGCTGATCAACAATGTATTCAGTACCGGAAATATAAAGCCGTTCAACAATAGGCGGCTCATCAAAAAGAGTACCGGCAGAACGGACAATAAGATTTTTCAGGGCAGTATCACCGGCACAGCCAGAAAGCCGTTTGTTAATAGTAGTGCGAATTTCAGCCAGAGTCAATCCTGAAAGCCGTTGATTTATAACAGCGACAACTTCATCAACAGTCTGCCTTGATACCTCAATATCAAGTTCCATAACAATGGTCTTGACAAACAATGACTGAATGGACAGAATAACCATCATCCGTGCCGAACTCAGTAATACAATGTCAAGTTTTTCAAAAATGGCGTTTGATAACCTTGGAGAAAGAACAACACTCAGCTTTCGTGATATTGAACCGAGAACTTTAGCTGCCGACAGGAGCACCTCGGATGAGGTACCTTTCCGATCTCCCCCAAAATTACTGATATTGTCATCGATCCGCCTTTTTTCCTGCTCACCAAGAGACTGAACAGTCATAATAAGATCAACATAATACCGGTACCCCTTATCGGTAGGAATCCGCCCTGCCGAAGTATGGGGCTGACTGATATAGCCTTCATCTTCAAGTTCAGCCATAACATTGCGTACCGTGGCGTCGGAATAGCCAAGATTGTAGTTCTTTGCTATATACCTGGAGCCCACCGGTGCAGCAGTTACAACATACGACTGAATGATAATGCCAAGTACTTGCCGCTCCCTCAAATTGAGATCACGAGTATCCATCAATGCACACGATAATTATTACCTTACTCTATAAGAATATGTAAGACGATGAATGTAAAAAAAACAAATTTTTTCTGAACCCAGTAAATTCTTTGTTACATGGTGCCACCAATATAACACTGCAAAAAAACATTTTTACGAAAAAGACACAACTTATGCACTCTCTTTAGCGAACGCACTGTTTTTAAACAATAAAAAACATTTTATATCGCTTGTAACAGTAAACAACAGCTATTAGTGCTCAACAGGCATAGTTCCAGAAATAATCCGGTCAAGACCAGCATAATCTTTTGACACTTTTATTGAAGAGAAGCCATAAAAACTCATCAGTTTCTTTACTTCTTCAGCCGCATCGGCATGCAATTCAAAACAGAGCTTTCCGCCAGGAATCAGTAATTTTTTTGACTGTGCTGTAACTGCCTTGTAACATTCAACTCCTTCGGGTGTGCTCAGGGCGATTTTCGGTTCATACTGCCGCACTTCCGGTTGAAGAACAGCCCATTCGGCATTCGGTATATAGGGCGGGTTCGAAACAATAAGATCATAAGGAGCTGCGGAAAGTTTGGAAGCGAAATCTTCATCAAACATATCGGCGGAAACGAATGAAATCTGTGACTCAACGTTATGGCGTTGGGCATTCAGTTTTGCTACAGTAAGCGCATCAACAGAACAATCAACGGCAGTCACCTGAATCAATGGATAGAGTTTTGCCATAGTCACAGCAATACAGCCGCTTCCTGTACCGATATCAAGAATTTTAGCCTCTTCTCTCCTTCCCCCGTTGGAAAAGCCGAGAGATTCAAGTGCATGCTCTACAAGCAGCTCGGTTTCCGGACGGGGAATAAGAACTCGTTCATCAACAGTAAACCCTAATCCATAAAAACACTGTTCTCCGAGTATGTATTGCACGGGTCGACCTTGCAGCCTTTGACGGCAAAGTCCTCTAAAACGGCGGAGTTCATCCTCATGAACAACTTTACTATGATTCAGATAAAGTTCAAGGCGGCTATGACCAAGAACACTCCCAAGCAGAAGTTCCGCACTGAGGCGAGGCTCACTAACCTCTTTTTCAACAAAAAAATCAGTAACTCTTTTGAGCAATTCAACAACCGACCATACTTTCAGTTCTTCCATCCCTATTATGTTAGCCGAACAGTTACACTACATTCTCGAAAAAAAGCTGAAGCTGGCAGCATAAAGACCGGCAATTCATTGTAAAAATATCATATAAAGCACCATTATAACAATTACATTAGCTTTTAGCATGATATCACAAATACACAGCAAAACCAGATGACCATTCATATTTAACTTCACGACACGATGAAAAAAGTTCTGTTTGTCTTTTTTATGTTTTTCTCTATTGCATCTGGAGCTACAGTTTTGGCTGCTTCAAAATTTACGGGCATTATGGATATGTCGCTGAAACTGCCGAACAGTTCCGCTATGATTACCTACACCTTCGGCAACAATGCTCAGCGCATGGATATGCTCATGCAGGTCAATAAAATACCAGAACCTCTCAGAACAACAGTCATCACAGATGCTGCCAGACCAGACCAGGCCTATCTTATCAATCACAAAGCAAAAAGTTACAGTATTGTCAGCCTCAGAACAGCGGCAGAAAATGCGTTGCTGCTGGATTTCGACAGTAACTATAAACTCGCAAAGCTCGGAAAGCAAACCATAAAAGGATACGTTTGCGAACATATCAGCCTGACCAGTACTACCGAAAAACTTGAGCTCTGGGTAACTCGAGCACTTGGTGATTTTTCGACATTCAGAATCCTTCAGTCACAAAACCCCCGGCTTTCAAATACTTCATTGTCGAAAACACTCAGTAACGAAGGTGTTGAAGGATTTCCCGTCAAGATTGTGCAGCAGAACGATAATGGGCTTTATGTTATGGAACTGATGAAAATCCGACCAAAAAAAGTTTCTGCTGATGAATTCAAAATCCCGAAAGGATACGTAAAGGTTGAAAACAATCAAAAACCTCTCGGCACCCAGCAGAAAGCCCATTTGAAAAACCTTATGGAAAAAATGAAAAAGTTTGAAAAGTAGGTTGTATATTTTTTGCCTTCCAGTAATTAACAATCATATACAGATAACGTGGCAGATAAAATCACTACTCGAAGCGAAGATTATTCCCAATGGTATATTGACCTGGTGCGTTCAGCAAAACTTGCTGATTATTCCGATGTGAAAGGCTGTATGGTTATACGGCCGAACGGCTATGCAATATGGGAAAAAATGCAAACGGCTCTTGACCGGATGTTCAAGGAAACCGGCCATGTCAATGCCTATTTCCCGCTTTTTATTCCCGAGAGTTTTATAGCAAAGGAAGCCGAACATATTGAAGGGTTTGCTCCGGAATGTGCTGTTGTCACCCACGGCGGGGGAGAGGAACTGGCCGAAAAGCTCTATGTTCGCCCTACATCGGAAACCATTATCTGGTCTTCGTATAAAAAATGGATACAGTCCTACCGTGATCTGCCGATTCTCATCAACCAGTGGGCCAATGTTGTGCGCTGGGAAATGAGAACACGCCTTTTTTTGAGAACAACCGAATTTTTGTGGCAGGAAGGCCATACCGCACACGCTACACCCGAAGAGTCGCAGGAAGAGGTTCTTCGAATGATTAATGTATACAAGATTTTTGCCGAAGAGTATATGGCAATGCCTGTTATTATGGGCAGAAAAACCGACAACGAAAAATTTGCTGGCGCGGTGGAAACCTACTGCATTGAAGCCATGATGCAGGATACAAAAGCACTCCAGGCAGGAACATCACACAACCTCGGTCAGAACTTTGCCAAGGCATTCGACTGTCAGTTCCAGACAAAGGAGGGCGTACTTGACTACGTCTGGGCAACAAGCTGGGGTGTCTCCACAAGATTGATTGGAGCTTTGATCATGGCCCATTCGGACGATCGCGGCCTTGTTCTGCCACCGAAACTTGCCACCCGTCAGGTTGTTATCATCCCGATTCTCAGAGGGGACAAAGCGGCGGTTATTACCCGGGCCAATGCCATTGCCGATTCACTGAACAAAAACGGCGTTCAAGCCTTTGTGGACAGCAGTGAACAGAACTCTCCCGGCTGGAAATTTGCAGAGTATGAACTGCAAGGCATTCCAATCCGTATCGAGCTCGGCCCGAGAGATATCGAAAACAATATCTGCGTTATTGCAAGGCGCGATACACTTGAAAAAACAGAAATTGCACTTGATGATACTCTACCAATGAAGATCAGTGAAATCCTTAACAGTATCCAGCAGAACCTTTTCGACAAAGCGCTGAAGTTCCGCGATGATAACACGTTTGAAGTCCGAAGTTACGATGAGTTTAAGGTGGCTGTTGAAAAAGGATTCGTCATCGCTCACTGGGACGGTACCGCAGAGACAGAAAAAAAGATCAAGGAGCAAACCAAGGCAACCATCAGGGTGATTCCTGAAGAGAGCGACTATATTGCCCGTTACAACATGCACGAACAAGGCAGCTGTATCTACTCAGGAAAACCTGCGGCACGAAAAGTTGTTTTTGCTAAAGCCTACTGATTGTTTAATGAAAAAAAGCTATGCCCCGTTCTGCATCACAGAAACGGGGCACAGCTTAGCTTTATGCTGGTCAAATCTTATCAGACCGAAAAAAGCCTAAGCTTCACTGAAGAACGCTTTCAACCCTTCCTCATTTGGTTTCATGGTTTTATCGCCCTTGTTCCAGTTTGCCGGGCATACTTCACCATGCTCTTCAGTAAACTGAAGCGCATCAACCAAACGGAGAACCTCATCAATGTTGCGCCCCAAACCAAGATCATTAACAACCTGGTGACGGACAACACCCTCTTTATCAATAAGGAACAACCCTCTCAGCGCTATTCCCGCACCTTCAAGAAGCACATCATAGTCCTTTGAAATAGTTTTGTTGATATCAGAAAGGAGCGTATAGGTCACGCCTTCAATACCACCTTTGCTTTTTGGCGTATGAAGCCATGCATGATGCGAAAATTTCGAATCCACTGAACAACCGATAACCTCAACATTTCTCTCTTTAAACTCATCAAGCTTCTCCTGAAATGCATGCAGCTCTGTAGGGCAGACAAAGGTAAAATCAAGCGGATAAAAAAAGAGTACAACATACTTTCCATGATAAAAGGAAAGCTTGCATGAATCAACAAACTGAGAACCATTTACCACTGCCGCAACATCAAAATCCGGTGCCTTACGCCCAACAAGTACACTCATGGTATTCTCCTGCTTTATTGTGAGTTATTGTAAAATATTTTAAATAGGATAAATTTTATCCATTATAGGGTATTTATTGTTTTTTTGCAACAGAAACTTGCAACAAAAAGACCATTTTACAAAAAGTTTACTTTGAGCAAGAGATTATTTGCCTTTACCGGTTGCACGTAAGCGAATGTTTCCAAAACGCTCAGTTACCTGACAAAAGGAGACGATAGCAGATGCTTCGTTACACAAAGCCTCAAACAACAATTCAGAATATGGCAGGAAGCAGATGTTAAGGAAGACCAACCTCATTCCACTATGCATAAAAACAGCATTGATTGTTGAAAACGATAGTATCTCTGTACGAACAACACCCAAAATCAAAACAAAGAACGTTGACAGGCAAACAGTAGAATACTTTAGTGTATTATAGCCTTAAGATCCGGCAGCGGGAAAATCATAAAAGGGAGCTCTGTTTCGAAGGGGATACAAAAACTTTTCAGTGTGAGCTCAATTTTTTGCGACTTATCAAGAAAATATAACATTGCGTCATCATGGTAAAATATGGTCATGAACTCATGATTATTACGTCCATCAAAGCGTAAGTTTTTAAGTATTCCGGCGGTCAAAAGCCGTTGAGCAGGAAGTTGTAAAGGGTTCTTATCCAAGGACATCCGGTTTTCCTCTGTTTGTTCAAATTGAAGCCATAAATCATTACCATGTGCAAAAATATTTCGCAGTTTAGCTAGAGCTTCAAGATCACTGTTTAAATCTCCCAATGTATTTTTTAGATCAATGTCAAAGATCTGTGAGAATACACTCTTAATTTTTTCAAGGGTTGCAGTCTCAGCTTTTTTTTCAAAAGCTTTCATCACTGCTTTCAGTGATGAATAGATTGGTGCGAACGAAATACTAATATCTTGCCCGTCTTTTTTGGACGTGATAGATTTTTCGCGAAAGGAATGAGCCATTGACCTGATTGACATAAGCCGGTGTTCCACCAATTTATTTATTGTCGCCTCAACATGACTGGTAAGCGTCAGATAAAAAAACTGGGCAAAACCATAGCGCTCATATTCGGTCAGAGAAGAACGTTGCTCCCATGCTCGGACAAGATAAGCATTGGAATATATTGTTGTTGATATAGTCGTATGCAGAACGCCCATAGAGTTGAACTCATAGTGCAATTAAAGTAGATTCGTCCTCTTACTCTTATAAAAAGGCACCAAGAAGTTTACCGAAATCCTGCAGAGGAGCAAATATGACATCTTAATTACCAAGCATGTGAAATGGTAAAGTATAGAGAAAAAACAACCTGAGTGGTTTGCTTGAGCTTTGTGTTATTATTCTCTGTTTGGATACAAGATTTTACTGTATAGGCATACCGAATCATATATATAAATTTCTTTGAACTGATTTACTGGAAGTGAATCTTTCACTTTATTAATAAAAGTATCCCACTCGTTCGATAGATAGAGTATTCTCAAGTAACATGGAATAATAAGCGTTGTGTTTTCTGGGTAGTGTTTATTTTTTGCCTTCTTTGAAATTCGATCTAAAACCAATGTGCTATCTTTATCAATAAAGTCATTATTTGTGTAGCTTACAGCATTTGATTCAATTTCACCGTTTTTTAAGCGTCTGAGGTCATCAGCACTTGAATATTCTCCTTTTGTTTCAAGAATTTCCCTTGCCAGATACTCGTTCTTATGCATTGCACAAGTTACTTCAAGGTAGCTTTTTTTAGGGTAGATATTCTGAGTAATACCCTCTCCATGCTGTTCAAGTTCTGCGTCATACGATTGATAGCCATCAACCCACCGCACAGAAATGTATCGTCCAAGACGATAGCTTGCTTGCACATACCTACAGATAGGATACAATTCTTCATGCAGTTTCTTTTCTACAGAGCTTTCATTGGAGACTGTACGTTTCGAAATCCTAAAACGTGTTATGCCTCCATCTGAATTGCGAATTTCTTCAAATAGCTTATAAACCTTCGAACAAAACTCCAAGCCATCCAAGAGTTTTCCGTCAAACTGTGAAAGTGATGTCATAGACATGCACAGAGAAGTTATATTTCAATAAGTTAGCCTTTTTCAGCAGACTATCCTCCAGCAAATCAAGGAGGGAATTGCAAACATAGAGAAATACCCGTATTGAACCCGAAACCAGCTTGTGCTTCTCAATATGCTTCCGTTCTTACAATAAGTGGAACACCGTATTTCTCTTGGTGCATATCTGCAAACATCTGTGCGTTTTGTTCTGCAATCCCGGGATAATTGCTATAAAATACGCAAAGCAAACCATCTCTTTCAGGCTGCTTGTAAAGGTAAGCTCTATATTTTGCTTCCTCTCCAGCGTGATTCCCACAAGAGGAAAGTGAGAGAGAGACAAATAACAAAATACATAGTAATCTTTTCATGGTTGATTTTTCATTCTTTTCGGGTTTCCGCTCTGTCCTTTTTTCCTGGGTGTTAAATTCTGTTCGTTTGCCATTTGTCACTGTAATTCTCACTGTTTTTATTGAATTTGACAATATACTTAATATCATCATATGTGCAGTAATGCCCTCTGCATATCCGTTTGCTTGATAGGGTTAATGTTGCATTGTTCTGACTGCTTTTGAGTTAACTTTTTGAACGGTACAACTTCGCTACAGAGGGTGACAACTTTTTTTGTATTGATGATCAAAGAATTCGACAAAATCTTCCGCTGATTTCGCTTTTGGTACAAACAGAGCAGTGGTATATCTTTTTCGATTATTCGTATCTTGCCAGGAATCTCAGTTGTTGCCTGATGATGGGCTTGTTTGGATTATCGGTTTGTTGCTTGAATCTCAATTAAGTAAC
Organism: Chlorobiaceae bacterium; assembly: GCA_037134935.1. GTDB lineage: Bacteria > Bacteroidota > Chlorobiia > Chlorobiales > Chlorobiaceae > Chlorobium. The sequence continues at coordinate 21,305 of JBAXLG010000025.1, read as the reverse complement.
AGCAGAGGGTAATGGCGGATAAGGGATGAAAGGTATTGTTTGATTTTATAGAGATACGGTAAGGTTTGGTACAAAACGATAAACGGTAACATACGTCATTTGCATAATGCAGGTTATTATTTTTGAAGATAGCAAAGTTCATGAGCTGAAGCCTCTTGTTAACCTTAAGCCGGTTTATGGTCTCTATACCGGGTTTCGTTCTCTTCAGGAAAAGTTTGAGTACTTTACACGGGGAGAGGTTAAGCTGACGTATCATCTTCGCCGTTATCTTGCTCTGTTTTATTGTGAACAGCATCCTGAAAGTGTGGTCAACAGAGTGTTGGAGGAGGATCTGCTGCTTGTCAATGGCCGATTGGTTTGCAATGAAGCGGTTGCTCTTATTGTACGTAATGGAGCAGTTGAGCCTGGTAGAGCTTATATGCAGGGTGATGATTTGCTTTTTGCACGAGTAAAAGGGAACCTTGTTGTTACGGATGGTGGGCTTATGCCTGACCTTATTGATACTGCCGTTCTTGCCGGTGAAGTTGTTCCTGAAACGGTTACGGAGTTCAGGCTTATCAGTCATATATGGGATGTTGTTGCTTATCATGCTGATGAGCTTTTACGTGATGCTGAATCGCTGGAACTCGGGCGTATTGAGGGTGAGGTTCATTCCGCGGCGGCCATTGTCAATCGTTCAAATATCTATGTTGGTCCGGGGGCTGTTGTTCGGGCAGGTGCGGTTCTTGATGCTGATGAGGGGTTTGTTGCTGTCGGGGGCGGCTCGGTTGTTTTTCCTCAGGCTGTACTGATGCAGAATGTTTTTCTTGCGCCCTGGTCGAAGGCTAAAATTGGTGCCAAATTGTACAACAATGTTGCCATAGGAACGGCCTCAAAAGTTGGTGGGGAAGTTGAAGATTCTATTATCGAACCGTTTGCCAATAAACAGCATGATGGGTTTCTCGGTCATTCTTATATTTCGTCCTGGTGCAATTTGGGAGCGGGTACCAATACGAGCGATCTTAAAAACAATTATAGCAGCATAAGTCTTTTGCGTCACGGCCGGGAACAAATGACAGGGTTGCAGTTTCTCGGGCTTTTGATGGGGGATCACAGTAAAAGTGCTATCAATTCGATGTTCAATACCGGAACTGTTGTTGGTACCGGGGCCAATGTGTTTGATGGCGGTGGATTTTTTCCAAAGGAGGTTTCTTCATTTTCGTGGGGAGGCCGTGGTGGCTTTGAGTTGTATGAGATTGAAAAGGCGGTTGAAACTGCAAGAAAGGTTATGGAGCGTCGTCAGGTTGTTATGAGCAGCGCTTATGAGTCGATGTTCCGTTTTGTTGCCGGAGCTGAGGGTTTACCGAGGCTATTTGTCTAACGTTTAAGTATGGATATGCATGATTCTTGTTGTTGATAATTATGATTCGTTTACCTATAACTTGGTGCAATACATTGGAGAGTGTGGTGAAATAGTTGAGGTGTACCGCAATGATGAGCTTAGTGTTGAGGAAATCATAGCGAGGTCTCCGGATAAGATTGTCATTTCTCCCGGGCCGGGCACTCCTGATGATGCGGGTGTGTCAGTGCCTTTGATTTGTGCTGTACAAGGGAAGATTCCTTTACTGGGCGTTTGCCTTGGGCATCAGTCAATAGGTGGTGCACTTGGCGGAAAGGTGGTGCGGGCTGCAAGTATAATGCATGGCAAAACCTCACTGGTTTATCATGATAACAGGGGGATTTTTACTGGTATTGAAAATCCGTTTGTTGCTACCAGGTATCACTCGCTTGTTGTTGAGCGTGAAACAGTTCCTGATACGCTTGTTATTCGGGCTTGGACTGCGGATGGGGTGATTATGGGCATGGATTCGGAAGATCTGCGGCTTTACGGTGTCCAGTTTCATCCTGAATCCATCATGACTGCTGAGGGGAAAAAAATTATCAGGAATTTTCTTGAATTGTAGCGTTCTGCTGAAAGGGTTTGATCACTATGGAAGTTACTCGAGGTTCTTCAGAAGGGGATGTTAAGAGGGCAGGGTTTAATCGTGAAAGTGATTTCATGGTTGATGGATGGCGGGTATTCAAGATTATGGCGGAATTTGTCAGTGGGTTTGAGACGATGTCCAACACAGGGCCGGCTGTTACTGTTTTTGGTTCTACAAGGGTGTTGCCTGCAAGTCCGGAATATCTTTTGGCTGAAAAACTTGGCAGTTTGCTTGTTGCTGCCGGATTTTCGGTGATCACGGGAGGTGGTCCTGGTGTTATGGAGGCTGCCAATAAGGGCGCGCAAAATGCTGGAGGTGTATCGATAGGGTTCAATATCAAGCTTCCCAACCAGCAGAATCCCAATCGATATATCGATCAGGATAAATTGGTCAGTTTTCAGTATTTTTTTGTCCGGAAGGTGATGTTCATAAAATATGCGCAGGCATTCATAGCTCTGCCGGGAGGTTTTGGCACACTTGATGAAGTAGCCGAAGCTATTACACTCATACAGACAGGGAAAAGCGACAGGTTTCCGGTTATATTGGTGGGTAAAAGTTATTGGGAGGGGTTTTACCGCTGGATTCAGATGACCATGCTGGAGGAGAAGGGTTTTATCAGTGACAAAGATCTTGGATTTATTTATCTTGAGGACAGTCCGGAAAAAGTGATAGAAATCATCAAAGGGTTTTATCCTGACGGATATGCGCTGAATTTTTGATACGAGGTTATTGTGCCGCAAAAGAGTTGTTCATCCAGTTCAGAATTGCACTTTTTTCCTGTTGTGTTAACTGCATTTTTGGTTGCAATGTATAGTAAATGCGTTGATGATTGGTGTTTTTCGACAAGACTCTGCGGATTTGCTCTGCTTGCCGGATAGTTTCAGCATGATTTTTTTTATTCCACGTTGAAAAGTTCAGAACATTGCGTCCTGAAATGACGCTACTGTATACTATCCAGGATAGTGGTGCTATGTAAGCAATGCGTGGCCACCGTGTTTCGTAGGAGTGGCAGTCGTAGCAAGCTTTTTTTAGAGATTTTTTTACGTATTCTGGCGCCAGCATAGTTGGATTTGCTGGAGGGTTGATTCGTTGCAGTGGTATGAACTGTATCACCATGAGCAAAAGAGTAATCCAGCTCGCAATGGATCTTAATGATTGGTTCATGCTTGATGATTTATAGAATAGTTGTTATCAGCTCTTAATTTTCAAGTTTTTTTTCATCATGATATTTCCATGTGAAAAAGCAGTATGGTACTATTTGCCTCAAATCCGTGCTGACCTTGCCATTGAGCTTGTACAAACCGGAATGACCCAGTCGCAGGCGGCTAATAAACTTGGAGTGACTCCCGCTGCTATATCGCAGTATATTCACAAAAAACGGGGTAAAAAATTAGAAAAAAGCAAAATGTACAGTAAGGAGATCAAGGCTGCGGTGAACAAAATCTGTGAAGAGGCTTCCATTGATGAACTTTCTGTGATTGTTTGTAAATGCTGTCATCTGCTGCAAAAAGAGGAAAAGAGTGAACAATGCTCGCGCATGCCAGAATTTCCGTAAGCTGTGTTTTTTACAGTTCAACAATGATATGTGATTCTGTTGAGTGTCCGCTGAGCAGATTTTTGAGGACGTCAATTAATTCTATACCGTATTTATTGAGATAATAGAAAATATTGATTACCCTTTCCTGAGGTATTCCTTCCGGAAAAAGTGAGGTTTCTGCTTTCAGTATTTGTTCAAGTAGTTCTTCATTTTTACGCCTGCTTGCCTTCCATGCTTTTTGTTCAATATTTTCAATAATTTTGTCTGACTGGCTGGTTGATGCGCCAAGAAGCGGTTCAAGAGTTGGGTCAATCTTGGTAAGTACAGGCCCGAGGTTGGCAAAAGCCCTGTGAATTTCTTCTTTGGTTTGTTTGAACAAGGTGTCAAGCTGAGGGTTTTCCGCTATTTCTACTGCGTTTTTTTTCAGTTGGGGAAGATCGTTAAATACCGCCTGGTAGATCTGTTTTCGTGAAAAGCCCGGTTTTCCTGTTACTCGAAGAAGCTTGTCCATTATTTTGCTGATTTTGGGCTCAACAAGTGTAAAGCTGCCTCTTGGGATAATAAACGGCATGCTGATGCCGAAGTGTTCGTAATTTTTACGGTATTGCGCAAGGTAACTTATTTCTCCAGGGCCAGCAATGCAGGCAAAAGTTGGCAATACATAATCCTGGACGATCGGCCGGAGAATGACGTTGGGACTGAACTGTTCAGGGTGATCTTGACACAGTTCGAGTATTTGGTGTTTAGAGTAACGTTGTTTGTCGTGGGTAATCGAGAAAAAGTTATCAGAGGAATGTTCTATTTTCTGTCGCTGCTCATAATTATTGATATAATAAAGGTTCACACTTCTTGGTTTTGCTTGTACGGCATAACTGAGGTTTTCAAGGCGTGAACTTTGCGCAACTATATTATAGGATGAGGTTGGAGCAGTTGACAGCTCTCTCATAAAGATAGCAGCTGCCAGTTGCTTGAATTCGGGGTCTTGGGTTGAAAGCAGAATCAGCGGCTGTTCGCTGAAAAGCCGCCTCATGGTACATGCAAAGCTGAACTCAAAAGTGCTTCCCGGATAATAACATTCGTTGAGAATCTCCGAAACGCTTTCTTTGTAAGTGGAATCTGGTAAAAGCCGGAGAAAATCTTCAATTGTCTGGCTAATTTCAGGGCCGAAGCAGGTGTTGGCAACCATCTGGTTCGGCATTCGACGATAGGGTTCCTGTCGGAAATGAGTGACTTTGTTATCCGAGAAAATAGCAGTGTGGGCCGATTCGTCAAAGTCATGATCTTCACCTTCAAGCCAGAAGATCGGTACGAATTCATATTCGGGAAATAGCACTTTCTGACGTTCTGCAAAAACAATAGCAGTCAGGGCTTTATAGATGGTATAAAGTGACCCGGTAAAAAGGCCGGGTTGTTGACCAGTCACGATGGTCATACATCGAGGGGAGCGAAGCTTTTCAATTTCCCTGAGGTGAAGTTCTTTACCATTGTAAAGGGTATTCTGCCTTATAAGGATTTTTACAAGGGTTTCCCTGTCAAATGTTCTTGATCCAAGAAGTCCGAGTTGCCGGTAGTAGTCAGCTTCTTTATGGTAATCAAGGTGAAAGCATTCCGATACCAGTTCCGAGTGTTCAGGGCCGTCTGATGTATAATCACGGAAAAGCTTTGAAAATCCTTTTTTTGGTGTCAGGATATGACGGTAATCAAGAAGAAAGGTGTTCACTTTTTTATTTTTGCAGATTCCATTGGTCCAAGTTTTCGATAAAACTGTGATTGGTCATGTTGCACAAAAGGGGGGTGATGGCGACATAATTCTGCCTTACGGCAAACTCATCCTTGCGCATATCATTATCGAGCAGTAGCAGTGTACCGTTCAGCCAGTAGTATGGATTACCGAACATATCAGTTCGTTCAATGGCACTTTCCTCCCATCTCGACTGCCCCTGTTCGGTGATTATGATTCCTGCAATTTCTGATTCCGGTACATTTGGAATATTGACGGAAAGTATAGTATCTGAAGGAATTCCTTCCTGGAGCACTTTTTTTGCTAATTTGCGTGCAAATTTTGCGGCATAAGTAAAATCGGCGTTTTCATAGGTTGTCAGTGAAAACGCTAAAGAGGTGATTCCTTGGATTGCTCCTTCAAGAGCTGCTGCGACGGTGCCCGAATATAGAGTATTTATTGCTGTGTTGCTGCCATAATTAATACCGGAGACAATAAGGTCCGGTTTTGATGGCAAAATATGGCTGAGTGCAACTTTAATGCAGTCAACGGGCGTGCCGGAGACTGTATAACCGAAAAAACGGTTGTTTTTAAAGAACTTTTTGATTCTCAGTGGAACACCGAGTGTCATGGCATGACTCATTCCACTGTGCGGTTCTGCAGGAGCCACAACTGTGACATTGCCGAGTTTTTTCATTGCGGCAGCAAGCGCGTGTATGCCTTCTCCTTCAATGCCATCATCATTACAGATGAGTATATTGGGTTTCTGCAGTGTGTCCACGCTGTGCTGTTTATTTATCATGAAAATGGGTACCCCGCTTTTATAGGTATTGCTATAGAATAAATCTTCAATTCATTGTTAGTCGGTGCTTGAAACTCCCGTGTACTTTTTATGTTATATTTCGCCTTTCTGCTCAGACTGTCTCATATTACAAGCCTCTTGCGACAATTTAAGAGATGCCTTTTTTTCTGGCGTGTAATAATACAAAAAAAGTTATGCTCAAAAGTCATGTCCAAGGCTAAAATAAAGCATGGTATCAGAGAATCTTAAAGACGACGAACCTGTATCTGGAATTGTTTTGAGAAATGCAAAGGCTTTTGATACGGTAAACCTTGCCGGACCAAGAGGGGTTTCCCATATCAAGCTTGTCCCTACACCGTGAATCAGTTGCCTGAAAGAAATATCATCCCGATCTTTCCAGGCATTTCCAAGATTGTAATGTAGGGCAAATGATGTTGGAAATAGAAGAGTAAATGATGGCTTATAGCGTAGAAGGAACCCTACTGTAGCAATATTGTTGCTGGGAAGGTCATTTTCTTTTAAACCGATAAAGCTGTGACTGTAAGTTGTTCCTGGGCCCCCGAGAAAAAATTTTTCTGACAGGGGGATATCATCGCTGCTGAGGCCAAACAGTCCTGAAAGCTGTAGTGTGGTTTTACTGCTGACCGCCATGTTTTCTTCGTAGTTGCCCGACACCTGCCAGGTAATATTATTATTGTCAAGCAGTGATGGAGTTATTGTGTATCTGATGTTTGTATAATTTCCCGATGTGGGAATCATGGTGTTATCTCTAGAATCAAGTATAAGTTGTGTGCCGATTGAGAGCATATCAGTACTTGCTGTTTTCAGTGTTGTGTTCTTATTCTCATCAGCATACGATTGAGAGTTCTGAAGGGTAAGATCAAACATGAACTGGCCGTTTTTTCTTATTCTTGTACCGAATGCAGAGGTGATACCGTACTTTTGTATTCCATAAGTTTGTACTTCATTTGATTGAGAGTGGAAAAACTTTTTTGAAAATTCAATAGTACGGTTATCCATAAGATGCTGGTCATAAAAAAGACGGGAAGACATGGTTAAGTAGGAGGAACCGATTCGAGGTATACTGAACTCGAGGTTTAATAGATTGTTTTTTCTTCCTGTTTTTGCCCAGCCGCCGATTGAGCTTGTTGTGCCTCCGAAATTTTCATTTCTGATATCAATGAGGAACTGAGCATTGTTGGTTTCATCATAGCGAAATCCAAGTCGCAGCACGGATGATGGCTTTTCATCAAGTGAAAATCTGAGCAGGTTATTTTTTCCTTTTTCAGGTTCTTCGGAGAGAGAAACTCGATTGAAGGAGCCTGTTTCATAAAGGTTATGAACGGATTCAACGGCTTTGTCAAGTTGGAGGGCCTTTGTTGTATCAATTTTTATTTCCCTTGTGATAGCGGCGAGGCTTGTGATGTTTCTGTTTCTGGATATTTCAATGCCGTCAGGTTTTCCAGAAGAAACTTTTATTATCAATGTTCCGTCGTTACTAATGGATGTGCCTTCGATAGTTACAAGGCTGAATTTTTTATTCCGGTATTTTTTTATCACGGATTCAAGTGCTCGGGAGGCTTTGGCATTCGTATAGATTGATTCTGTTACAGGTTTAAAACATTCGTTGATCTCTTCTGAGGTAAGCACTTTCGCCGGACCTCCGGTAACCATGACTTTTTTTATTCTGGGAAGTGGATCAAGGCAAAAAACCGCATTTTTCCTCTGGTGATCCAGTTCAGCATAAACTCTTATGAAAAGGTCAGTTTCAAGGAGTTCCTGAAGGATTTGAGCTGGATCGGAGTTTTTATGAAGGAGTTCTGAAATAATGTTCTGATGTTCTGGGAAGACATGGCTTTCTGTTGGAAAACGGACTGTTTTTGAATATGTATTCAGTGCGCGACTATTGATGTTATTTCCCTTTTCTATATTGTGTTTAATCGTAGGTGCAAGAACTTTTCCTTTATTATAACCAGCTTCAATCAGTGCCTTTATATCAGAAAAATCAGTGGCTTTGTGTTTTCTGATATCTGGAGCAATGACAATGTCGGCTTTCTCAAGCTGCGCAGGGTATTGAAATTTTGTAAGAATATTCATTGTTTGATCAACAGTTTTCCATGGAAGATCAAGCTCTTCGTTGTTGGTATACATACCGCCGTGGGTATCGACCGCAATTTTATACTGTGTGTTGGTTGCATCAAGTTCATCTACAGGCAGATTTGCCACAAGCCCGCCGTCAACTAGTTGGTAGTCTCCTCGCATGATTGGTTCAAAAAGAATCGGAATGGTACTGCTTGCCCGCATTGCTTCTGATAAGGAGCCGGAGGTCAACGTAACACGCATTCCTGAAACAAGATCGGTTGCTACTGCTCTATAATTTATCGGAAGTTTTGAAAAATTGCCGGTGGCTTTATATGTGCTGTTCAGGACAAGACGGTCAAGGGTTTCGGTTAGTGATTGTGTGGAACCAAGCGATTTCGGAATAATGAGTTTCAGTTTGTCGAAACGAATTGCTATACTGGCGCGGTCACGGATACGTTGCTGTTCAATGAAAATGTTTGAGCGGGAATAATTATTATTAAGTGATACAATAGATTGCCAAGGCAGTGAATAGGCGATTTTTTCGAGTTCATCAGGGCTATAGCCAGAACTGTAGAGTCCTCCAATAATGGCACCTATACTGGTGCCAACTATAAAATCAATGGGAATATTTGCTTCTTCAAAAGCTTTTAGTACGCCTATCTGTGAAAGACCATTTGCTCCGCCGCCTGAGAGCGCAAGCCCAACAGTTTTTCTTGCCGGTTTCATAGGGTTGAAAAGAGTGTAACGGTGCGAAGAGATTTGCAGAGTATCAGGGTAAAGAATTGTTTTAGGGGATGCTGTTGCTATAACAGTCATTTCGGAAAGAAGAGCAGTAATAAGTACAGCTGAAGGCAGTAGTTTCCTTATGTTCAACAATGGTTGCGCTCCTTGTTCATATATAGGTGATAGAGGGTACTTATTCGCTGTTTTTGATATCTTATGTGGACTTTATATCTTAAGTTTTAATGTATAACCTTTAGTTTAAATTTAGAAAATGGCTTGGTTTGAACGGGTAAAACCCTCAATACGTCCGACCGAAAAGCGTGATATGCCGGAAGGTTTGTGGTGGAAATGTGATGAGTGTGGAGCTATGCTTCACAAAAAACAGCTTGAAGATAACTTTTTCACCTGTTCAAAATGTAGTCATCATTTCAGGATTACACCCTATAAATATTTTTCGATCCTTTTTGATCACGATAAGTATACTGAGTTTGCCGATAATCTACGTTCAGCGGATCCTCTTGGGTTTACTGATACTAAAAAATATCTTGATAGGGTTCATGATATCATTGAAAAAAGTGGTAAAACGGAGGCTTGCCGTAATGCCTACGGGGATAGTGGTGGACATCCCTTGGTTGTATCCGCAATGGATTTTGGCTTTATTGGTGGATCAATGGGTTCTGTTGTTGGCGAAAAAATAGCTCGAGCTGTGGACAAATCACTTGAACTTAATGCTCCGCTTCTGATAATTTCTCAATCAGGAGGTGCTCGTATGATGGAGGGTGCTTTCAGCCTTATGCAGATGGCTAAAACAGCAGCTCGGCTTACCAGACTTCATGAAAGGAAATTACCCTTTATTTCATTGATGACTGACCCTACTATGGGAGGCATCACCGCGTCTTTCGCTATGCTTGGTGATATCAATATCAGTGAGCCGAAAGCGCTGATTGGTTTTGCCGGGCCTCGTGTAATCAGAGATACCATTAAAAGGGATCTGCCTGATGGGTTCCAGCGTGCAGAATTTTTGCTTGAACATGGTTTTATTGATTTGATAGTCCATCGCCGGGAGCTAAAAAACCGGATTGTTCTGCTTCTTGATATGCTGAAAGTTTAGATCCACTTAAGTGCGGTTGCTGTAATAGGAAATTGTGCCATGAAAATTTTTTTTATTTCCATGGCAATTTCCCTGTGTTCTTTTTGTGTGCTATTTTCTGTCCGGACTTCCAAATAGTGGATCCAGCTTCTTACCGATCCTTTCATATATAGCTTTGTTTGAGTACCTAACGGTAGCAGCACTCTTGCGCATTCCTTGGCAACACCTTTTTCAAGAGCAAGATTGTATTGTTCAAGAGCAAGGTTGGCTATGCGCTCTTGAGCTTCTTTAAACCAGGCAACAGTTGTTTCATCAATATCTTCAAAAGAGTTTTGCCGGTTTTTGTCGTCTTGTCGTCGCGGTTGGTAGCGTTCGATTGTCTGAGCTCTGGCGTATCGTTGAGAAAATTCCTGAAACTGAAAGCTTTTATGGCGGAGAATCTGTGGTGAGATTGCTCTTGAGGTCACAATTTCCACGGTCATATCAACCATTTCAAAAACGCTCCAGTGTCGGTGATTGATACAGTAAGTAAGCAGTTTCTGATAATTGAGCGTTTCCTGTTGCGGACTTGATACTCTTGCACAATAAGCGATCAGTCCTTCAGGGTTGAGTGGCTTATTATCAACCTCTATCAGAGGATTAGTAACCGAAATGAGACGTACTTGCATGTGCTGCAGTTTTCTGTTTGGTCGATTGCAAATATACAGAAGCAACGCCATTTTTCTCACTTTTTCTTTTTACGAAAAATCGTTCTTTTTTAGCTTATTGGAACAGGAGTTCTTGATTTGTTGTTACCACTATGTATTTTGAAGCACATGTCAAAAATTGAAAAAATGCTTGATATGTAAGCATACATTACACGTAAAGTGTATGTTTTACTGAAAATCACCTAATTCAAACGTCGGGGCAGCTATGGCAAATATCAATTTCGGTTTTGAGCATCATGCCAGAACAATGTATTCTGGAGTAATAGAGCAGGGAATCAACAATACTCTTGTTCCGATGGTTATAGAAACTTCAGGAAGAGGAGAAAGGGCGTTTGATATTTTTTCGAGACTTTTGCGTGAACGGATCATTTTTCTCGGTAGTGGTATTGATGAACATGTGGCTGGACTTATCATGGCTCAGCTTATTTTTCTCGAGTCTGAAGATCCCGAACGGGATATCTATATCTATGTCAATTCTCCCGGAGGAAGTGTATCCGCCGGTCTCGGAATTTACGATACCATACAATATATCCGACCAGATGTTTCAACCGTCTGTGTCGGTATGGCTGCAAGCATGGGTGCATTTCTTCTTGCTAGCGGAGCAAAAGGTAAGAGAGCTTCGCTTCCTCATTCAAGGATTATGATTCATCAACCTTCCGGTGGAGCGCATGGTCAAGAAACTGATATTATCATTCAGGCTCGTGAAATAGAAAAGATCCGCCGTTTGCTTGATGAACTCCTTGCCCGCCATACAGGCAAGGATGTGTTGCAGATAAGGGAGGATTCGGAAAGGGATCGTTGGATGAATGCACAAGAGGCGCTTGATTATGGTATCATTGATTCGATATTTGAAAAACGTCCACTACCTGAAAAAACCGAATAACTATTTGTTGCATTGCATTGTTTTGAATTTGTTTTTTGCCTGCTAAGTCAGGAACGGTTGTAAGAGAGAAAATATTCTCGTTTTAAAGTTGCGGGGGTTTCTTCTTTTGAAATTTCGTGTGCTTTTGGAAAAACAGTCTCTCTATTATTTTTTTATGATACCTGTATCATTATAAAGCAGTAAGCTATTTACTTTATTATGAGCGATTATTCTGCATCATTCAATCTTGAAAAAACCTATAATCATCATGATGTAGAAGAGAGGTGGAGGAGTTCACACTGGGAAGAGCTGGGTAGTTTTCACTCTGAAAGTAGTCATGTACTGGATACCGGGAAGGCACCCTATACCGTACTTATGCCACCTCCAAATGTTACAGGAAGTCTTACGCTTGGCCATGTACTAAATCATACATTACAGGATATTTTTATTCGTTACAACCGTATGATGGGCAAAGAGTCACTATGGCTTCCTGGTACCGATCATGCTGGAATAGCAACGCAGACGGTAGTTGAGAGAAAGCTGAAACAAGAAGGAATATCACGACACGATCTTGGACGGAAAGAGTTTCTCAATCACGTCTGGCACTGGAGGGATGAGTACGGTGGTCTTATTCTCAGGCAGCTTCGCAGGCTTGGTATCTCATGTGACTGGCGGCGCAACCTCTTTACTATGGATGAAAGCGCTTCAAAAGCAGTCATCAATGCGTTTATTACTCTCTACCGTGATGGTTTGATTTATCGTGGAACCCGTATTATCAACTGGTGTCCTGTTTCTCAGACAGCTCTCTCCGACGAGGAGGTCATTATGAAGCCTCGCTTGGACAAGCTTGTTTATGTACAGTATGCAATTGTCAATCATTCAGGACAACATATCACCATTGCCACTGTCAGACCCGAGACTATTCTTGCCGACGTGGCAATTGCCGTTAATCCCCAGGATTCCCGTTACTCGAATTTGGTCGGTAAGCTTGCTATTGTTCCTATAGCCGGGCGTCATATTCCTGTTATAGCTGATGATTATGTTGATATTGAATTTGGTACCGGTGCTCTGAAAATTACTCCGGCACATGACGCAAATGACTATGAGGTTGCCCGGCGTCATAATCTTCCCGCTATCTCGGTTGTTGGTAAAGACGGAAGAATGATTGATGATTTTGGTTATAGAGGTATGGACCGGTTTGAAGCCCGTGAAAAAATTCTAAAGGATCTCAAAGAGAGTGGCAGCCTTGTGCGTGAAGAAGAGTATGAGCACAATGTAGGGTATTCTGAACGAGCCGATGTAGTTGTTGAACCTTACCTGTCTGAGCAATGGTTTGTTAAAATGAAACCTCTTGCAGAGCGCGCTCTGCAGGTTGTCAACGACGGCACAATCCGGTTTCACCCACCGCACTGGGTCAATACCTATCGTCACTGGATGGAAAACATTCAGGATTGGTGTATTTCCCGTCAGCTCTGGTGGGGACATCGTATTCCTGCATGGTATGACTCTAAAGGTATGGTATGGGTTGCCGCTACTTATGAGGAAGCCTGCCATCTTGCCGGTACCGACAAGATTTTTCAGGATGATGATGTGCTTGATACGTGGTTTTCATCATGGCTCTGGCCACTTACTACACTTGGCTGGACGGATATGCAAAGCGATAATCCAGATCTCAGGGCGTTTTACCCTACTGATACACTGGTTACAGGACCTGACATTATTTTCTTCTGGGTTGCGAGAATGATTATGGCAGGCCTCTATTTTAAAGGGGAAGTTCCCTTTCGTGATGTTTATCTGACAAGTATTATACGCGATATGAAAGGGCGCAAGCTTTCGAAGTCTCTTGGTAATTCACCCGATCCTCTCAAGGTTATTGATGTTTACGGTACCGATGCATTGCGCTTTACCATCATTTATATTGCTCCTCTAGGCCAGGATGTACTGTTCGGTGAGGAAAAATGTGAGCTTGGACGGAATTTTGCGACAAAAATATGGAATGCGACACGCTTGGTGTTTATGCTGCGGGAGAAATATTTCGATTCGCCAGAGGAATTCGATTTGGCTTACGGGGAATTTTTAGTTGATAACGAGAGGTTCTCTTTTGCTGAAGAATGGGTTGTGATGGCAAAATACCATACTTTGCTTGATCGTTACCATAAAGCGTTCACTCATTTCAGAGTCAATGATATCGTTAAAAATATTTATGATTTTCTCTGGGGAGACTATTGTGACTGGTACCTTGAGGCCCTGAAAAGCGCGTTAAAAGAACTTGAGATTGGGCAAGCCCGAGAAGCTGTTTGTCTTGCTGTTCACATTCTTGAGGGAACGCTTAAAGCGTTACATCCAGTTATGCCCTTTATTACTGATGAGATTTGGCATCATATTGTAATCCGATCAAAAAAAGAAAGTATTGCGCTATCAGTAATGCCGGTTCCCGATGAGACGTGGGTGAATACAGATATTAGTTTGTGGGTTCTACCACAAAACATTATTTCAGCGGTTAGAAGCTTAAGAGTTTCGTTTGGTGTTTCATCGGCTACTATTTTACCCTTAATAATAACGGCGGTCAATAATGATGCTTTGAGGGTTCTACATGCCAATGCCAACATTATCAATTCTATGGCAAACTGCAGTATAACATGCATTGAACCAAATACCGTCCATCCTCGCTATCCAGCATCATCAATCATTGATGGTAATGAACTTTTTCCTCAGCTTGAGGGTTTAATATCATTCGATAAGGAGCGTATGAGGTTCAAAAAAGAGATTGAGAATGTTTCTTCGTATGTTGTATCTCTTCGTAAAAAACTGTCAAGTTCAGGTTTTGTTGATAATGCTCCTCAGGATGTCGTTGAAAAGGAGCGAGCAAAACTCAGGGAAGCTGAAGACAGGTTTGAAAAACTTAAGAGTAATCTTGTACTTCTCGGTGAGTAATTTCGCTTGTTTTTCTGTATAGTGGTTTGTTGGAAAGAAGAAAAAAGGTTTTTATTAGAATTATTAACCGTAAATGATATTTTATCGATTCGCAGGTTTAAATCGTTGAAGTTTGCAAGGAGATAGACAGACAGATATACATGAGGCAACTTAAAATAAGCAAACAGATAACCAATAGAGAAAGTCTTTCTCTAGACCGCTACCTCCAAGAGATAGGGAAATATGATTTATTGACAGCAGAAGATGAGGTCAAGCTGACAAAAGCAATCAAAGATGGTTTTGATATGCCTGTAGATACGACGGAGTACAAACGGGCAAAACGGGCACTGGATAAACTGATCAAGGGAAATCTTCGTTTTGTCGTTTCGGTGGCTAAGCAGTATCAAAATCAAGGGTTGACCCTCGGTGATCTGATCAATGAAGGGAATCTTGGTCTTATAAAGGCAGCAAAACGATTTGATGAAACCCGCGGTTTCAAGTTTATTTCCTATGCAGTGTGGTGGATTCGTCAGTCTATTCTTCAGGCTTTGGCTGAGCAGTCAAGAATTGTTCGGCTTCCACTGAACAGGGTAGGAACCTTGAACAAGATCAGCAAGGCTTACAGCCAGCTTGAGCAAGAGTTTGAACGTGACCCTAACACCAAGGAACTTGCTGTTCTTCTTGATATGGACTCACAGGATGTTGCTGATACACTGAAAATTGCAGGCAGGCACGTTTCGGTTGATGCTCCGTTTGCGCAGGGTGACGATAATCGTTTGCTTGATGTTCTTCAGAATGATGGCCATTTACCGGATTACGGTCTTAACCGTGATTCGTTGACGCTTGAGGTTGAACGTTCTCTTTCGGTTCTTGCTCCCCGAGAAGCTGATGTTATACGCTCCTATTTTGGCATTGGCATGGATAACCCATTGACTCTTGAGGAGATTGGGGAGAAATTCAAACTGACTCGAGAGCGAGTTCGGCAGATCAAGGAGAAAGCGATTCGCAGGTTACGTCAGTCGGCGTATAGTAAAGTTCTCAAGGAATATATCGGAAGTTGATTTTATTTTCGATTGGGGCATTGGTGAATATGACGTGTCCCCTTTTATTCTTTTCAAAAACTTCTTGATATTGTTACCCGATCTCCATTCTGCAGCCCGAAAGTTTCTGCTGCATTGCCGTTTCTTACCGCGATTTCAATCATACCGGCACTTCCACTATAGGCAAGAGGTTGCTGGTTGGCGACATCACTGTAAGTGACTAACAGAGGAATCTTCATCCCTGTTTCCGTTGTGACTATCCATTGTTCCTGTTGATCAAATTGTTCCGCCTCAAGCGAAGTAATGAGATTGCCGAAATTATCGGTATAGATGATGCTGCCTTCCCATGACTTTCCGTGATCAGATGTTTGACATGTCGGCATCGGAATCTTTTTGCAGGTATCACAATTTATTTCCCTGCCAATATCCTGAATTGGAACTCCTGAAGCAAGATGTGCTGCAACGGGAGAAAAAATATCTCTTCCATGAAAAGTTGAACTTTGAACGGGAAGCATGTAACGACTTTCAGTGATGTGTATACAGTGTTTTATTTTCTGAAGTTGAAAGATTGCAGTAAGCAGGCCGTTATCTGGTGCGAGAAAGATCGCGTGTTCGGTCTCTAAGGCAATTGCTTTTCTTGCTGTTCCTACACCGGGATCAACTACCGAGATAAAAATTGATCCTTCAGGGAAAAAACCGGCTGATTTCGATAGAAGGAAAGCGCCTTGAACGATGTTTTGGGGTGTTACGGAATGCGTCAGGTCAATGATAAGGGCTGAAGGGGCCAGTGAAAGAATGACGCCTTTCATTTGACCAACATAGGTGTCAGTGAGGCCAAAATCAGTCATCAGGATGATAACGGGGCGGGGCATACTGTTGTCAGTCGGTTACGGTTTTATAAATCACATAGCCGATACAAAGAAAGATGATATTTGGTAGCCAAGCGGCAAGTATCGGACTTATTACGCCTTGATACCCTGCAATTGCAATAGTTTTCTGGAGTCCAATAAAGAGAAATCCTGTGAAAAGCGATATACTGATTTCAGAGGCCAATCCCCCACGTTTTTTTTTTGCGGAAAGTGGTACCCCTATAAGCATAACGATGATTGAGGCAAATGGCAGGGAGAGTTTTGTATGAAACTTAACCAACGCTTGTTCCAGTCCCGAAAAGCCTGCCGCCTGTTTTTCTGAAAGGTACTGATAGTGGCGAATAATGTTCATTTCGTCTGGTAGTAAATTAAGTTCTTTGAGTGAACGGGGTGACAGATCAAGTTTTACAGGTTTAACATTCATTAAGCTGAAATATTCATCTTCTCCAATAAAAAAACGGGTAGCGGCTTTCTGCAAAACCCAGTTTTTATCGAAAGAATTGTAACTCATTGATGCCGCATCTATTCGTGATGTCAGGTGGGCGCCATTGAATTCCTCAATAGAAACAATGCCGGTGCTTGATTTTTCTGGATTGATGCTTTCTATTGATACAATACGGTTTCCCCGTTCGAGAATGTGGATATTCCGTTTTTCATACTGACGCTTCAAATTTTTGCCGAAATAATGTTTTTCAAAGCGCTCTTTGCTGGCAAAGGCTGCTGGTGCTATCCAGCATGAATTAAGGATATTTATAGTACAGATAAGCAGAGCTGCGATAAAAAATGGGTTGAGGAATTGACCCATACTCACGCCGGCAGACCGAATTGCCGGTAATTCGCTGGATGCTGATAGTCGACCGGAAACCATTATGGATGAGAGTAAGGCGCTGACGGGAGATGTTACCAGAAGGGTTGATGGGATCAATAGCGTGTAATAACCTGCTATCTGGCCGAGGTTCAGCTTTTTATCCATCAATTGATCGAGATGCTCGACCATGTTGATGAGAATGAACAGGAATACAAAGGCTGTAGATGTAAAGATAAAAGCTTTTGAAAACTGTTTGAATATGTACCGATAAAGAATTTTCATGATATGGTATCACAATTCTTTTCGATGCAAACAAAAGGCAAAGTGCTCTAACTTCATTTTAATAACCGAAAATATCCTTAAGCTTTAGTTCTTTGATGGTTCCATACTTTTTTAGAACAGCCATGTCCAGGTTTTCTTTTTTTCCCAGAACAAGCATGACATGATTTTTATTGCTGAAATGTTTTCTGTGAAATGTTTCGATATCTTTTAAGCTTATTTGAGATGCATCACGATAAATATCTTTTCTTATATCATAGGTGTGACCGAGCCTTAAGGCCTCTTCATAATTGAAAAGCACCTCAGTTCTGGTTAGCCTTTCTGTTGAAATTTTTTGCAGAATGCCATTTTGTGCCGATGCAAACAATTCCGGTGATTTCGGTAGATCCTTCATAAGGTGATGTATACCTTCCAAAGCTTCAGGCAATTTATCCGCTTGAGTGCCGATATAACTGACTATATAGTTGTGTTTTTCTTTTTCTTTCGGGGCCCTGTAGACCGAAAAAACGGAATATGCAAGAGCTTTTGCCTCACGCAGTTCCTGAAATACAACTGACGACATTCCTCCGCCGTAATATTCATTGAAGCAGGTTATTAGAGGAACCATTGAGGGGCTGTACAGTTCATCTTTTATGAGAATTATAATTTCTACCTGAGTCATATCGTAATCGACGACATAGACAATGTTGCTTTTCTGTTCGAGTTCAGGGTAAGGGTTTGATACTGATGGAGTTTTAAACGATTCCGGATAATGACGTATAGATCGAAGCTTACCGAGTACTTCTGCAGCTTCAGCCGGTCCATAGTAAAGTATCCGGTGCTGGTATTGCAGCAGATCCTGCAACTCTTTTAGCAGCTCTTGCGATGTTACTTTTTCGAGCTCTTCATTGCTGAGAACGTTTGTAAATGGTGATTTCGCGCCGTATTTGCCATAATTAGCCATGGCTTCGAATAAAATTTTTTTCTTCGAAAGTTTATCATCTGCCCGTTCTTTCAGGTTACCAGCTTTAAGCTTTTGAAGAGCGTCATCATCGGGGGTGGCATCAACAAGAAGAGTTTCGAGTAGCTGGATAGCGGCCGAAGCATTTTTTTCGAGTCCGGAAAGTTTCAGGTAGACATAATTATCGGCAGTGAATGCCGAAAAGCTTGCGCCGATTTTATAAAGTTCTTGGCTGAACTCTACCGGAGTTAGAACGGATGTGCCGAGATAGGAAAGATAGTCGAGTGCAAGATTGATTTTTCGGCTGTTGTTTTTTCCTACATCAAACACATAATAAAGTGAGAATAAATCGTTTTCACGATTTTGCAGATAGTGAAGCTTTATTGATGGATTGACATCAATAAAGCAGATGTCTTTTTTATAATCCAGAAAAACAGGCTCTATTGTTCCTGATTTCTGTGCTAAAATTTTTTCTGCAAATAGTGAGGAGCGATCCCTGTTTACCTTAAGCGGAGTGATTGGTGGTTTCTGAATTTTCTTTTCATCTTGTGTTTTACCGTGTTTCTTGTATACGGTGACATAATTTGAGCCATAGTGTTTTTGTGTAAACAATAAGAGATCCTCTTTAGTAATCTTTTCAAGACGTTCAATGAGATTGATGTATGCTGGCCAAGACATACCCCAGATAAAGGAATCAACATAGGCCTCAACTCTTCCCCTATTACTTTCATAGAGCTTAAGCTGCTCAAGTTTCAGGTCATTGATTATCGCTTCAAGCAACCAGTCAGGAAAATTTCCCTCTTTAATCAGTTCAATCTGGTCAAGCAGTAATTTTCTGACCTGATCAAGGGTTTGTTTTTCCCTTGGTTTTCCGCTCAGAATATGGACGGAGTAATCTTTCATCATTACGGTCATTGAACCAGCTTCAAGTACTTTCTGTTGCTGGTTCAGGTTGAGATCAATCAGGCCGGCAGTCTGGTTATAGAGGATTTTATCAATAAGTGTAAGGTAATCGGCATCGGGGCTGTTAATGCCGTTGAACCTGAATCCGATGACAAGTTCTTCAGCTTCCGGGCCCTTGACTTTAATAACCGTCGGTTGTGTGATGTCCTCTTCTTCTGCAGGGTTAAAAAACGGAATCTCTTTTGCCTGTAGCACTGAAAACTTATCAGCAATCAGTTTTATTGTTGCATCCGGATCAAAATCTCCAGCGATGCAAAGCGCCATGTTATTTGGTACATAGTAGGTTCGGTAATAATCAATAACATTTTTTATTGAGGGATTTTTAAGGTGCTCTGCATCTCCGATAGTCGTTTGGGTTCCATATGTATGTTTTTTAAAAAGTCCGGCAAAAAGATTTTCCCATATTTTGCGGCTGTCACTGTCCATGGTCATGTTTTTTTCTTCATACACAGTTTCAAGTTCGGTATGAAAGAGCCGCATTACCGGATTCCTGAATCGTTCGGCTTCAATAGTCAACCATTGATCTAACTTGTTTGAAGGGATATCATTGACGTATACGGTCTGCTCGACCCAAGTATAGGCATTGGTGCCCTGGGCGCCGATCGAATTTAGAATCTTGTCATATTCATTAGGTACGGTATAGCTTGCCGCTACGTTTGATATGCTGTCTATGTTACGGTAAATTGCAGCTCTTTTTTCAATGTCTGGCGTTGAACGGTATTGTTCATAGAGTTCAGTGATCTTGTCAAGCTCGGAACGTTCTCTTTCATAGTCAAGAGAGCCAATTGCATCGGTGCCCTTGAACAGCATATGTTCGAGATAGTGGGCAAGGCCAGTTGTTTCTGCAGGGTCATTTTTGCTCCCGGCTCGAACAGCAATGGATGTATAGATTCTCGGCTCGTTCCTGTCAGGACTCATATAGACAGTAAGTCCGTTTTTAAGAGTATAGATTCTTGTATGGAGTGAGTCTCCTTGAACCGTTGTGTATTGATAATGCTCAACGTTGTTCATCATGGGCTTACAGAAAATTAAACATAAAAAGAGTATCCAGATGGTGGGCACCAAGATACGACTGTTCTTGAAGGCTTGAAAATTTTTTGGATCGGCATAGAAAAACTATTTCTACTCAGGTACTTAACTGATCACCAAAAGCTATAAACATATTCATTATTATGCAGATAACAATAAAATAAGCGAATGAAAATGATATCCGGTATTTTATTATTATTCAATAAGTTACAATTTAACTCTCTGAATAAGAGTTATTATAATGAAATTAAAAGCGCATAATTGCAATCGCATTCAATGACTTTTTTGAAAACCTCTCTATTCAGCTGATACGAGAAAAGTATAGCGACTAAGGAAGTTTGAAAAATACTCTTAACGGAATCGTGTGCGTTTTGCCTTTATCGCTTATAATCGTATATTTACGATAATCTAATAAAAGGCGTGTTGACACCTATGCAAAGAACATTACTATTTGTTGAATACAGCGGGGAAGAAGAGGTCATAGCCTTGATAGGGAAAGCACTCAGTCATCCTGTCAGGGTAAAGATATTAAAGCTGCTTGCGAGTCATGCTTGTTGTTTTACCGGTGAGCTCACGGAAGTGATTCCCATGGCGCAATCGACAATTTCGCAGCATCTGAAAACATTGCTTGATGCAGGCTTGATTCAGGGTGAAATCAATCCTCCGAAAGTTCGTTATTGTATAAACCGCGAAAATTGGATGAAAGCTTACGCTGTTTTCGGCAGTTTTTTCAGTTCGGATCATGTCGCTCGTTGTGATTGCCAATAGCCGCAGCTTTTTTGCTGCTTTCGCAAAGTCAGGCTGATTGCCGGGTAGTGTGTAAATAATGTCAATTGTTATTTCGATCATTGATTTTGAGTAAATAGGGGAGTCATCTACGGCGGGTGTGATAAATTTGTTGAAAAACGTGTTCTTTTCTGGTTAAATCTCTACGGGTCATATTCCCCGCCGCTTGCGGCGTGATCTGATGTATATTA
>JBAXLG010000024.1:0-31837 GCA_037134935.1 Chlorobiaceae bacterium | reverse complement strand
GATGAAGCTCTTGGTCGTAAAGATGGTATTGCTACTCATTACGGCAATCTCGGAAGCCTGTATCAGACGAAAGGAGAGCTTGAGCAAGCCGAGAAAATGTACAGGGAAGCGTTGGTCATCGATGAAGCTCTTGGTCGTAAAGATGGTATTGCTACTCATTACGGCAATCTCGGAATACTGTATCAGAGGAAAGGAAAGCTTGAGCAAGCTGAGGAAATGTACAGAAAATCATTGACCATCAATGAAGCTCTTGACTACAAAGAAGGCATTTCTCATAACTACGACACCCTTGGCGTCTTGTACGGAATAAAAGGGGAAATCGAAAAAGCTCAGGAAATGTTCCGAAAAGCATTGGCCATCGACGAGGTTCTTGGCTACAAAGAGGGTATGGCTACTCATTACGGCAACCTCGGAATACTGTATCAGAGCAAAGGAAAGCTTGAGCAAGCTGAGGAAATGCACAGGAAATCATTGACCATCAATGAAGCTCTTGACTACAAAGCGGGAATTGCTCGTAACTACGGTAATCTCGGGAATCTGTATCTGATAAAAGTAGAGCTTGAACAAGCTGAGGAAATGTACCGTAAAGCATTAGCCATTGAAGAAGCTCTTGGCTGCAAAGAAGGTATGGCTAGTGCCTACGGCAACCTCGGAAACCTGTATCAGACGAGAGGGGAGCTGGATCGCGCTGAGGAGATGTACAAGAAAGCATTACCTCTTTTCAGTGCATTGAAATCCCCTTTGGCTGAGGTGATCAGGAAATGGCTGAAGGGCTTACGATGAAAGGTGATTATAACAACAGCATCAAATCAGAACGGCTTACGTGCGTTGTAGCGGTATACAGCGAAAAAAGGCAAGAACTTCGATAAGGTAACATGAGAGAAGAGGCAAACAGTAACATGAAAATGCATGGATAAAGACAAAGAGCAGAGGCCAAGCAGTACAGATGAAACATCGCAGGGCTCACCGGTCAGCTCCGGACAGGGTAGTTTATTCCCTGATGAAGAGTTACTCGCACCACGTATAGCTATAGTAACAAAAAGCATTGATGGTATTCAGGCGGAAAGTCGGGAATATTTGAAGGAAAATCAGCCGCATGTCTTTAAGACGGGCGAAGAAGCCGATATCGTATTAGAGTTTCCCAAAGAGCTTTTGCAATGGATCACCATAAAAGGCGTTCAGTTTTATTGGGATTCTGAAAAGAAAATAGCCTTACCGATCATTCCAGAGGTATTACTTACAGGTGACAGCGCACGTTTCCGTATCATAGACGGCGTTCTTTATCAGATAGCAGATTTCGACCAAGCAGGGAATTTAAGCCCTGATGCAAAGGGACTGAAAACGTTTATACGGGAAGATGACCTTTTAGAGAACGGTATCCCAGAGGCAGAAGGGGACGGAGCGTTAAACTTATTAATCGAAAAGCTAAAGGAAGGAAAAGGAACAGATGCCTTACAACAGCTTAAAAGCATAATTCCTATAAAGGCGGTGATTCCAAACTCTAAAATCGTCAACAAACTGGGACTTCTATGTGGAAGAGCCGGTAGGGATAAGCGCTCCAAAAGAAATGATTCCGTAGTAAAAGGCCAGACAGTAAACAGAGGCACACGTAAATCATTAGAGACATTTCCAAACCCTTGAAGAAGATGTCTGTCAAATATTGGTTGGTTTCGGGACGAATTACGGAATGATTTGTTGTTAGATCCTTAGTATTACACTATTTTTACTATAAGCGACATCATGGGCGAAGAAAAAGAATCGGCAAATTCACCAGAGCACCAAGAAGAAGTACTGCACAGCAAACCCGATAACACTGCCGATGACATTAAATCCTATCCCTATCCTTTAGAAGCAGAGGATTCCTGTAGTACGGCAAACAGTGAACCAGAAGAAGAGTATAATGTTGAGAACCTAGCAAGCAATGCTGTGAATGAGTCCGAAACGAAACATGAAATGAATGTTATCGGGCATCTCGAAGAAATTCGCTCTCGAATTATCAAGTCGGGCATTGTATTGCTCCTTGCAACGGTACTCTGCACCATCAATGCCGATTTCCTGGTAAACGAATTACTTATCGGGCCATTAATACGAAGCAGTAAAACCCTTGTGCTTCAAAACCTTGTCCCTTACGGGCAGCTATCCCTTTACTTGCAGGTTGTCCTTTTTTCGGGATTCATTATCTCTTTTCCTTTGCTCATCTGGCAGATCTGGCTTTTTGTGGCTCCTGGCCTGCATGAGCACGAACGCAAGGCTGGACGTTTTTCCATACTCTTTATCTCCCTCTCATTTTTTACCGGCATAGCTTTCGGCTATTTTGTTTTCCTGCCGGTCACACTGCAGTTTTTTGCCACATTCGGAACACCCTTGATTAAAAACAACATCTCCGTACAAGATTACGTAAGCTTTTTTATCGGTGCACTCCTGACTGCCGGACTTGTTTTTGAACTTCCCTTCATCTCTTATATTCTTTCAAAAATAGGGCTTCTCACACCCGGATTCATGAAATTATACCGTAAACATGCTATTGTTGTACTGCTGATTATTGCTGCAATAGTAACGCCTTCAACTGATGTTGTCACCCAGCTTGTCATTGGTCTCCCGATGATTTTGCTCTATGAGCTAAGTATTATGATTTCCGCGCATGTTAATCGCAAAAAGAAAACATTAATACCATGATAAGTTGCCAAACAGGATATCCGCGCGTTATAGAGGTAACAATACCAGGAAAGACTCTTATTGGAAACCCTTTGGGTGATCCGGTCGAACGCAGAATTCCAGTCTATCTGCCACCTTCCTATAATGAACAAACACGATTTCCTGTTATCTACCTCCTTGCGGGATTTGCTTCAACCGGACAAAGTTTCATAAACTACAGTTTCGGTCGTCAAAGTGTACCGGAAATAGCCGAATCCCTTATAGCAGCAGGCAAAATGCAGGAAACTATCATTGCCATGCCTGACTGCATGACCCGGTATGGAGGCTCTCAATATGTGGATTCAGTAGCGACAGGCAATTACGAAACCTATCTTGTTCATGAAGTGATTCCCTGCATAGACCAAACGCTTTCAACCCTTCCAGCGAGAGAGCACAGAGCTGTAGCAGGAAAATCATCCGGAGGATTCGGAGCACTCCGCTTGGCAATGAAACACCCGAAAATATTTTCAGCAGTAGCATGTCACAGTGGCGACATGGGCTTTGAACTTTGTTACAAGCCAAATTTCCCCAAAGCGGCAAGGATACTGGAACAGTATAACAACAATATAGCAGCATTTCTTACATCCTATGAGAACGCTCTAAAAAAGCCGCAAGCAGAGTTTGCACTGCTTGATATGGTTGCCATGGCTGCAGCCTATTCTCCGGATAAGGAACAAAAGGCCCCGGAAAACATTCGCCTTCCATTCAGCAGCCATACATGCGAAATAATTGATACAGTATGGCAGGAGTGGCTGTCTTTTGATCCAATAGAAATGATTGAGCAAGAAAAATACCGAGCAGCATTACGCTCACTTCATTGTCTGTTCCTTGACTGCGGGACTCTTGATGAATACAATCTCCAGTTCGGTCACAGAGCTTTTTCAGCCAAAGCCAACCTGTACTCAATCAAGAACCGTTATGAAGAGTTCAGAGATTCACACAACAACACCTCATACCGCTATTTTATCTCTCTGCCGGTTCTGTCAGAGGCAATTGCAGGTTGAAGATGCAGCAACGAGCAACCATTCAAAAAGTTTCTCAGCTTCTTCTTTCAGATTCTGCTTTGATCCGTTGTTCAAAATTACATAATTAGCTTTTTCGATCAGCTTTTCCTGCGGCCACTGCATGGCAATTCGTTGCATGATTTCTTCCCTGGTACCCATTCCTTTTTTCACAGCCCTTTCGATCCGCTGCGACAGATCCGTTGCAACAACAACCACAACATCAAGGTCGTTTTGCCCGCCAGACTCAAAAAGAATAGCGGCTTCTTTGACCAGAATCTTTATTCCTTTTTTTTCAGCATCAGAAATTGCTTTACAAAACTCGTCATACACTTTTGGGTGTATCAGTCGGTTAAGTGTCTTAAGTTTTTCAGGAGATGAAAACGCAACAGCAGCAATTGCTCTACGATCCAGGCTTAACTGTCCAAAGGCTTCACGCGAATAAACCTCAGCCCCAAAAAGCGACTTGATACCTTCAATCACCTCAGAATCGTGAAGCTGCAACTCTTTCGCCACACTATCAGCTTCGAAAAGGGCACAGCCCATCTCCGAAAGAAAACGGCAAACTGTTGATTTTCCGCTACCGATTCCACCAGTTATTCCTACAAGAAAAGGATATGTTCGCTTCATTTTCCTGAAAATGATTTTTTACGAATATTCTCCCTCACCTGCATAAGCACAGCTCGCCAGCGTTCGGGATTCTGCTTATAGTATTGTATTTTTTTTGTAAAATGCTCACGTGTAAGCGTGTGATTTTCAAGAAGGGTGATCACCTCTCCAGAATTCAAAGCGGTAGTAAAAACCGGTTGGTCACCAGCTGTTACTCCTGAAAAAAGTAAATAATCGCTATAAAATCCAGCAAAACGCATATCATCCTGATCAAGAATTGACGATTTATTTTCACTGCACCCCCAAAAAGCAAACCCAAAAATCAGGTAATAAATAAATGTCCGAAAGGTATAACGCAATTTCATTTGCTGGCAACTCCTTTATTGATATTTTCTTATGATGCACTAAAGCCAAAAGCAACCATATACAGTTTCAAGAAACTAAATCACAAAATCGTAAGTTTAAACATTTTCATTGTACCTATGACTATTTTAATAATATTCTAAATAACTACACATTATGGCATATCATCAACCACCTCTCCCGTTTGCCGAAAATGCTCTTGAGCCTTACATTTCAGCCAAAACCATCGGGTTTCATTATGGAAAACACCATCAAGCATACATCAATAATTACAACAATCTTGTTGTAAACACTCCTCTTGATGCCCTGAGCCTTGAAGAGGTTATTTCCATATCGGCAGTAGACTCTCAAAAAATAGGTATTTTCAACAACGGTGCTCAGGCGTGGAATCATACTTTCTATTGGAACAGCCTTTCTCCAAATGGTGGAGGCGAACCCTCAGGAGAGCTTGCAGCTAAAATTACACAGGATTTTGGAAGTTTTGACAAGTTTAAGGAAGAACTGAAAACTGCTGCAGCCACTCAATTCGGCAGTGGATGGGCATGGCTTGTGCTTGATGGAACATCCTTGAAAGTTGTAAAAACAGGTAATGCACAAACTCCTTCAACTAACGGCCAGAAACCGATCTTGACAATTGATGTATGGGAACATGCCTATTACCTCGACTACCAGAACAGAAGACCGGATTATGTCGCCTCTGTTATTGACAACCTCCTGAACTGGGAATTTGCTGCTGAAAATTTCCAGTCTGCGTAGCAGAAAAAAACTACTGCTGATTTGAAACAGGACGTTCATAGGCGTCCTGTTATCATTTCTATCTTTACTTGTCTCGACAGTCAAGTGCCTGTTCTGATAGGAATTACATCCAAGGTAAAGTTAACGTATTATCAAGATTGATGATTTTTACTTTTTTAGGTATTGAAAATCTTCCCGAAAAACTCCCTTTATTAAATGTTCGTTCATCATAGGCTATCACAAGTTGCTGTTCTCCAGAACTATCCCTCCCGTTATTGAACCGCAACATATCAATCTCTTTAGGTACCAATACTCGTCGGTTATCAATAGTTATGCTCTCGAAATTCCTGAAATGCAGCTCAGTTGTTGTTTTTCCCTGGCTATTCTTCAGCAATAGAGCACTAAGCGTTCTGGTGACAAGATCAATAACAACCTCTTTGCCACCCGTCTGGTTTTCAAATGAAAACAGAAGTTTTCCCTCTCCTTTTTTAACCGACCTGATTGCCCTCACAGGCTCATCAATGCTCACCAGACCCAGAAGAGATTCCGTA
The DNA here is from genome assembly GCA_037134935.1 of Chlorobiaceae bacterium. Taxonomy (GTDB): domain Bacteria; phylum Bacteroidota; class Chlorobiia; order Chlorobiales; family Chlorobiaceae; genus Chlorobium. The sequence goes on along the minus strand of JBAXLG010000024.1, from coordinate 25,884 downwards.
AGAAGCCGGTATCCAGAATTAACCCCCAGAATCTTTTCAAGATTCTGGCTATTGTTACTTCCAACAAAAAGCCGGTTGTTAATCATATCGTGTACATAAAGCGAATCCTTGCTCAAAAACATATCGGCAACTGGCCACCCAATCAAACCTGCGCTCACGATCATGCGCACCTCTTCACCTCGATTAACACGGATGTTGCAAAAAACACGTTTCTCTCTCTTCGGCGTTTTTATCCAGACATCGGCATAACCGTCTAACGAAACAACAAAAGGCGAAGCTGCTGCAACTTCACGGTAAATATCGGCATACTCAGCAATCAACGCTGTTTGCTCTGCTGGAAGTTCAATCCTCTTGATTGGCTCAAAACTTGAGCATCCAGCTCCAAAAACAAGCACACATAGTGCCCATAACAGCAGCATTGTTTTCTTCCGCATCACTTCAGTCTTTTTACAGTTAGTCCGTTTGTAACAGTCGTTTATTATCATTATTTCTTTTGAGATTCATCACTTTTGCAGCACATTGCATCAGGTAGTGCTGAACGCACCATTTTCATAGAGCATAGCACAACATAGTTGTATAACCTTTTGACTTTCAGTTTAATAATGTAAGATGCCACGCAATCAAAACAACAATTCATTTTTCAATAAATGCACTCTCTATACCTGAAACCAAAAGAACACCACAGAATCCAGAAAGGGCATCTGTGGGTGTTCAGTAATGAACTTGAGAACATACCTCGCGATATAGCTGCAGGCGAAACAGCAAAACTTTTTACCCACGACAAAAAGTTCATGGGTATCGGTTATTACAATCCACACTCGCTTATTGCTTTCCGACTACTTACCCGTACCGAAGAACAGCCTGGCAAGGAATTTTTCCTGAAAAAGCTACTTGAGGCACAGACGCTACGGGAAAAAATTTACTCGAATGCAGAAACGAATGCCTATCGACTTGTACACGGAGAGTCAGACAGTCTCCCCGGACTAATTGTGGATCGTTTCAACCAGGCAATTGTCATGCAAACATATTCAGCTGGTATGGAGCTCCATTTGCCGCTTATTTCAGACGTTCTGCAGGAATTGTTTAACCCGGAAGTCATTGTTGTCCGCAACGAATCGGTCTTGAGGGAACTCGAAGGTATCCCGCTTTACAAAGAGATAGTCAAGGGAAAAGAGTCTTCAACAGTACAGACTATTCACGATGCAGGCATTTCTTATGAGGTTGACGTGTTTGAGGGGCATAAAACCGGATTTTTCCTTGATCAGCGCGAAAACCGGAGGGTTATCAGAAAGTTCTCTAAAAATGCTGAGGTGCTTGATGTCTTTACCAACGATGGAGGCTTTGCACTCAATGCGCTTTATGGCGGAGCCCAATCAGCCATACTTATTGATGCATCGCAAGAAGCACTGCAGCGTGCAGAGGGCAACTTAAGATTGAACAATTTTCCGGAATACAGCCTTGTTGCTGCAGATGCCTTCGATATGCTTGAGCAGATGGGAGAGGCAAAAGAGTCATTCGATCTTGTTATCCTCGATCCACCCAGTTTTACTAAAAGTCGTAAAAATCTCCCCGGTGCACTAAAAGGGTACAAAAGGCTTAACAAGCTCGGCATGCAGCTTGTCAAAAACAACGGCTTTTTTGCTACAGCATCCTGCAGCCACCATGTTTCAGAAGAAGAGTTCCTGAACACTGTTCATCAGGCTGCTCTTTCAGCAGGCTGCCAGCTCCGGCTGATCTATAAAAATTCACAACCCTTTGATCATCCGGTACTCCTTTCCATGCCGGAAACAAGCTACCTTAAATTCGCCTGTTTTTACGTAACGCGAGGATGATTGTTAGTACCGATAAATTGTCATCCTCGTATAAAAATTTCGCCATAAAACTATTTTGTGCTCATTGAAGATAGCGATTGGTACTTTTTAGGGGGTACTCGCGAAAAGAGTACCCTCACTTATACTCTTCAAAAACCCCACCAAAACAAAATGCCGCTCTATCTGCTATTTGATTAATCATAAATGATTATTTCAAAAGGCTGACCTTGCCATCATCAAGATCATAATAAGCTTTCACCAGTTTGATTGATCCTTTTTCAAGTTCTTCCCTGATAATGCGTGAGTGCGACTTCAGCTGTCCCGCAACATTCCGAACATTCTCACGAATGCACTGATCAACAATTTCAGCTTTTGTGCCTTTTGCTCCATGAACAAGAACCCTTTTTACTGCTGGCTTTATTGATGTTACAAGAGAACCGATATTTCCTTCAACCTTGCTGCCGGCAACATGAGCATCGTATGTTGCTGTTACCGCTCCACAACGTTCATGACCAAGCACCATAACCAGTTTGGCTCCGAGATGTTCAACTGCATATTCAACTGAACCAAGTTCATGCGGCCCAACAATATTGCCGGCAACACGTACAACAAAAATTTCACCCAGTCCTTTATCAAAAAGAAGTTCAGGAGGAACTCGTGAATCAGAACAGGCAATAATGACGGCAGCAGGTTTCTGCGTTGTTGCAACCTCCTTGCGGCGCTCTGTGGATGCCATTTTATCAAGATGCTCAACAGTACCGCTTTGAGCAAAATGGTTGTTTCCGTCAAGGAGAAGCTGAAGCGACTGCTCAGGGGAAACGCCATCCTTTTCCGCCATAGCAGAAGAGAATGCTGGCTGAGATGGTAAAAAAACAGAAAAAAGCAGAACAAAAAGCATCTTTTTCTTCATGGAAGTTCCTTTTTTTCTCATCATGGAAAATCAGTTTTGTGGTTTGATGATAAATGAGATTGACACACTAAACAATAGATTGAACAAGTAAGAAAAACATAAAGATACAATTACCAGAAGAAATGTCAGGCATTTTTTCGGTAATGGCTTCAGGGCACAAAAGCGCTATCTTGTTTACAAAATATCACTTTCCAGCAGTTCAAAAATCAGAGTTCCAGATGGTCAGATGATCAGAAATTCAGAAAGATAAAGAATGACTGGAACGAACAACACGAAAACCGATATAGCTGAGCCTGTAGACCGTATAGTTGAAGTTCCGGGCAGAGCAACGCAGATTATCAGAACTGATTAACCACGAACCACCGCGCAACGAACGGATAGCTGTATTATTGTCGTATAAACTATCAGTCAACTCCCAGACGTTGCCCGCCATGTCGTATAACCCTTCAGGGGTTGCTCCGTCCGGATAGCGGCCAACCTTTGTAGTTGCCCCTTCATTGTTATCATAATTTGCCCGCTGGGGTGTTGGTACTCCCTTTCCCCAAGGGTAGGTTCTCCCTTCCTTCCCTGCTGCAGCATACTCCCACTCAATCTCTGTCGGCAGGCGATAAAGACCTGTATCCTTGCCTCCACTTTCCATGAGTGAGAGCCATAAACAATAGGTTCTGGCATCACCCCAACTCACACCAACAACCGGCTGATCCTCCTTGTTGAACTGTTTGTCGACATCATAGCTGGATTGAAAGAGCCTTGCAAAATCTTTTCCACTTCTGATGCCGGTAACTGTAATGCTTAATGCCCGTAAGGCATTGCGGAACATTTCAATTGACAAAGGATTGTCCACAGGTGCTTTACCGGTTTGCAGGTAGCTGATAAACTGCCGGTAGAGAGCGTTGGTAACAGGATATTTTGCTACATAAAGATCGGGAACGGTCTCCGGTTTTCCTGTCACCGAGTAGGTGAATGTTCCTCCTTTGATCAGAATATAGTGGGCGTTCTGTTCAAGGAGGTTCCGGAAATCGGTCGCTTTGGCGTGTTGTGTCTCAAACTGACTGACCACAGCAAGTGCCTCAGCACTGCCGATTGCTTTCAGGCACATCAGCACATAACGCTGCTGGTTTGGTTTGGGATCATACAGCGCAGCTTTCAGGGCATCAATCTTTTTCCACTGCGCTTCTTCAACAAGAAGTTGAAGAAGGTCTTGCTGCTTTTGCGACAGCTTTTCACTGACAGGAGAATTGAAAAGTTTCTTCATAAAAGTATCGAAAACCCTTGCGTCAACCTGCCAGATAAAAAAACGCAGAGTTTCATACCACCAGTCAAACCGGTCACTGCCAAAATGATAAACCAGTCTGTCAAGCTGCTCATAGGGACGATCTTCCTTGAGCTGAACTCCAGCAAGATACTCCCGGAATGTCTTGTGGCTGAAACGGTATTCGTAGCTACCATACGCTACCAATAGGCCTGCCCGATCAACAATGTTTTCAAAAAAAACATCAGCTTCAGGAGAATTGCTCAGTTCCTTCAAGGTACCTTGCATTTTCTGCTGAATCTCTTTGCATTCAGCTTCATCCTTTTGGAGATTCTCCTGCATCCAAAGCGCAACAGGTGCCAGAACCTTTTTGGCTTCAATTGCCGGAAGCAAAGGCCTTAAATCTTTTTGCCGATCACGGTAATCGAGAAGGTAATTCAGTGCAATCTCATAAAGTTCTACACGACTGCTCGGAAGAGTATCACGCTCTTTCCAGAGCGCAGCCATGATCTGGAGCAGTAACGGAATTCCAGCCAATTCCCGTAACTGCATGTACCTTGTTTCATCTAAAAATGCAATAATAGCCTTCGCTTTTGCCTCGGCGGCCTTTATTTGTGTTCGCTTCCACTCCTTCTCAGGTTTGTCAGGCGAGCGAAACTCACCTAAATAGCTGGCGTTAAACCATCTCCTTATAAATTCATTCTGCATGTCGCGAGTAAAATTCTCAATAACAGCTTTTGAAAGAAGTGATCGCAGTTCAATGCCATCCCCTTTGCGATACCCAGTGGTTCGTGAGGAAACCACGACGTATGCTTTCGTAGCATCCACAACACGGTCAATCCATCGGCAAGCATCGATTCTTTCCTGCACATTGCTGATTTCATCCAGTCCATCCATCAATACCAGAGATTCTTCTTTTTCAAGCCATTCCGAAAAAAGCTCTGGAGATAGTTTTCCTTGAGACCATTTGCTCAACTGCATTGCAAGTCCCTCATATTTGCCTTCCTTTGTTTTGGTAAGGTCGCGCAATGAAAAAAAGAAGACCTTCAATGGCTTATTGAACCCAAAATCCTTATAACGCTGATTTTTCAGCAGTGACAAGGCATAGTAACTAAGCAACGTGGTTTTGCCAGAACCAGGATCGCCAATGACCAGTAGTAAACGATGACGTTCAAAGCTTTGGATCATGACCATTTCTGGAGTAAGAGAAGATTCAGAAACAAAGCAATTTGATTCAGTTTGAGGGTTATATCTTCCAACAGAAAGACTTAACGATACAAAGGTATCACTCAATTTTACCATAAAGCTGCTGAATGCCGAAGATGAAGGAATACCGCATTTGTCACGTTCATTGACAAGAGTTTTCCGATACCACTCGTCATGCGTTCTGGCATCATCATCTTCTTGTTGTTTTGCCAGCCTTTTATTTTCCTCTATTTGAGCTTTAGTTTCACTTTTTTTATCAGAAATTCTTTTTTTCCTGCTCCAAAAATAAATTCCCAATGGCGTTAAAATTCCCAGTACAGTAACAATTATCGTAATGCTATTTGCATGAGAATTTTTTACTACATTTGATCCATTTGTAATAGTACCCTGCAGACTGGCATTCAAACCACCCTTGCCATGCAATTCACCCTGCATTACTGGATTACCTGTGGTTTTTGCTTCTACCAGTGTACTTGGCGTAGCATAAACAATAGCAGTGTCAAGTTCTTGCAAAAAAAAGCTAAGGGAAAAAATCAGGGCAATCCTGAAAAAAACAACAGGAAAAATGTTATGTATCAAGTTGACCGTATCAGTTTAGCAGTGTTATTGTGATAACCCGCTCAATTTTTGGATAAGTATAGGAGGTTAACTTTTTAGTATAATGATAGTTATAAAGATCAGCAAGCGTAAAGCTGCTCGTTCCGAATATTCTTTGAGGCAAGTGGAGGCAACATTCCATATAGCATGGCTGGTTGCAGATAGGAAAGGTTTTGCATCCCTTCAGCGAAAGAAATTATTTAACCTGCCCTGAGGTTGAATTTAAATGAGTAAGTTGAATTTTCGATTCCACGTGAATGATTTATACCACAAAAGATAACTTTTCATACTCATGAAACTGATTTTTGTTTATAATGCCGACAGTGGCCCTATCAGCGGACTTTTTGATATCGGTCATAAAATCATCAGTCCTGAAACCTATTCCTGCGGTCTCTGCAAACTTACTTACGACACTATCACGGAAAAGCAGGCATGGAGAGCATTCAGGGAGATTTCTCCAGTAGAGATGGAGTTTCTGCATCGCGACGAGTTCGAAAAAAAATATGGTTTGAAGTTTGAGTACCCTGTTGTGCTGGGAAAAAACAGCACTCTTGAACAGCTGTTATCGAGCAAAGAGATTGACAGTTTGCAGGGACTTGATGCTCTTATTGAAGCCGTAACCAAGATGATAAAACCAGGGTGAAGTGAAAAAAACTTGGTGAAATGTGGTGCCACTAAATGGGTCTATAGTTCAAGGGGATGTTAACCGCGAAACCCAAAACAGAATAAACTGCATTCGTCTCTTTTTTTCCCTGCGAAAAGGGAATGCTTCCTGAAGGGCTTGGATTACGAGAGACATGGCTGGTTCTGTCCATTGGTTGGGATGTTCTTCAAGCCATTTGCCCACAACTGAACAGACTTGGCCTTGGGTAGCGCCATCTGGCGTTGTAAATAACCAGCGATTACAGACATCACAAACTCCGGCCACGTAACCTCTGTAATCACCAACATTGACTTCGTGTGCCGGTTGACCCGCGTCGAACTTTTTGTATTCCTGCCACACACGAACAAGATCGTTACCAGTTATCAAGGCGCATGTTCCGTCTGGCAGGAGAGAAGGTTGCCGGCAATAACCTTCATAGTATTCTTCATAACGGAGCTTTTATTTGACAATAATTGCCCGGAATTTACAAAAAAATAAACTGTTAATCCTGAATAGCCCGCTGGCATAATAAAAAAGTGAACAAAACGTACCTGTACCAGCGATTGCCTAAAACCGTTTCTGATAGATATGGCAGTATGGCTTATGGCCATTCTTTTCGTAATAGTCCTGATGGTAATTTTCCGCCTGCCAGAATTTTTTTGCCTTTTCAACAGTGGTCACAACACGGTATCCTTTTGCCTTCAACTGAGTGATCAGCTTTTCTCCCACTTTTTTCTGCTCTTCATTGGAATAATAGATTGCTGAACGGTATTGTGTACCGATATCCGGACCCTGCCTGTTCACCTGGGTAGGATCGTGGATTTCAAAAAAGAGTTTGGCAAGAGTTTCATATCTTACTACAGATGGATCAAATTCCACTTCTATGGCTTCGGCATGTCCTGTTTTGCCAGTGCAAACCTCTTTATAGGATGGGTTATCGGTTGTTCCGCCCGTGTAGCCGGATGTTGCAGAAATCACACCGTTTACTTTACTGAAATGGTATTCAACACCCCAGAAACATCCTCCTGCAAAGATGGCTTTCTCTGTTTTTGCTTCAGTCTTGTTGACAGGAAGAAAATTAAGGGAGAGAGAATTGACGCAATGGCGGACATTTTTATCAGTCAATCCTTCCCTGAAAAAAACATGACCAAGATGCGCGCCGCATTGAGTACAGACTATTTCGGTACGACGGCCATCAGCATCAGGAATTTGTTTTACAGCGCCTTCGATGGCATCATCAAAACTTGGCCAGCCTGTTCCTGACTCGAACTTATCGGACGAACGGAAAAGCGGAGCATCACAACGGCGGCAGAGATAGGTACCATTCTCCTTGTTCAGATAATATTTACCACTGAAGGGCGGTTCAGTTCCTTTATTTACTATTACCCGTTCTTCTGCGGGATTCAATTGATTTATACGCATACAATTCTCCTTTTGAACAGTATAATGTGGCTCTGCAATGGTATATGAAAGGTTATCACGTGTACAGGATAAAAAAAGAAATTGGGTTAGCAGCAGAACCGCTGTAATTACCCGCTGAATCCGGACTACAGTTTCATTCACCTTGCAAACACTGTTTACCACTGATTATTGTGTATTGACAATGCTATCCATATTTTCCATGAGTCTAAGTTCTTATTGATACAGCAACTATAGATGTCGATAAGAAATATGCGTTTTTTTTTCAGGACTCCGATAAGTTGCTCTCTTGTGAATTTATTGGTTTTCATGTTGCAAATCTAACGGGTAAAGTAAAATGAAAATTAGTTCCCATTAAATTCCACGAATAGCCGAACAATATATGGGTAAATATCAAGAAGATGCAAGGAGCATCTCAATTTCCCTGTACGGAAAATCAGTTAGTTCGGCAAGAATTTTTTTTGTGACATACCCTTTAAAAATATAAGCACCTTTTCTTAAACTGTGGTTTTTCCAGAGGATATCTGAGATAGTTTCATGGTCAGTGAGTTTCAGAATAAAGGGGAGAAGGGTATTGGTCAATGCGTAAGAAGCTGTTTTTGCTACAGCAGAGGGAATGTTAGGAACACAGTAATGGGTAACACCATGTTTTACATAGATCGGGTTTGTATGAGAGGTATGGCGACTGGTCGCAAAACAGGCACCCTGATCAATGGATACGTCAATAATTACTGACCCTGATTTCATTGATTTTACTACCTGTTCGCTAACCAAAGGCTTGATGATTTTCTTTTTCGGGCTTAACGCTCCGATCATTACATCCGAGGTCTTGGCAATCTGCGAAATGTAATGATCATTGGCGATTGCTGTGACAAGATGGCGATTAAAAAACGCCTCGAATTTTCTCAGTCGGTTGATTTCCTTATCCAAGACAGTAACCTGCGCACCGAGTCCAAGTGCATCCTGTGCCGCAAAAAGCCCAACGGTTCCTGCTCCAATAATGGTGACATGTGCTGGTGGAACACCGGCGATGCCGCCTAACAGGATACCACTTCCGCCATAACCTGTTTCAAGGTATTTTGCTGCAGTTTGTATTGCCAGCGAGCCCGCTATTTCACTAAGTGTTCTTACAATTGGCAGTTCGCCATCTCTTGTTTCAATAAATTCAAATCCAAGAGCAGTTATTCTTTTTTCAAGAAGAGATTTTAACAGATCAGGACTGATTGTTCCCAGATGGAGAGCAGAAATAAGCATCTGCCCGGGTATAAATAACTCAAGTTCATCAGGTTGAGGAGGAGAAACTTTGACAATGACGTTGGACTGTTCGTAAAGTTCTTTGGCCGTATCAGCTATTATTGCTCCGGCTTCAGCATAAGCGAAATCGGTGAAGTTACAGAATTTACCAGCATGTTTTTCAAGTATAACCCTGATTCCGTGTTCTACCAGGATTTGAACGCCTGGCGGCGAAATAGCTACCCGGCGTTCATCCTGAGCACGTTCTTTCGGAATGCCGAGCACAATACTCATGGTTTTTTCGGGTTTGATCAGCCAGCGTTCAAGGGTTTTCACGCCAATATCAAACTCAATGTTTCCAATCTCAGATGAATAACCCATCAGAAGTCAAAGGTTATCATTTTACTCGTTCCATAACAGGAGTCAGAATATTCTACAAAGATTTTTAACGAATCAATGATCATATTTCTAATGAGTTTCGCAGCAAGAACAGGTTGTTCCCAAGAGATGAAGGTTTCCTCCTGAAACACTGCATACAACGTCTGATGTCTTCTCTAACACCTTTTTAGCACTCTCCGCAAGAATCGATCCAGGATATTGCAGGAAGGGGAATGTTTCCATAAAAGTGTTAGTAGCCAAAAGGGATGCCTGAGCAAGTCCGTTGCCGATTTTTTTGAGAGATTCACCGGGATTTACCTGTCCCATTCTTACTCTGTTGTATAGATTTCCAGCTCCATCCGGTAATTTATTGGCAACATTATAACCGATAGTTTGTGCATATGTTATAAAGCCGGGAACATTCAGGCCGAGAACAAGACGTCTGAGATATTCTGCACGTGTTATTATTTTGATGGCTCCTTCTTTGACTATTACGGCTTGGCATGCAAGGCGCCCACCTTCTTGGAATAACTTGTCGGATATAAATGCCTTTTCTATTTCATTTGGCAAAGAAAGGCTGTCTCCTCCCTCCATGACGTAGACAAAACAGCTCTGGCAGATACCACTTCCACCGCAGATATAGCCGATGTGGCTTTTATGATGCTGTGCAACTCTAAGCAATACCTCACCTGTTTGAGTTTCACAGGGTTTATCGTTGATATGTATAATCATAACTGTAAATTTTTGGTTATTGGTAAAGTCATAGTGATTATTACGGCTGCTTCTTTTGAGCAATATAATATGAAATATCCGTATCTCTCAACCAGTTGTAATAAGCTTCAAGATGCAATTTTCAAGAAAGAACATCACTCTAAAAAAGAGTTTTTCCAGTTGTCCACTTCGATATAAAGTTCGCTATAATGTTGTTTTAGGCTACATTCAATAATTTTGTAGTAGCGCTTTTCCCATTGCTTTCTTCTGAGTAGGATGCAGTTGTGGTTGATTCAGGTGAAACAGCACTTATAAGTTTTGGTTTTGGTGCCGTGGCCGGTTCAGGTTTGTGTAAAAAAAACGATGTCAACTCTTTGGCTGTAAACTGTAGCGCATCGTTTATAGCCAAAATCACATCACTCAGCAATTGCCAAAAATTTAACTTCCGTTCTGTATTTTCACGGTCTGCCTGAAATCTGATTGTATCGGTAAACTTCACCATTGCTTCCCATCCCATTTTTCCTGCATAAGCAGGAAGCTGAAGAGGGTCTTTTTCTGCCATGTGTTTGACTGCCTCTACTACTGATAACAACCTTATCGTACCTTCTTTTTCTATGGATGTCATGCAAGCCATTCGTATCCCTTCATTAATGAGTCTATCAGAAAGCATTGCTTTTTCAGAATCGCTTAACGGTGATAACAATTCGGCCCCTTCAAGCACTTTAACATAACAGGTTTGACATATGGCGTTACCTCCGCAGAAATATCCTATATGACTATGGTTTGTTCGGGCAACATCAAGAAGTCGGTCTCCCTTTTTCGACTCGTAACAATTGTTATTGATAATAATATTCATAAGTCAGGAAATTTTTAATTTTATACAGGTTAAAAGTTACTCTAGTTTGTAACATTATACTTGTTACAAAAGTTGCTATGTATAAACTGATAATTAATTATTGGCAAGATATTTCACACTGATCTTTTGACGCGCGATCAAGTTTTTTCAATAGCTCGGTGTACCGTTGTAATATCATAATTGGACTTGTGTCAGTCAAAGAAGGGTTCTGTAATACCAGCTTTATTTTTTTATCCATCCTGAATCCTGGTTTATACTCCTGCATCCATGATTCCTGCACTGATAAAAACAGATACTGATAGAATTCCCTGTTGGAAAGATCTTTGTCATCCTGATCGGGAAGTAGAATGGTGAATGTTTTTTGCTGAATATCAATTTTTTCGAGCCCAAGGGCAGAAGCTGTTAGTTTGAGTTTTGTCAGTAGCAGCAATGTTGACACTTCCTCGGGCGGGGTGCCGAAGCGATCCTGAAGTTCAGAGGTAAGGGTATCGATATCCTCTTCTGAGGATGCCTTAGAGATTTTATTATAAAACGAAAATCGTTCAAGAGTTGAATGGATATAATAATCAGGAATGAGTGCATTGAAGAAGAAGAGAAGATCACAGGTTTTTGAATGTGTCTGTTCTGTTATTGCATCAGTTGAAAAGAGGTGGCTGAATGTTGTCGATTTCAGTTCTGCAACAGTTTCTTCAAGCATTTTCTGATAGAGGTCAAAGCCGAGTTCATAGATAGATCCTGATTGCTCAGCACCAAGCAAATTCCCGGCTCCGCGTATATCAAGATCGCGCAGGGCAATATTGAAGCCTGATCCGAGTTCCGTGAAGTTTTCGATAACAGCAAGTCGCTGGATTGCTTCCTTTTTAAGGGTATGTAGTGGTGGGGTTATCAGGTAACAGTAGGCTTTTCTTTCGCTCCGGCCCACTCTTCCTCTTAACTGGTAAAGATCGGAAAGACCAAACATATCGGCCCTATTAATGATAATTGTATTGGCATTAGATATATCAAGACCTGAACCGATTATTGTAGTAGAGATAAGAACGTCGACCTCTTTCTCTATAAAGTCAATCATGACCTTTTCGAGTTCTTTTGAAGGCATCTGACCATGAGCAACGACAATACGGGCTGAGGGTACAAGTTCCCTGAGTGTTTTCTGTACTTCTTCAAGTCCGGAAATTCGGTTATGTAGAAAGAATACTTGTCCTTCTCGCTGGATTTCCTTGCAGATTGCCGATTGAATAAGGGAAATGTCGTAATCGGTTATGATGGTTTCAACTGGTTGGCGGTTTATTGGAGGTGTCGAAACAATCGAAAGGTCTCGGGCCCCCAGCATTGAAAATTGTAAAGTTCTCGGTATGGGTGTAGCAGACATTGTCAGAGTATCGACATGCGGAAACTGTTCACGAAGTTTCTCTTTTACTTCAACTCCAAAGTGCTGTTCCTCGTCAATAACGAGTAGCCCAAGATCTTTAAATTGTACATCTTTCGAAACCAGGCGGTGTGTGCCGATCACAATATCAATATGGCCGTTTTCTACCTTTGTTAACAGTTTGAGCTGTTCTTTGTGTGAAATAAAACGGCTCAGAACCGCTATCGAAATCGGGAAATTCTCAAATCGCCGGGTAAACGATTCGCCATGCTGGTGTGCAAGAATAGTTGTTGGGGTAAGAATAGCAACCTGCTTTTTTGATTCCACGGCTTTGAATGCAGCTCTCATGGCAATCTCAGTTTTTCCGAATCCGGCATCACCGCAAATTAGCCGATCCATAGGATGCGGTTCCTCCATATCTTTTCTAACATCTTCAATTGCTCTGAGCTGGTCGGGCGTCTCCTCAAAGATAAAAGAGGCTTCAAATTCGCGCATGAAAATGGAGTCTGTTCCAAAAGCAAACCCCCCCTCCATTTTTCTTTGGGCGTAAATTTTGATCAGATTTATAGCAATATCGCGAATTTTGTTCCGGACTTTTTCCTTTTTTGTTGCCCATTTCGAACTTCCAAGTTTCGATAATGAAGGCATGGAACCTTCGGAAGCGGTGTACTTCGAGAGCAAGTTAATATTTTGCACATTAACGAAGAGTTGATCACCACCTTCATATTCGATAAGCACAGACTCCTGCTCTGAATTTCCAACCGTTATAGTTTCAAGGGATCTGAAAATACCTATACCGTAATCCTCATGGACGACATAGTCACCGATTTTGAGCTTTTGTAAGTCTTTTAGTGAGATTCCTCGTATTTTCCTTTTTTTGTGAGCTTTATGGATATGCAGTTTACCAAAGATGTCTGATTCTGTATAAAGATCAAGATTCCCAAAGGTAAAACCGGTATGCAGGTTGAGTGGAAGCCAGCTTATGTTTCGAAGAGATGTTCCCCCAGAGTCCATTATTTCCTTGGTAAGGAAGTCTGTTAACTCACCTATTTCTTTGCGTGAACTGGTTGCAAAGAGTGTTTTTTTCTCATTATTCGATTCTTCTTGCAGTAATGTGGCAAACACTCGAAAATTAGCATTGAGTTTTTTCTGTACTACTGACTGAAAGTCAATTTCCGAAGACGAGGAACGTAGGATTCTTATACAGCGGAATTTCGAAAATGCGGACGATAACGCATCATTGTTCTCCAATGCGGCAAATTCAGTGGTGTCATCAATGATAATAATGGTTGACGGATCCAGATAATTAAGAATTGTTGATCCTGTTCCAGTTGTTGTGTTTAACGCTACGGTAAAGTTGGCAGTTAGGTCTGCCGCAGTTACTTTTTTTCCTGAAAGCTGACTGTTGATGTCGAAGTTGCGCAACGATGTTACTGTATCTCCAAAAAACTCTATACGCAACGGTTCTCTATATCCGAAAGAGAAGACGTCAATAATAGAGCCTCGAATGGAGAACTCTCCTTCATCCTCAACAAATTCTCTTTGTTCAAAACCGTTTGTGGCAAGAAATCGTTGTAGAGTTGCATACCCGACAATCTGATCAGTTTTTAGTTGCAGAATCCGTTTTTTTGCTTCAGATGGTGTACAGAGTAAGACATTGAGATCTTCAAAAAAAGAGAGTAAGGCTAATTTGTCGCCTCTTAATATTGCTCCTATTGACAGGGAGAGTTCATCTGATGTATTACAGATGGTTTCTGCAGGCAGCAGGGCATTAAAGTCATGTTCATATATTTCACTGTGCTGGCTGCTAAGAACCATAAGAGATGATGGAAGGTCAGCAAAAAGTACTGCAACAAGTATTGCCGGAAGCGATCCCTCGAATCCACTTATATTTATGGGGTGAAAATTATTGTTTTCACTCTTTTGTTCCTGTAATGCCTTTTTGAGCAACACATAAGGTTTTGATTGCCTGATGGTTTCAAGCAAAAAACCTATACTTCTTTTGGAGATAGAAGAACTTTGCAGGTCAGACTCTAATAACGTTTTCATATGAAGCTTACAAAACATATTTTCATGCTTGATCCCGGCAAAATGTGTAACCTTGAAACAAGCACTGGCGGGAAAGGTTCATATATATGGAAAAAATTCTTGAACTGAAAAATCTCAGTACCTATTACTCCACCGACAATGGAATTGCTAAAGCTGTTGATGGTTTAAGCTTTTCTCTTGGACGGAACAGAACATTAGGGGTTGTAGGGGAATCCGGTTGTGGAAAATCGGTTACTGCTCTTTCGATTATGCGTTTAATTCCTATGCCTCCAGGCTATTTTGCCGGTGGGCAAATTTTCTGGAAAGGGAGTGACCTCCTTAAACTTTCAGAAGAAAGTATGCGCAGAATAAGAGGCAATGAGATTGCTATGATTTTTCAGGAACCGATGAGTTCACTCAATCCTGTTTTTACTTGCGGCAGCCAGATTATGGAACAAATTATCTTACACCGCGATATCAATCATGCCGAGGCTAAAAAACGATCAATAGAACTGCTGCATCTCGTCGGGATTCCTAATCCTGCCGAACGTTTTTCTTCATATCCTCACGAACTTTCAGGAGGTATGCGCCAGCGAGTCATGATTGCCATGGCGCTTTCCTGCAATCCGGCTTTGCTCATTGCCGATGAACCTACTACAGCTCTTGATGTAACCGTTCAGGCGCAGATCCTTGATCTTATTGGCAAACTTCAGTCTGATACAGGAATGAGTGTTATGTTGATTACTCATGATTTCGGTATTGTTGCCGAGCTTTGTGAAGAGATTATTGTTATGTATGCTTCAAGAATTGTCGAAAAAGGTTTAGTTGAACAGCTTTTTAGTAATCCACTTCATCCCTATACCAGGGGCTTGTTAAAGTCCATTCCCCGTTTAGGGGCTTCAAAAGAGAGACTTCATGTGATTGAGGGCAATGTTCCGAGTGCTGTAAATTTGCCAGAAGGATGCCGTTTTGCAGGAAGATGTTTGCTTGCCGATTCACGCTGCAGTAAGCAGCAACCTGAACTTGCCCTTTTTGAACTCAATCATGAGGTTGCCTGTTGGAAAGCAGGGAAATAAAACTAAAGTGCAGAATGAGTGTTGTTGTTCAATTAATTTTAAACTTTCTTTTTAATGCCGGAAGCCATGCTTCTTATTGTAGAAGATGACCGGAATCTCCGGCAACTACTCAAATTCAATCTCGAACGGGCTGGTTATACCTGCCATCTATCGGAACACTCTCAAGCAGCTTTAGAGCTGCTCTCACGAAAAAGTTTTGACCTTATCCTGCTTGATGTCATGTTGCCGGATATGGATGGTTTTGAATTGTGCAGGCAAATCAGACAGCATCTGCTTTATAAGGATATTCCAGTTATCATGCTTACAGCAAGGGGAGAGGAGAGTGACAGGATTCTCGGCTTTGAACTTGGTATTGATGACTATGTTGTCAAACCGTTCAGTTTTCGTGAACTGAATCTCAGGATTCGAGCTGTTCTCAAACGCAGCAACACACGTCGGACAGGAAAAATTCAGGAAATACTCACTGCTGGAGGTATTGAGGTTGATTTAGTGCGTCATAGAATTACGCTTGAAGGCAGGGAATTGGTAATGACGCTGATGGAATTTAAACTTCTTGTTGCATTGCTAAAAAGAAAAGGTGAAGTACAGTCACGCGAAAAATTGCTCAGTGATGTTTGGGATGTTGACAAGTCCATCAACACCAGAACTATTGATACGCATATTACGAGACTTCGTGAAAAGCTTGGTGAAACAGGTTGTATGATCCAAACAATACGGGGGATCGGTTACAAGCTCGAAGAAACAGAGAGTGAATCTCATGCTGACTAAAGTTTCGTTCAAGCTTGGAGCAGTCATCGGGGTGATTGTTTTTGTTTCGGTCGTTATCAGTTATCTCTCAATTGGCTATCAATTGACAGAACGGCTGTCTACAGGAGTTCGCGATGACTTGCGCCGGGATTTACTCCTCCAAAAACAATTGCTTGACCAACAGCCTAATGCATGGTTTCAAACTGAGAGTGCTGGTGCATGGACTGATCAAGTTGCTCGTACACTTGAACTTAGGGCAACTCTTATTACTCTTGACGGTTTGGTAATTGCCGATTCCTTTATTCCACCAAGAAAGCTACATCTTTTACAGAACCATAAAGATTGGCCTGAAGTTAAGGCGGCATTGCAAAGTGGATATGGTGAATTTGCTCGCTATAGTCAAACAGTAAGGAAGCAGATGCTTTACATGGCTGTACCTATCGGTAAACCACATTCCTATGCAGTTCTCCGATTCTCAAAACCTCTTGATGATATTGGCGACGTATTCCAAACAGAAATTTACAAAAGCATCGAGCAGGGCATCTTTCCGGCTCTTTTTTTCTCTTTTGCTATAGGTGTTACGGCTGCATTTTTTCTTTCCAAACCACTTCGAAATCTTACTGTAACTGCACAAAAAAGAATTCATGGTGATTTATCGGACGTTACACTTGCAGAGAGAAAAGATGAGATAGGGTTGCTTGGACGCACGCTCACTTGTATGTCTGATGAGATCAAGAAATTGCGGCGTAGTGAAGAGTGGTACCGTGCTGTTTTTTCAGGTATCCGTGAAGTGATCATTGTTACTGATTCTTCTGGAGATATTATTCTTGTTAATCCAGCCGCATCAAGAATTTTTCGAATTGAAGGTACCATTTTCAAGTCTCGCCCTATTCAGCATCTTTTTGATAGTAAGCTTGAAGAATTATTTGCAAGGGCGCACAGCAAACGGTTGACAATTATTAAAGAAGAAATATCGCTTCAGACATCGAAGGGGAAGCGAATTATGCAGATCAGTTCCATGCCAGTTATTAAGGAGAACCGCTTTGATGGAATGGTTTTTGTAATGAATGATATCTCAAAACTTCGCAACCTCGAAAGAATGCGTCGGGACTTCGTGTCGAGTGTTTCACACGAACTCCGCACACCACTGGCCAGTATCAAAGGCTATACCGAAACCCTGCTTGAGGGAGTAGTGGACGAGCCGGAACATGCCCGGGCTTTTCTGAAGATTATCCTTCATGAAAGTGAGCAACTGACAGCATTGGTCAACGATGTGCTTGATCTTTCCAGAATTGAATCGGGTCGTATTGAGTATCATTTCACTGAGGTAGACCTCAAAACTGTTGTTTCAAAATCAGTTGATCTTTTCCGTAGTTCAATTGACAAGCGTCAGGTTCGCCTTACGGTAATGATTTCCGATAATCTTCCTTTAGTCTATGCCGATCCAGGATATCTGGAAATTGTTATTCGCAATCTGCTTGATAACGCCATTAAATATGTCAATGAACACATTGGAAAGATCAGGATTCTGGCGTTCAGAGATGGTGAATTTGTGCGGTTGGAGGTCGAAGATAATGGTGTTGGTATTTCTCAGCAGGATCTCGGTCGTATCTTTGAACGCTTTTACAGGGTCGACAAAGCCCGTTCCAGAGAATTTGGTGGTACAGGTCTTGGACTGTCAATTGTTAAGCATATCATGCTCGCTCATAGAGGCAACGTTGAAGTTCGTTCGAGAGTAAGCCAGGGCTCAGTGTTCAGTGTGATTTTTCCAATTGCACAGGCTACAGTCCAAAACAATCCATAAGCCACTGTATTTGAAAGGTTATATTCTGTCGATCGAAGTACAGCAGAAATTATTATTCAGCAAGACTTTCACACGAATATCGTCGAATAATTGATGAAAAAAGGTTGACCGGTGGTTTATTGATGTTCTGTAATGAATATCAAGATTTCCAAGACATTCAAAGTGATGATTGTATCAACCAACACAGGTCATAAAAATTTCCTGATCCAAGAATTTTCAGTTTATGGTTTTAATGTAAAGTGTAGTAATTATCATTACAAATTGAACATCTATGAAAAAAAATGTATTCCTTTTTATTGTTCTGGTAGTAGCAGCAGCCTTGCTTTCAGTCATTGGGTGGTATAATCAGAATAATCAGGTGCCTTCACCATCTTCATTATCAACTATTAAAGCAAAAGCCGAAAAAGGGGATGCAAAAGCACAATACAACCTTGGTCTTGTATATGCCAAGGGTCAAGGTGTTAAGCAGGACTCTACCGAGGCAATCAACTGGCTTGAACGGGCAGGAGTTCAAGGGAATGCCAAAGCCGCGTTTATTCTTGGAGAAATATATTATACTGGTACAGGTACCAAAAAGGATTATCACATGGCTGCACAATGGTTCGATGAGGCTTGCGACAATGGGTCATCTGAAGGTTGCAGAATGTACCAACAACTCAGAGCTGCAGGGTATTGATGCCAAAGCAAGAATAATGTTGTTTAAAACAACAGTTCATTTATGACATCAGGCAAGGTTATTTTAATTACAGGAGCTTCTTCTGGTCTTGGTAAAAGTTGTGCAATGTATCTTGGGCAAAAAGGGCATACCGTTTATGGTACCAGTAGAAAAACAGATGTTGATACGAAGTTTTACAAAATGATTCAAATGGATGTAAATGATGATGCCTCAATAGCAGACGGCATTCGTCATATTATTGCTCATGAAGGTCGTCTTGATGTTGTTGTTAATAATGCTGGCATTGGAATAGCCGGTGCAGTTGAAGATACTGACACTGACGAAATAAAATCTCAATTTGAAACTAATTTTTTTGGGGTATTTCGTGTTTGCCATGAAGTGCTTCCTGTTATGCGGAAACAACAGTCGGGCTATATTGTAAATATTGCTTCAATTGCAGGTTCTATAGGTATTCCATTTCAGGGAGCTTACAGCGCGAGCAAAGCTGCGGTTCAGTGTTTGACCGAGGTGTTGAGAATGGAAGTTAAACCTTTTGGGATCCATGTTGTTGTAATTGATCCCGGAGATTTTAAAACTGAATTAACCGATAACCGTATAAAAACCCGAGATTCACAGATCAATCCTGAGTATTCACAGCGCTTCATAAAAGCATTACAAGCCATGGAAAAAGATGAGTTGAATGGTTGTGAGCCAGTTAAGTTCGCTAAATTGATTGACAAAATTATAAATCACTCATCTCCAAGTTTACGTTATACGACTGGTCCTTTATTGGAACGTGCGGCTGTTCATATCCGAAAATTTATGCCTGCACCGTTATTTGAATGGCTGATCATGAATAATTATAATGTTTAACAAATCAGAATTTCATAGGCGACTTTTATTGAACCGTTTCATCTCATTGCAGCATCAATGATAATCTGTTGATGCAGAGGAATGCGTATGTCAGGAATGAATTCGCAAGGATAAAATCCACCTTCGGAGAGTTCATGGTTGAGTGATATAGTGTCATTGGCAACAACTACCTTATAAGCAATAACAAGGAGCGACCCATACATTTCCACTTCCCGGTGGTAGATACCAATCAGACGATCGATTTTTCCGTCGAGAGATGTTTCCTCCATCAGTTCTCGTAAACATCCTTCATAAGGTTCTTCGCCAATTTCGAGAAAACCGCCTGGCAGTGCCCATTCGTTAATGGCCGGTTCATGAGCTCTGCGAACTACAAGAAGTTCATGGTTTTTGTTGACGGTATATGCGATTGCTACAGGAAGAGGGTTAAGATAATGCACCCATGAACATGCAGGGCAAAACATCCGTTCACGTCCATCAATCAATGCTCGGTCAAGCATAGTTCCGCATAACGGACAAAATGTATATGGTTTCATGATTTCCTGCAGAAACTTTTTGCAGTGTTGAAACATTTAAAAGGTAAAACATTATTATAACCACAACAAGTTGTATTTATGACGACATCACTACTTGATGCAGGTGTTACTGCTCCTGCAATAGCGGCAAAAGACCAGGCCGGAAAGCTGGTAACGCTTGAAGAGTACCGGGGAAGGAAGGTTATACTTTATTTTTATCCGAAGGATGATACTCCCGGATGCACAAAAGAGGCTTGTGCATTTCGTGATAATTTCCCTAACTTTAAATCGTTGGGGGTTGAAGTGCTTGGTGTAAGTATCGATAATGAGGGCAAGCACAAAAAGTTTGCCGAAAAATATCAATTGCCGTTCCGGCTTGTCGCTGATTCGGACAAAAGTATTGTTGAGGCGTATGGCGTTTGGGGACAAAAAAAATTTATGGGACGTGAGTATATGGGCACAAGCAGAGTGACTTACCTGATTAATGAAAATGGTGTAATAGAAAAAGTATGGCCGAAAGTAAATCCTGATCAACATGCTGAGGAATTGCTTAACTATCTGCAGCAAAAAACCTGATGGCATAGGATGGTAAACGAATTTGAATTACTTAAAGCAGGCAAGCTTTTGCTTGCCTCCGCCAATCTGCTGGAATCTAATTTTAAGCGTACGGTTCTGCTTATGTGTGAGCACAATGACAAAGGCTCTTTAGGCTTTATTTTGAACCGTCCGATGGAATTCAAGGTTTGTGAGGCAATTACCGGTTTTGAAGAGATAGAAGAACTTTTGCACATGGGTGGACCGGTGCAGGTTGATACTGTGCATTTTCTTCACTCAAGAGGTGATTTAATTGATGATTCGCTCGAAATTTTACCTGGGCTCTATTGGGGTGGCGACAAGAATGAACTGAGTTATCTGCTCAATACCGGTGTCATAATGCCTTCCGAGATTCGTTTTTTTCTCGGTTATGCAGGGTGGACCCCAGGGCAACTTGAAGCTGAGTTTAAAGAAGGCGCCTGGTATACAGCTAACGCATCAAAAGAGCTTATTTTTACTGGTGCCTATGAAAGGATGTGGAGCCGTTCTGTACGATCCAAAGGAGGAGAGTATCAGATTATTGCAAATTCTCCAGAACTGCCCGGGTTAAACTGAATTGTAACAGCAGGCAATGACCATTTGGTTAATCAATGCGTACTGTTGTTATTACGCATGTGGAACTACGGATGCGTGAATTTTGTTGCTCTGAAGAGTTAGAATGCATATATACAACTGTATTTATAAGAAGATGTTCTTTGTTGATAATGGGGATGACAGGCTTTCGACAGGGCAGGTGTGAAATGGAGTTGCACTCCGAGTTTCAGCATGGATGGACTCGTAAAAGAAGTCTATGTAACAATACATGCAGACGATTATTCGTATGCAATGGCTGCCTGATTAGCACAAGTTAATTAATCAGCCATCGTCCGATGAGGGAGGCGCTTATTCTGAAGTCACCGGATGGCATAACCCGCGCTTGAGCTTCGGTTCGCGCAAGTAAGCTCCGTATGTTTTTGCCCTGAAAGGCAGACGGGTAATGTTAAGGGATAGTGGGCCGGACTTTACAGGTGTAGCAACGGTTCATGAAACACAAAACACCTGAGATGAGTGTGGTGACTTTATTGAGCAATGTTTTGGACGCGGGTTCGAGTCCCGCCATCTCCACAAAAGAGTAATTTCCCGACATCCCAAAACGTCCGCAAACCCCTGTAAAACCAGGGTTTTTTGCGTTTATGTTATTCACTACTGCTTTCAGTTGTTCGTTATAATCCTTTATTTATAAGTACATTCGTAAGTGATACCTGTTCAGCGAAGAGTGTGAGAAGAACAATCAGGAGATCAGAAAGATCAGCGATGAGTTCCCCAGTGGCGCAACCAAACCACCGCAGCACCCAAACTGCCGGTGTGTGCTGGGGGGGGATTATAACGAAAATAATTTATGACGAATAAGGAGATTGGATGAAAGTAAAGTATCGGCGGCGAACAGAATTGTAGTACAGGTGTAAAAAAGAATAATCATGGCGGGATTTGAGGTTCTTGAAAACCGTTGGTATTATTTCGAAATATGCTATGCGTTCTTTGTTGCTAATTCATTCAATTTTAAAGGTTTAATCAAAGCTCTCTCGTTATGTTTGATAGAATCATCAAAAAGGGCTTTCAGGTGCTTGCCCTGCATCATGCTGAGGCTATTTTGACTCATGACATGAGCAGTGCGATTGAGGAGCTGGAATCTGTGTTAATCGGAATCACTATTCCTGTTGATGAGCTTGTTCATGGTGGCGGAGGTGAAGGAGAGTTAACGCAACGGCTCAGGAAAGCATTATCTGATAATTTCGGCTGGAAAAAGCATAAGTTTGAGATAAAGAAAATTGTTGACGGAAAGGAAAAAGAATCAATTTCACATGAAGTTGATCATGTAAAATTTTTTCCAACCGGTACTTTTGCCCTTGAAATTGAATGGAATAACAAAGATCCTTTTTTCGATCGAGACCTTGAGAATTTTAAACGGTTGCATGCGGATGGGGTTATTTCAATCGGAGCAATCATCACACGGGGAGAGTCTCTACAAGAAGGTATGCGTGATTTAGTTCAGGCATTTGCCCTAAAAGAAGGGATTGATAGCATTGAGAAACTTGCCAAGTTTTATACTCCAACGCCTCGGCAACTCAAGATGATTAAGAGCGCAGTCAAGTCGAAAGGGTCATTTGCAGCAGGTTGGTCGCACGTATTTGTTGCTGATAAGTTTGGTGAAGCTACTACTCACTGGAGAAAACTTGATGATCGAGTACATAGAGGGGTAGGAAATCCATGTCCATTACTTTTGATTGGCATACCGAAAAATGTTGTTACAGCATAATCAGTTATAAATAAAAGCTATATCATGACCAATGTACTCAATATTCCTGATCTCAATCCGTCAGAAGACTTATTAAATAAGATTCAGAGACCGTATTCAACGATTCTGGCCGATCCTCCATGGCAGTTTCAGAATCGTACTGGTAAGGTTGCTCCAGAGCATAAAAGGTTACTGCGGTATCCTACCATGGAGCTAAAAGAGATCATGGAACTTCCTGTTTCCAAGTTTGCGGCAGCGAGTTCTCATCTTTATCTATGGGTGCCAAATGCGCTTTTACAAGAAGGATTAAAAGTTATGGCGGCCTGGGGTTATACATATAAATCGAATTTAGTTTGGTATAAAATCCGCAAAGATGGTGGCCCAGATGGTAGAGGGGTTGGCTTTTATTTTCGCAATGTGACTGAACTTATTCTTTTTGGTGTAAGGGGAAGCATGCGGACTCTGCAGCCTGGACGTACTCAGGTAAATTTGTTTGCTACAAGAAAGCGAGAGCATTCGCGAAAGCCTGATGAAATATATAATCTGATCGAATCCTGCTCACCAGGTCCGTATTTAGAACTGTTTGCGAGATTTTGCCAGACGGGGTGGGATCAGTGGGGGAATGAGGACGTCGAAGAGAATTCATTTCATAACGTGGCGAAAAGAATCGCCCATGTTGATTCTGAAGAAAGGCTTTATGCGAGTCCACGAGGGTACTGTGGTCTATAAATAGTACTTGATTTTAATCCAATTTAATAGTGAAGGCTACAATGCAAGAAAAAGTATGCCGGGTTAAAGTTCATAATGACCATATAACAAAGATTGCTTTTGCAACTCCTGAAAATGCAATTGCAGAATTGATATGGAATGCACTTGATGCAGATGCTTCTGTTGTTGATGTATTATTTGAAGAAAATCAACTTAATGTTGTTGATGCTATTATTGTTAAAGATAATGGAATTGGGTTTTCCATGGAGCAGGCGTATTCTTTTTTCGAATCATTAGGTGGATCATGGAAATTTTTACAACGGAAATCGCCAGCCGGTCGTTTTTTGCATGGCAAGGAAGGGCAAGGAAGATTTAAAGCTTTTTCTTTAGGTAAATGGGTTGATTGGCATGTGAATTATAAGTCGAGTAATTCGAATGAAAACATTCTGTTTATAATAACGGCCAATCGTGATAATCTTAATGAGTTTTTGGTTAAAGAAGTTAAAAAAAATGATGCCAAAAAAAGAGGTGTGGTTGTTAGGATAAGTGAACTTAGTAAGCAATTTAAGATCCTTAATTCAGAAGTAGCTTTAGATAAGCTGCTTCCTATATTTGCTTTATATCTAAAGAATTACCCGCAAATAAGAATTACTGTTTCTGGTGGTTTGATAGATGTTTCAAAAGCAATAAAAAAAACGTTTTCTATCGAACTTGAATGTATTGAGTATGAAGGTGAGGAATATCCTTTTGATCTTGAAATAATTGAATGGATTGATGTGGACGTTAAGGAAATATGGTATTGTAATTATGGTGGATTTCCCATTATTAAGTATAATAAAAAAATAAGAGGAATTGGCGAATATAGTTTTTCTGCATATTTAAAATCAGAGTTTTTTAGCGTCCTTAATAAGGAAAATAAATTGAGTCTTGGTGACTTAAATGATGCTTTACAAGTAATAACCGAAAAATCTATTAAGGCGATTAAAGACTATTTTATACAAAGAAATTTACAAGAAGGGCAAGAGCAAATACGGAACTGGAAGTCCGAAAATGTATATCCGTATAAAGAAGAGGCACAAACCCCTATAGAGGTTGCAGAACGACAAATTTTTGATATTGTTGCTGTTAAACTTCATGAGAGCTTGCCCTCTCAATATGCAACTGACCAAAAAGGGAAGGCGTTTCATCTTCGTATGCTCAGACAAGTTATTGAGAGTAGCCCTGAAGACCTTCAGAACATAATAACAGAGGTTCTTAACTTACCACCAAAAAGCCGAGAGGAACTTTCAGAAATTCTTCAAGACATATCGCTTACAGGTATAATCAATGCATCA
The DNA here is from genome assembly GCA_037134935.1 of Chlorobiaceae bacterium. Taxonomy (GTDB): domain Bacteria; phylum Bacteroidota; class Chlorobiia; order Chlorobiales; family Chlorobiaceae; genus Chlorobium. The sequence goes on along the minus strand of JBAXLG010000024.1, from coordinate 896 downwards.
AAGCTTGTTGCTGATAGACTAAAATTTATTACAGGATTAGAATTTATTTTATTTGATGAAGAAGGTAAAAAAAGCTTAAAAGAGCGTAGTCAGCTTCATAGGATGATAGCTGAAAATACTTGGATTTTTGGTCCGGAATTTGCCGTATCCGTTGATGATCAGTCATTAACGGAGGTTTTGAGAAAACATCATGAGAAGTTTGATTCAGAAATTATTATCGATGAGCCTGTAAAGAGAGTCGATGGTACGGTTGGAATCATTGATTTAATGCTATCCCGATCAATACCAAGTCCTCGTGAAGATGAAATAGAACATTTGGTAATTGAATTGAAAGCTCCTAAGGTTAAAGTTGGCGAATCCGAATGTTCACAAATTAAAAGCTATGCATTCTCTGTTATAGATGATCCGAGGTTTGCCAACCTAAAAGCAAGATGGAATTTCTGGATCATTTCTAATGAAATTGATGGCTATACTAAGATGGAGCTAAGTCAAGAGAATCGGCGAAATGGTGTTTTGTTTAGAAAATCTGGTGAAGTAGATGTAACTGTTTGGGTGAAAACATGGTCTCAAGTTATTAAAGAAAATAAGCATCGTCTTGAGTTTGTCCGTGAAAAATTAAATTATGGAGTTGATAGTAAAGATGGGATTCAGTATCTGCGAAAAGTATATTCTCAATTCCTTAAAGGAGTTGTTATTGATGGTGAGTATTTGGTAGAGCCTGAAACAACCTCGATCTCGATAAAATAACTTTGCTTGTAACTGTGTTGTCCTGAACTGAATAGAGGAAATTGTTTTATAGTCGCCTCGGTCTTGTTAAAGGGAAATACGCACATTGATGTGAGGACGTGCCCCCGTTTATAAGACCACTTCTTCTTGGCAAAAATCCGTTTGCTGAA
>JBAXLG010000023.1:0-32085 GCA_037134935.1 Chlorobiaceae bacterium | reverse complement strand
CGAAACATGGCCTGATTCAGAGTATGAGCGGCAAAGGTAACTGCTATGATAACTCTGTTACTGAAAGCTTTTTCAAAACCCTGAAAACCGAATTGGTGTATACTGAACACTATCGAACGCGAGAAGAGGCCCGACACAGCTTATTTGAATTCATCGAAGTATTTTACAACCGGAAACGGAAACACTCAACTTTAGGGTACAAATCGCCCGTTGAGTTTTTACGTTATAAACAACAACCAAGAGCTATGGCTTCTTAGGGTGTCCATTTTTTTGTTGCAAGTCCACCATCATGCGAGTCCATGCAAGCTTAATATCATCCAAAACAATGACATCCGTTTCAAAAAAAACATCAACTGTACTTGGTGCTACTCTTATCAGTGCAGCAATAGCATTGCCTTCGGTGCAATTTGCCTTTGCTGATGCTCCTCCGGAAAGGGGTATTGTCAGCATTAAATATCTCAATTATCAGGACAGTCAGACCGGAGATACTGCAGTTAAGGCGGAAATGAACAGAGATCGGATCGCGGTAAATGCACTGTCAATGATGGTAGTAGCACCAGTTGCCGGTGAGTGGTCTATCGGTGTATCATTAATAGAGGATTCGGTTTCCGGAGCATCACCCGCCTATCATTCTTCCGGCTTTCCAACAAGTAAGACGGTATCCGGAGCGTCAGGTGAGTTGCGACACGCGGGAGATCTCAATCTGACCCGGTACTTTTCAAGGGGAAGTATGACTGGCGGTATCAGCTATTCCAAGGAGTCGGATTATATTTCCCGCAGCGTTTCACTTCAGGGGAGTTTATTGACAGAAGATAAAAATACAACTTTTACAGTTGGAGGAAGCTTTAACGATGATTCCATCCAACTTAATGCTCCGAATGTTGTGGGCGTCAAAAAACAGACCGCAGATGAGCATAAGCAGATTGTCGCCGGGTTGATTGGTGTTACCAAAATATTGTCGAAAAGTGATATTGTACAGCTTAACCTGGGATACTCCAATGGAAACGGCTATTACACCGATCCCTATAAGGATCCGGATATCAGGCCGAGGAATCGAAACAATACTACAGTTATGACCCGCTGGAACCATCATTTCAATGGTACTGACGGAACAGCCCGGCTCTCGTACCGTTATTACACCGATACGTTCGGCATACGGGCGCATGCGCTTGGTGCTGAATATGTTCAACCGTTACATCATGGCTGGACGCTTACTCCCTTGCTTCGGCTGTACACGCAAAGCGAGGCTGACTTTTATATCGCAACAAGCGCTGCGGAAAAGGCAAACCCGTCTACTCCTACGCCACCACCTTCCGGAGAGCAGTCTATTACAGCGAAGATCAACGGCTGTCGGCTTTTGGCGCCATCACTGCCGGCTTGAAGGTCAGCAAGCAATTGAACAAGGATTGGCTTGTGGACCTGAAATTCGAAAAATATGAGCAACGAGAGAATTGGAGCCTGAATGGTCATTGTGATTCTGGAGTGACAGCGTTCCACGCTATAAGCGTACAGGCAGGTTTATCAAGAGAGTTCTGAATCCGTAATGTTTTGGTGTTATCCGTCGAATAATCAGCTTGGATGTATCATAATGTTGGCTTACTGAATAAATATTAACACTATATTTTAAAGTAAGATATAGTCATTTTTATTAAATTCAGTTATTTTTTTCAGGCACGACCAGCAATTTTTCAGGTATGAAGTGTTCTCAGCACTGTACCTCTGTAATAATGACAAGATTCACTAAAAAGTAACGCTTTTATGAAGAGACCGTTTTTCTGGATAACGGCATCGGCAGTAACGTTAGCTCTCTGTGTTTTAAGCTATGCTGTTACCGATATTCAGGTTGCGTTGTTCTTTCATGAGCTCAGAAATACAGTTTTTTATACCGTTTTCAGCATAGTAACATGCTTTGGCGAATCACAATGGTATCTCGTTCTGGGTCTGCTGCTCTTTGTTATGTTTCGCTCCAAAACAAAAACAGTGTTGGCTGCTAAAGGGCTATTCCTCTTCACTGCTGTTGCAACATCGGGAGTATGTGCCGATATAATCAAATATCTTGCAGGAAGAGCACGACCAACGCTATATTTCAGCAGACAACTGTATGGATTTGATTTTTTTCACTGGGAACCATCATGGACATCGTTTCCCTCAGGACATTCAGCTACTGCATTCAGTGTTGCAATTGTACTTGCCACATGGTATCCTCAATGGCGATTTATTTTGATATTTACCGCATGTTTGATAGCATTCAGCCGTATTTTCCTTGCCAAACACTATATCAGTGATGTGATAGCAGGTTCATTCCTGGGAATCGTCTCCACTGTTCTTCTCTATAACGTTTATTTCAAGCAAGCCGTTGACACATCTGAATCTCGCGAAATCTGAAACTACCCGCCTTCTTGCCATATTGGCGGTAATTATCTTTATCAGTTTTTTTTTAGGACTTGGCAACGCACCGCTATTCGATGTTGATGAAGGAGCATTCAGCGAAGCAACACGCGAAATGATAGCCAGTAAAAATTATTTGACCACTTATCTGAATGGTATACCCCGTTTTGATAAACCAGTGCTGATATACTGGCTGCAGTTAGTATGCGTCCGTTTGTTTGGACAGAGTGAGTTTTCCTTCAGGCTCCCTTCTGCGCTTGCCGGAACCGTATGGGCAACATCGATTTTTCTTTTTGTACGCAAAAAAGCATCCAACAATAAGCAAGCCTTTCTTGCGGCGGCGCTCATGGTACTCTCTTTGCAGGTCACCGTTATCGCAAAAGCCGCAATAGCCGATGCACTGCTGAACTGCTTTCTTGCTATAACACTGTTTGCAGTTTTGCGCCATTACGAAACAGGCACAAAATCTGCACTCCATCTTGCTTTTGCGGCCGCAGGGTTCGGCATGCTTACCAAAGGGCCGATAGCAGTCATTATACCAGTTGCTGTATTTTTTATTTTCGCTCTTCTGGAAAAAGATATAAAAAAGTGGTTTAAAACAGTTTTTTCCCCCACGGGAATACTCCTCTTTCTCTGCATTGCCCTTCCCTGGTATCTGCTTGAATACCGTGACCAAGGCATGCCCTTTATTGAAGGATTTTTCTTTAAACACAACGTAAACCGCTTCAACACCTCTTTTGAGGGCCATTCAGGCTCCCTGCTGTATTACTTTCCGGTTATCATGATCGGCTTAATGCCTTATACCGGACTGCTTTTTACAGTTCTGTTCAACCTGAAAAAGCTGCTGCCCGACAGAGAAAACAGGTTTCTTATAATCTGGTTCTGCTTTGTCTTTATCTTTTTTTCATTATCGGGCACAAAACTACCCCACTATCTCATCTACGGCTACACTCCGCTTTTTATCCTCATGGCCAGATCGTTGCCGATAAGCAAGCATCCTGAACGCTTAACCTTATGGCCGCTGTTCCTGCTCGCTCTGCTTGCATTCCTTCCTTTTTTTGTACAGATCGCTATGAGCTACACCAGTGACGCTTATATATTGGCACTCCTTCAAGGGGCAATAGAACTCATGGGACGTAAACATCTTTTTGTGATGATGACCACGCTGATCGTGATCATGGCCATACAGTTCATGCCCAAGCTTTCAGCAGGGAACAAACTGATTGCTACGGGTATGGTTTTCGCCCTTCTCATCAATATCTATCTTATGCCGATTGCAGGAAAACTCCTTCAGGAACCAGTAAAGGAAGCTGCACTGAAGGCTAAAAAAGAGCGCTATAAAATCGTGATGTGGAAAGTCTATAACCCCTCTTTTTTAGTATATTCGAACTCTTTTGTTGAACGGCGAGCACCTCGAAAGGGTGAAATTGTTCTCACAACAGTCAAACAGCTTGATGCCCTTGACAAACCCGCCATACTGTACAGCAAATACGGAATTGTAATGGCAAAACTAATGCAATGAACCCGATATTATGAAGCTTTCAGTCGTCATACCGGTCATGAATGAGGCTGAGAACATCAAACCGTTATTTTCTGCTCTCACTTCGTCACTTGGCGATGTAGATCATGAGATTGTTCTGGTTGACGATGGATCTACCGATAATACTGTAGCGGAAATTCGGGCAAATGCTCCTCCTAATCTGCAGCTGGTTGTATTGAACAAAAATTACGGACAGACTACCGCAATGGCTGCGGGTATTGATCATGCAAGCGGAGAGTTGATTGCAACCATGGATGGCGACCTGCAGAACGATCCACTGGATATTCCAATGATGATACAATATCTTTACGACAATGATCTTGATGTTGTTGTGGGAAGACGGGCAGAAAGACAGGACGGTATGGTACTGAGGAAAATTCCCAGCAAAATAGCCAACGCCCTCATTCGAACACTGACAGATGTACACATCCGCGACTATGGATGCACCTTGAAAGTTTTCAAAAAGGATGTTGCAAAAAATTTAGGCCTTTACGGAGAGCTGCACCGGTTTATTCCTGTACTTGTACAGCTCTATGGAGCAAAAATGGCAGAGGTTGATGTAAGGCATCACGCAAGAAAGTTCGGACAATCAAAATATGGTATAGGAAGAACCTTCAAGGTAATGAGTGACCTGCTGTTTATGGTTTTTTTCCAGAAATACAGTCAGAAGCCAATGCATCTGTTTGGAACTCTTGGTTTTTTATCCCTGTTCACTGGTCTGGCACTGAATCTTTACCTTTTAGCCCTGAAAATTTTCGGCGAAAAAATCGGCGGGCGCCCGTTACTCTCTCTGGGAATCATTCTGACTTTTATCGGAATCCAGCTTATTACAACCGGTTTCATTGCCGAATTCATCATGCGCACCTATTACGAATCTCAGAACAAGAAACCTTATATCATTAAAAAGTTCGTTGATAAATAATAAAACTGGCCTCAAAAAGCTGCTCAAACTGCTGTTACAGTTTTTTTTTACCGTTACTGCCCTTTATCTGGTAATGAAAAAGAGTGATACAGCAAAACTTATCGGAATTATCCGTAACGCAAACCTGTGGTATCTGTTACTCGCCCTCATTTTTTTCAATATTTCAAAAATTTTCAATGCAATACGCTTAAACCGGTTTTTCAAGGCTATTGGCATTGAGCTTTCCACCATGTACAACCTTAAGCTGTACTATCTTGGAATGTTTTATAATCTTTTTCTTCCGGGAGGCATTGGAGGCGATGGCTACAAAATCTATGTACTGCAGAAAAACCACGGCATAAAAACAATCAATGTTTTTCATGCTGTCCTATGGGATAGAATCTGCGGTATCGTTGCGCTTCTGTTTCTTTCACTCATTCTGCTGCTGCCAAGCAGTTTCGCTATACAATTCCACTATCTGGTTCCATATACATGGCTGTTACTCGTAATACTCTATCCTGTTTCGTTTCTTGTGACCCGGCTTTTCTACAAACAGTTTCTCGGATTGTTTACCATAACAGCAATAGATTCGCTACTGGTTCAGTTAACCCAGGTAGCATCAGCATTTTTTATTCTTAAAGCTCTATCACAAAACACCGGCATCATCGACTACCTGGCAATATTTCTTATATCAACCGTAGCAACCATTCTTCCAATTACCATAGGAGGAGCAGGTGCAAGAGAAATAACCTTTTTTTATCTGCTTGATGCCATACGGCTTGAAACCAGTACCGGTATAACTCTTTCGCTCATCTTTTTCGGCATTTCCGCCCTCTCTTCATTTGCCGGAATCCTGAACAAGATCAATCATGAAAAAAGTGTCCCCGATGCGTAAAAGAAACAGTATTTGATAAAAGCAGCTCTTACTATGTTTTATCTGGGCGGATTGCTCAATAATGATTTCATTCCCGTGATCTCAAAGAACGGTACATGCCCTCTCCTAAACTGAGTATCGGTGATGGAGCACTCGGATTCTCGAAAACCATGCGTCAGGTCTATCCAGAAACAGAAGAACAGCAATACATGGTACTACATAAAACCGGAAATGTTTATTGACAAACGAACTGAAAGTGTGCAGCCGAACGCAAAAGCATTCACTCACGATAGTTCTCTGGACGAAACGGAAAATTATGGCCTAGCTGTCTCCGCTTGGAGAAGCTGCAATTCTCGAAAAAAATTGTCGGGCTTGACTACAATTTTAGGTGATTTCTACTGCTCTATTTTCAAGAATTTGACTGACAACTAGTGCCATTCCTTCTGGCTTATACTTTTCGTCCTGCATTTTTGAAAGAAGAAGGTTTCTGAATACTTCATAAGAAACCGTGCTTCCATGTTTTGCAACAAATTTTTTCAAAATGTCTCGACCGCGGAATTTCTTCGTCCAAGATCCGTCTGACAGACTTGCGGTGTATTTGGCGCGAAGTTCGTCTTCTTCTTTCCTTAAGTGGTCTTGAGTCAGCGATTGCTCTTTGAGCTCGTTTAATTTTGATATTGACCGAGTAATACTCGCGAATAGCAGTTCGCTCACGTTTTCAGCCTTGGGATCGGTTCCCAGATTAATGGCACTTACTATTGCCTGGTTTGCGTGCTCTGCCATTTCATGTCGCACCATTTGGGGAAGTGTATCTCGGGCAGCTTGTCTCAGTTCATCCCAAATCTGCTCTGTGGAAATCGTCTTACCTAAGCTCATAGAAGCAAGCACTTTGCCAATATAGGAGGCTTCAAGGAAATAGTTTTCTATGTGGTAAACATCCCATGAAAATACGTTCTTGGATTTAGCCTTGGCTATAGCTCCGCTGTCCTTGTCAGTAATGGAGTAGAAATCAAATGGCAATTTGCCCTGTTGAGCCGCGATATCAAGAGTTTCCTGAAGTGCCCGAACACGAATCTTGTTGCTGGCTGATATCAGGTTTGCATGTTCACTCAACTCAGGAAAAAGAGCCGAAGTGACCTTTTGATCAAACTCGGAGTCCCCTCCGCCTTCGAATATGACGACCTTGCCACCTGGACGATATGCCGCAATGTCCCCGACAAGGTCAACTAGAGCTAGCTCAAGGCCTGCTGTCGCGGAAAGCGGTTTTATCTGACTTTGTCCTTTTGGGACGCTTCCATTCGGGAGCATATGATAAACATTGTAAGACTGCTTTCCCACTACCTCCCGAAGAAGAGCATCTGAGTGAGTAACAAGCCAGATCTGATTTCCCAGAGCTTCACCGAGGTATTTCTTGTAGAATTCGGGCAGACTTTTGATAAGACGAGGATTCAGATGCAGTTCTGGTTCATCTAGAAGAATTATTGAATACCGCGGAGCAGAGTTACGTATCCTGAGGTATCCATATAAGATTTCTTTTTCACCTGCACTTAATTCGTCAAGGTCATGTTGACTTCCGGTTTGCGTCTCTACAGGGAAACGCAGACTTCCATCAAGAGTTGGAGTTGGTCCAAGGAACTTTTTTTCCGGGAAAAAGGTCTTAAATAATTCTTGGAGTGTATTTGTGAGTGTAGACTGCTCCTCCCTCAAAACTCCGGCAGCCTGGGCTAGGAGTTCCTTCACAAACGATGACGCCATTTCCCCTTTCACGTTGGTGTACTTGTTTCCATAGTTATAGAGCGATGACTGGCTTCTCTGCTGCTCAGCTATCTCCAGATTGAGGTTGATGCCCTGAACCTGTTCTCGACCATAGTGCCTTTGAGGCCCATGATAATCAATTACACCAATTTCGGTTGGCCGAAAAGTGCTAAATGCCACTGTGAGCGCCAAAGAGTTTGTAAAATGGGGTGAGGCACCGGGCAGAACAAATAACTCACCCCTCAGAGTTGGTTTTGCCAGATCCATCATCAGAGTGGGAAGTTCCGATTCTACCCGAGCCACGACTTCAGGCTCTCTGTCCCGGAACTGCGCAGCGAACATCGCCATTCTGTTGCCACCCCATCCATAGGCTTCTGGAAAAATCGTCCGCCAGATTTTCTCGCGTAGTAACTCATTAGCGTTTACGTTGATGTAATTTATTTCCTCGGGAGAGAACTTAAAATCACACGAAATCCGCAATTCTTTGGACCGATCGTTAAACATCGTTGCGAAGTCGCTAGAACGATTGGTAAGGCTGATCTGGAATTCACCCATCCAGTGGTGCCATTCGTTTGCCTGGTAACCACCATAGACTGACTTAAGTAGCCGGATTGCATCAAAAATGCAGGACTTTCCTGAGCCATTCTGACCAGCAATGATAACCATCTCACCAAGATCAGTAAGATTAACTTCTTTGATACCTCGGAAATTTGATATTCGTAAGCCAACGATTTTCATACTAGTAGATCCTCACTTTCTCACTTTTCAAAGTGTCATTTTTTCGTCAAAAAGTCCCCGACTCGCAGGAGCAACTCATAAAATTGTTTAGACTGACATACCTAATCTGGAAAAAGCATCACCCTCATACTGTATGAGACAAATTCAAAATTATTACAGCAAAACAGATAATTAAAAATGAGTGGTATGGAAGGTGACAAGTGGGATTTTGCCCTGATGTAATACCGACAAAACCCAAGGCACTCATTTACGGTTAACTTTGTAACCTAAAGCGCACAGAGAAACCGTTATTTTCCGGCTGCCCTAAAAAACGGCTACCGGTTATACTTTTTGTCAATCAAATCAATCAGATGGTGCTCTTTTGCATCAGCAAGCACCATGCGCTTGGCTGTAAAAAATATCAAAATAGCGTGAGTCCAAACATTGCTGATGAATATTTTGCAAAGTCAGAAAGTGGCGTAAAATAGATGCCAAAATAAAGCGTAAGAATCATCAGTAATGCCATGAAAATATTTGCAGGCATCCCCGGATCAAAACTTTTACCTTCAGGCTGCTCTGAATCGCGCAGGTACATGTTGAGAGGTATCAGCATATAGTAATATAGTGATATGACGCTGGTCATCACACCGATTAATGCAAGCCAAATATATAATGAACCTTTCGATAGCAGTGAAGAAAAAATCATCAGTTTACCTATAAAGCCAACAGTAGGAGGAAGGCCTACAAGAGAAATTAAAAATACGGTCAATGCTGCGCCGGCAAGCGGCATTCTTTTACCAAGTCCACGGTAATTCTCAAGATTTTCGCTGCCTGTCTTGTTAGCAATAAGAGTCACAATATAGAATGCTCCATAATTCATGAGGAAATATGAAACCAGATAAAAGAGTGTCGCCTGGGTACCAAACTCATCTTTCACAAGGATGCCGAGCAGCAGATAACCTGCATGGGCAATCGATGAATAGGCCAGCAATCTTTTCACGTTTTTCTGCCACAGTGCTACAACGTTGCCATAAACCATAGAGGCAACAGAAAAAATAATAAGCAACGCATGCCAGTTAATGGCAAGGATATCAACCTGTGGTATAGCTATGTAAAAAAATCGGGTAAGCAGAGCAAAGCCTGCCGCTTTTGAAGCAACAGAAAGATAAGCGGTAACCGGTGTGGGAGCTCCTTCATAGACATCAGGACTCCAAAAATGAAACGGAACAGCACCAAGCTTGTAGCCGAAACCAGCCAGAATCAGAAGAGTAGCCAGAATCATTACCAACGGGTTATAGCTATGTAAAGCCAGTTCAGTGCTGATTTTCAGAAGATTGGTCTGTGCAGTAATACCATAGATAAGCGAAAAACCATAAACCATGATACCAGACGAAACACCACCGTAAACCAGATATTTCAACGCGGCTTCTGATGAACGGGCGTTCCGTTTGAAATAACCTGTAAGAATGTAAGCTGAGAAACTGACGAGTTCCATTGACAAAAATATCATCAGAAGGTCAACAGACGAAGCCATCATGATCATACCAAGCACCATGGCAACAATCAATGCATAATACTCACCGATACTCTTCACCTCCCTGTTAAACTGCTCGTCTGCCATTGTAAGAATCACGGCAAGCATACCGGAAACAACAAGGAAGTATTTGAAAAAGAGAGCATACCGGTCAAGCACATACATACCGAAAAAAATTTCTCCTGACGGTAACCCATGCTGCTGGTAAATGAAGAATATGCTACCCGCCAGCCCTAAAAGGGTTATGGTAGCGAGTAAATTGCTTTTTCTGCCTTTTGCCACTAGATCAATAATGATCAAAGCCATAAAAAGCAGGGACAGATAAATTTCAGGTATAAAGAATCCAACGTTTGCTCTCAAAACAGCAATAATACTTTGAATTTCAGCACCTGATGGCAGCTCGAACATAATTATCTTCGTTTATTCTTTACCTCATTAATTCTTGTTAATTCAACGATGTCAGCACAACAGGTGACAGTACTTCAACGAGCTTGTTAATACTTGAGGTCAACATTCCAATCACAGGCATAGGATAAATACCAAGACAAATAGTTATAACTGCAAGCGGTACAAGCATGATAAGTTCACGTGCATCAAGATCGAGCTTTCCTTTCCAATCATGGAAATGGATATGCTCATGACCATCTGCACCTACTTCAAGATCATAGGCTGCATCAGTTTTTCTTTTTCCGAGAAACATCCTCTGAAGAGACCAGAGCAGGTAGGCGGCACCAAAAACAATACCAAGCACCGAAACAATAGCGATGTAACGGGTTGTTATAGAGCTGAAAGCGCCAACAAATACAAACGCTTCTGAAATAAAACCACTGAGTCCTGGTAGCCCAAGCGAAGCAAACCATGCAATTGTAACAAAAGCAGCATAAACAGGCATATATGAAGCAAGGCCTCCAAACTTGTCTATCTGACGGGTATGGGCACGATCATAGATTACTCCAACCAGGAGGAAAAGCATTGCTGTAATGGTGCCGTGGTTGAACATCTGGTAGAGAGCCCCGGTCATTCCTTCGCTGTTTGCGGCAGCAAGACCAAGAAGAACATAACCCATGTGACTGACTGAAGAGTAAGCAACCATCTTTTTAAGATCCTGCTGTGCCAATGCACAGAAAGCTCCATATATAATATTGATAGCACCGAATACACCAATCACATACAGGGAGGCATGAAAAACTTCAGGAAAAAGCGGAAAGTTGATACGCATCATACCATAGGTGCCAAGCTTCAAGAGTACACCGGCAAGAATTACTGAAATAGGGGTAGGAGCTTCAACGTGTGCATCAGGAAGCCAGGTATGGAAAGGAAACATCGGAACCTTGATGGCGAACCCTATAAACAACACTATAAAAGCAGCGTAACGCCACATCACATTATCGGGACCTAAAATAGCATCTTTGATATAGTTATGCTGATTTGCCATGGCAACAAGACTGAATGTGTGGTTGCCGGTAACAGGATCAATAACACTAAAGTAAAGTCCGATCATGACAAGAAGCATGAATACTGAACCGAATAAGGTATAGAGGAAGAATTTTATAGCCGCATATTCTCGGTTAGGGCCACCCCAGATACCGATAAGGAAGTACATCGGAAGAAGCATCAGCTCCCAGAAAACATAGAAAAGAAAAAAATCAAGTGCAACAAAACAACCCATCATAGCGGTGGCAAGCAGGTTATAAAGGATAAAGTAACCTTTGACCTGTTTCTGTATGGTCCAACTTGAAAGTACACCGATAATTGAAACCAGTGCCGTCAAAATAACCATGGTTACCGAAATGCCATCAACACCAAGAAAATATTCAATGTTCAGTGAACCAAATCCACCAAGATTAAGACTTATCCACGGCAACTTCTCAACAAACTGGAAGGATCCCAAGGCACTCCCTCCAGGAGTGGCTGTTATTCCCGGTAGTGATGGATCATAAGCTCGCCAGAGCAAAACGGCAAGGACTCCTTGTGCAAGAGCCGCAAGCAATGAGACAATTCTGATTATCTGCTTTTGCGAAGAGGGCACGGCAAGAATAATCAGACCGGCAAGAATAGGCAAAAATACAATAAAACTTAGTAGCATGTTCCGTAACTGTAAGTTTTCAGATTAAAAATAAATCCTTGTTATATCAGTCGTGTAAAGTAATAGACAAAGTAAGCGAAAACCACAAAAATCAGCATGGTAACATAAGTCTGTACTTTACCAGTCTGAATCTTTCTTAATACTGCTCCCGTAGTGTTTACAACAAATGCTGTAAAGTTTACAAGGCCGTCAACAACATACTTGTCAAAGCCTGCATTGGCAAAAGCAAATTTTCTTATCAGAAAAGCAGTACCATTAACGATACCATCAACAACATTGGTGTCAAACCATGAAAGAACTTTTGATATAACAATTGAACCTTTTATAAAGGTGGCTTGATAAATCTCATCCCAATACCATTTATTAAGTGAAAACAGGTAGAGTGGCCGTATGCTGATCGCTGTCTTTTCAGGATCAATAATCTTGAAAACATAGACAATAAATGCCATACCGATACCAAGCACTACCATAACGCTGGATATATATATGGCAGTGTAGTGAGCAGCATGAGTTGCATGGAGTATTTCAGCCTGTCGGGGATCAGAAAAAGTATGACCAACTTTCTCTACAGTATGTGAACCAGATTGAGCCGCAGTTTGAAGATGCCCTGAACCAGATACAAGTGCTTCAGGAAGAAGCGCAGCTCCTGCAGTGGCAAGAGTTGCACCATTTTGATGAACAACAGCCTCACCAACTACTGTTGCCGGTGTCTGTATCATTTTCATGAACCACCCTTTTGCTCCATCAAGCGGGTCAGGAGAATAAACTATAAAAACCGATAACGCAGCAAGAATAACCAGCGGGGCGCGCATATTCCACGACACTTCGTGTACACCGTGATGCTCCTCGTGAGCAGAGTGATCATCATGGCCGTGATGGTGAGCGGATGCCGGCTTGAGATAAGTGCGGCTTTCACCAAAAAATACGAGCCAGATCTGACGACCCATATAGAAAGCAGTCAGCATCGCAGAAAAAAAGCCAAGTACGGGAATAAGATAAAAAATACCGCCCCCCTCAGCCTGCGCAAAACCTATTGCTCCGGCAAGGATAGCATCCTTGCTCATAAAGCCGCTTGTAAGCGGCAGACCGGCAAGAGCAAGAGTTGCAAGGGTAAATGTAGTAAAGGTCCAAGGCATATGCTTTCGAAGTCCACCCATCCAGCGCATGTCCTGCTCATGGTGCATGGCATGGATAATGGCACCCGAACCAAGAAAAAGACAAGCTTTGAAAAAAGCATGAGTGACAAGATGAAAAAGTGCAGCCGAATAGGCACCTACTCCGAGGCCAAGCACCATATATCCAAGCTGAGAAACAGTCGAATAGGCAAGTACTCTTTTAATATCGTTCTGGGTAATAGCAATGGTTGCTGCCATAAAGGCAGTAAATGCACCAATAAAGGCTATAACATGTAATGCATCCGCCGTAAGCAGTACAAAAATACGAGCGACAAAATACACACCGGCAGCAACCATAGTAGCCGCATGGATAAGTGCGGAAACTGGTGTAGGGCCTTCCATTGCATCTGGAAGCCATATATGAAGTGGGAATTGGGCTGATTTACCTACGCAACCCATAAAGAGGAGTATACCAGCAGCGGTAAGCCATGCATGAGAAAGAGTAAACTTTCCAGCAGCAAGATTGGCATAAATCTCCGTGAAACTGAATGTATGGAACTGTGAATAAAGAATCAATATGCCCAGCCACATACCAATATCACCGACTCGATTGGTAAGAAACGCCTTTTTCTGTGCATCTGCAGCACTGTCTTTTTCAAAAAAGAAGCCAATAAGAAGATATGATGAAAGCCCGACAAGCTCCCAGAACATATAAATAGAGAAAAGATTATCCGAAAGCACAATCCCGAGCATTGAAAAGGTAAAAATACCGAGATAAGCAAAATATCTTCCATAGTTCTTGTCGCCAGCCATATAACCTGTGGAATAGATATGAACAAGCAGACTGATAAGGGTTACCATGGCAAGCATGATAGCCGTAAGATTGTCGATTACAACACCCATCTTGATTTGCAGAGGACCAACACCCGGCACCTTTCCAAGATCAATCCAGGTAAAATCCCAAGCAACCCTGAATGCTGGATCATAGGTCTGCACAATGACCGTCCAGAAAATATAGACTGATATTGCAAAAGCTGTTCCAAGTATTCCTACCCCTATAAAATCGCCTCGTCTCGGAAGCCTGCGATTGAAAAAGATAAGAATGACAAACGAGAGCAGCGGCAGTAGCAGTACAATTATTGATAACTGAATTAAACTGTGCATCTTCTTTTTCGTTTACAAAAAAAAATTAAAACTAATAACACCTTTTTACTCTTTCATCGAATCTATTCTGGAAACATCGACACTCTTGAAAATCTTGAAAATATTTATGACGATTGCCAAGGCAATTGCAGCTTCTGCAGCTGCAAGAACAATAACAAAAAGACTGAACATCACTCCCTGAAACCCACCATTGTACTTCGAAAATGCCAGAAAATTGATATTGGCGGCATTCAGAATAAGCTCAACACCCATAAGAATAACAATGGCATTTTTCCGAGTCATGACGGCAAAAAGACCAAGACAAAGAAGAATAGCCGATATAGTCAGATAGTGATTAAGCCCTATGTGAGTCAAATATTCCATATTACGATAGATTTATTATTCTTGATTAGCCGGCTTATCGAAACGCGCAAGAAACGCTGCCCCAATAAGAGCTGCAAGCAACAGGATTGAAGCCATTTCAAAAGGAAGCACATAGTGCGACATAGTTTCAAAGCCAATCCGCTCAACAATACTGCCCTGTAAAACAGTTTCTGAAGACTTCCAGCCGTGCGAAGTATAGAAACTAAAGAGAAAAGCTCCTATCATACCAATAAGCAGAAGCGTACCCGGTACGATATGCAACACTTCGCTTTTCAGTTTTACCTGCATAATGCTGTTAGTAAACATTACACCGAAGAGCAGAAGCACAAGGATGCCGCCAACATAAACCACAACCTGAGTTACTGCAATAAAATCGGCGCTCAGGAAAACATAGAGAGCCGCAACTCCGAAAAAGGTAAACAGGAGAGAAAATGCAGAGTAAATCACATTGCGTGTAAATACGACAAAAGCAGCAGAAAAGACCGTTATAGCTGCAAAAATATAGAAAATGACTGTATATGTTTGATTACTCATAGTGCATTTAGCGCATTAATTGTTTCGCTTATTCTTTGCCACTTTTTTCCTGCCGCGCATCTTCCATAGCCTTCCGATCCTTTTCCGCTTGCGCTTTTGCCTGAATTTCAGCAAGTTTGCGGCGTTTCGCTTCAGCCTCTATTTTAGAAAGATTCCCAAAATGATAAACCAAGTTGCTGCGATCAAACTGTGAAAAATCACTAACCGGTGTGTGTTTGAGACATTCGGTCGGACAAACTGTCGTACAGATACCACAAGTCATGCATTTTGCAGTATCAATATCAAAAATCGGAAGCCAGAACTTTTTCTGCTGACCATCAGAGGTTTTACCGCAAAGAGCTAAATCATCTGGAGCTACTTTGATGGTTTCAATGGTGATACAACTTATTGGACAGGCTCTTTGGCACTGACCGCAGCCAATACAATCGTCAATGTCGTTATAAAGGCGGTAACGGCCGTTTTGCGGCGTAGGTATAACCTCCCTTGGATACTGAAGAGTAACCAGACCATCTACTTGGCGAAAATAATCAACATCATCAACACCGGCATCACCCTTGCGTTTGACAGCATTAAAAAAATGCTTCAGGGTGATTCCCATTCCGGTAATAATGGTAACCGCACCGACTTTTATATTACTGAAATACTCACTCATAATCTATTCGACATTACTTTCCTGCATTGACTGTTGAACACTCTTATCGAACATATATTTCCCATATAGCTGTCAGCACAAAACTGACAAACGCAAAAGGAGTCAAAACTTTCCAGCACAGATACATCAACTGATCCACCCTTAAACGAGGAAGAGTCCAGCGAAGCCACATCTGCACAAAAATAAAAAAGAACCCTTTTGTTATAATCCAGAATACCCCCCAAACAGGGCCATTCGTCATATCATTAAGAGAAAAATAACCGATATTAGGAAGAGGTGAGTTCCAGCCCCCAAGAAATACTATGGAAATAATAGCGGAAACCATGAACATGCTGGCATACTCAGCCAGAAAGATAAAAGCAAACTTCATGCCGGAATACTCAGTGAAATAACCAGCAACCAACTCTGATTCGGCCTCGGGAATATCGAAAGGTGCTCTGTTGACCTCAGCAAGGGAAGCTATAAAGTAGATAAGGAATGGTAACCAGGCAATCGGCGACTGAAAAAGAAAGAAATGAGCAAAACCCCAGGAACCAGACTGAAGGATATTGATTTTTTGCATATCAAGCGTACCAGCCATCATGGCTCCACAAAGCAATGCAATAGCTGCCGGAATCTCATAGCTAACAATCTGGGCGACACTACGTACAGATCCGTAAAGAGACCACTTGTTGTTTGAACCCCATCCAGCAGCAAGGATACCCACCACCTCAATAGAAACAATTCCGATGGCAAAAAAGAGACCGACATTCAGATTCGCTCCAATAAAAGCAGAACTGAAAGGCAAAACTGCATAAGCGAGAAAAGAACCGACAAAAAGAACACCGGGACCAATAACAAAAAGAAACTTATCAGCCGATGAAGTGACGATATCCTCCTTCTGCAGAAGTTTTAAAATATCGGCAAGGGTCTGCAAGATACCCCACTTGCCTACCTCCATTGGCCCGAGACGATCCTGCATGAAAGCAGAAATCTTCCGCTCTCCATATACACCGTAAGTCAAAGCATAAACCGCAATAAAAACAAGAGGTATGGCCGCAAGAATAACCAGACCAAGAGGCAAACCCATCGGAGCGAAACCGACAAGTGCTTCCGACCAGGCATTAAGACTGTTACCCATAAGAAAAGGAATGCTAAAGTGCGATAAAGCAGTTAAATTCATCGGTCAACCTCCCCGAGAACGATATCAATACTACCAATAATTGCCACAAGATCAGGTAAAAGCTGGCCTTTTGAGAGATCCTTCATTGCTGAAAGATTAACAAAACAGGATGAACGGGCTTTGCAGCGCAAAGGTTTTGTCGATTTGCCATCACTCTGAATGTAGAAGCCAAGTTCACCCCGCGGATTTTCAGCTCGACCATAAACCTCTCCTGCTTTGGGACGAATACGTTTTGGTATGGCCGCTTTCGGGTTAAACCCTTGTGAGCCAGGCATTTTATCGATACACTGTTCAATAATTTTCAAACTCTCATCAATCTCAAGGGCACGAACAAGATGACGTGAAAGACAGTCGCCAACATCAGAAAACCGGCCATCTGGCACTGGAACAATAAAATCAAGTTCAGGATAGACTGAATAAGGATCGTTTCTTCTGATATCCCACTTAACTCCCGACCCACGGAGCATGGGACCAGACCATCCATAATTAATAGCAACATCGGCAGGCATGATACCAATTCCCTTGGTACGTTTTACAAAAATCTCATTTTCAGTGAGCAACTTGTAAAGTTCAACAACCTGAGGTTTGAAGTAATCGACAAACTCCTTAACCCTTTTATTAAAATCAGCAGGAATATCCTGTGAAAGTCCACCAATCCATATATAATTATAGAGCATTCGGGCCCCGGATGCCCATTCAAGAAGAGAAAGGATATGTTCACGGTCACGAAAACAGAAGAGAAACGGCGTAAAAGCACCAAGATCAATTCCATATGTACCAATTGCCACAAGATGTGATGCTATCCTGTTAAGCTCAGCAACTATAACCCTTATAAACTCAACACGACGGGGAATTTCAACATCAAGCAGTTTCTCAACCGCTATTGCATACGCAAATTCGCTGTTCATCCCTGACAGATAGTCCATCCTGTCCGTATATGGTACAATAGCGGGATAATCAATGTTTTCGCAATATTTTTCAAAACATCGGTGCAAGTACCCGAGATAAGGTTCAGCCTCGGTAATAACCTCGCCATCAGTAAGGCACTCGAGCTTGAGAACGCCATGGGTTGAAGGGTGTTGAGGACCCATAGCAAGAAGCATCTGCTCAGTAGCAAGATCCTTCTCAAGCACAACAACATTGTCACTCTTTCGGGTAACCCTGACCGAACCCAATCCAGCTATATCTAATTCCTGCATACTTAAAGCTGCTTTTACTATTTAATCCTTGTTAGTAGGGCACCCTGATTCCATGATAGGTCTCCTGCACCTTATAATCCTTACGAAGCGGAAAACCCACCCAATCTTCAGGGCAGAGAATCCTTCTCAAATCCGGATGACCGGTAAAAGTAATCCCAAACATATCATAGGCTTCCCTTTCGTGCCAGTTTGCCGTATGCCAGACACATGAAACCGTTGGAATTGCTCCTCCGTTACGGGAACAATTAACCTTGACCGCAATCCTATACCCTAAAATCCCAAGAGATTCAAGGTTACAGACAATACCAAGTTTATCATCAGCAGGATAATCAACTCCTGAGAGACATGCCATGTAATTGAACTGCAGCTTTGCATCATCCCGCATAAAGAGAGCAATTTCCTGCCAGAGCGACGTATCAAGCACTTCAAAAAACGGCATGGTTTCATTACCGTCGAAAGACGATACAACATCACCGAATCGTTCATGGATAACCGCATATGCAGCTGAACTTTTCTGTACTGATCGCGATAAAACCGTTCCGTCCACCATCTGACTTTAAACTTTTTTAATTATGCACTAACAGCTTTACGCTCTTGCTCAATAATATTCTGGGGATCGACACTTTTTTCCTGCAACCTTTTCAAGGCATCAGCTCTTGATAAACCTATTTGCTCCATCCTGATAAGCTCCTGAACTTTCATAAGACCACCGATAAGCGCTTCGGGTCTCGGTGGACAACCCGGCACATATACATCAACAGGAATAACCCTATCCACTCCCTTGAGAACATGGTAACCATGCTCCCAATAAGGGCCGCCACAATTGGAACAGCTGCCCATGGAAAGCACATAACGAGGCTCGGGCATTTGCTCGAAAAGTCGTACAACCCGATCAGCCATTTTAATTGTAACAGTCCCGGCAACAATCATGAGATCAGACTGACGGGGGGAGGAACGGGGAAAAATACCGAAACGCTCAAGATCGTAATTGGATGCATTGGTGGCCATCATCTCAATGGCACAGCAAGCAAGACCAAAACCCATCGGCCAAATTGATGAAAGACGCGCCCAGTTCAGCACATTATCAACCGATGTCACCAGCACATTATTATGCTTTGTTATTCCTGCGTCAAGTAAACCCATAACCTTCGTTAATAGTATTTAGCCCCTGAGAGAAGTTGATTTTTCACAAGGCATATCCGGCATTTTGGGAATATTCGGAGTAGGCCTTACCCAATCCAGATCGCCTTTTACCCATGCATACACAAGACCGAGAACAAGAATACCAGCAAAGACAAGCACCTCTACCAGCGCAAAATCTCCAAGCTGCTTGAAAATTGTTGCCCAGGGAAAAAGAAAAACAACCTCAACATCAAAAATGATAAAAATAAGAGCTACTACATAAAACCTGATATTAAACTTGACCCATGCACTGCCTACAGCTTCTTCACCACATTCATAGGTCGACGTCTTTACGGGATTGGGTCTTTGGGGGCGCAACATTCGAGCGGTAAGGCACCCTAATACAACAAAAACAATACCGAGGGTAAGAAAGACAAAAACATTACCAAAATTACTCAGCGTCTGATCCATGTAATTCGATTAGAGTTAATCCCAGACTGATAAAAGAAATAATTACGTCGTTTTAAGAACACATTACTTCTGATAAAGTGCTAATAAATATAAAAAAATAATCTTTTTAGCACACAAAAATAACAACGTTTGACCATGAGCAATTTTCATTTCCTGAATTAATAACGAGGATTAACGAAAAGAGTAACATTATTTCAATAAAATCACAACTTTATTAGCTAATTAATGGCTACTACTATGAAATTTATCACCAATACGAATAAAAATCCTTAATAATAAAACTGTAGTGAGAAAAGCAAAAGTCAGTACAACTCCCTGCGTCACCAGCCATGATCCAGTCAGAGCGTCCAATGCTGAACCGAAGAAAGCCATAACTATCATCCAAACAATTGGTGACCACGCTATTCCAAGAAGAACCGGAAGTCCTGTTTTCATAAACCGCTTTCGGGCAACGTTATCAGAAAAAAGTTTCATCATGTATTAAAAAAAAGATTTCCGATTTGTTCTGCCATTGCATCGTCAAGTACTTTTAATATCTCATACTCTTTTTTCAATCCGTCCATATCCCCTCTTGAAAGATAATACATAGCTATCTTGTAGTGAGGTTCGGCATTATCCGGTTCAAGTTGAAGTGCAGCTTCAAAAGCCTCCCTTGCCTTCTCATACTCTCCAAGATCAAGATAAGTATCGCCAATAACGCAGTAAACATCAGCATATCCGGGATCAATTTGCAACGCTTTTTGCAAAGTTTTAAGGGCAGCTTCCTCCTTGCCGAGCGTTAACTGGACAAAACCAAGATGTTTATATGCCTCCAGACAACCAGGATCCAGCACAATGGTTCTCAACAAATCGCACCCGGCTTTGCGGAAATTACTCATCGACATATGGAGCACTGCCCGAGCATAAAAAATATCAGCATCACGCTTACTCAAATTCAGGCAGCAATCGAGTAGCTCAAGTGCTTCGCTATTTCGCTGCTGATGCATATAGATCAGCGCAAGATCATACTGTTTTTGGGAATTATCGGGATCATGACACAGGGCTTCCTCCAATTGTTCTTGCTCTTTTTGATGAACGGTATTCAAAAGTAAATCGTTTTATTGTTTGTGTTCAAGATTTTCAAAAAAGTTCTGGAGCTTTTCAAGTGATTGAAGCTCATCAAGTACCTTTTCAGCAAGCCATTTACCAAACGCTGGTGAATCATTGATACATCTGACATACTGCGAAACAGGAAAACCGGCCTGCTTAAGACGCTGATATGCATCATGCTCAGTCTCACTGTTATCAGCAAAAAAGCCATAAGGAAACATAACCACACCCTCATAGCCTTCCTGTTTATAATCCAGCAATGCTTTTTCAATGGTATCGGAAGTCCACTCCCCTCCTGTAGAATGATTGAGGCATCCCTGTCGTACATCGCTAAAAATATTTTCCGAATCTGCCATGATTTTGCGTTTCATCATGTCGAAAAATGCAACGGTCTCTTCAAGTCCATTAAAAACTTTCGGCGGATTTCCTGACCGATCCCTGACCAACGTACCATGAATAACAAGCACCAGTCCAATTTTTCGTTCTTTTTTTAACCGAATTTCCGGCATAAGGCGCGAAAAAAGGTGATCAATGTAAATGCGATGCAAACGATCATCTTTCCACAGCTTGCTCATCACTTTAACTGAACCAAAAATAGTCTCGCCAAAAGTATCAATAACCATCTGGCAAGCGACACCGCATGAAAATGAAGACTCAACAGGTATCATCGGTACAACAACAATCCCATCATACTCCTGGCGCAACTGATAAAGCTTATCATCAAGGTAAGGGGGAACAAAATAATAAGCAGCAAAAACGCTGACATCGATCCTTGAAAAAAGCGGGTTATCAGTTTTTGAAATACAGCCTGCCAATATATTAGCCTGTTCACGATTTATGGCTATAAGCGATGGCTGATACCAATGAGTTTTCCAATCGATATAATGTTTTATAGATCGAAAAGCAGCAACAAAATAAATCCATACAGTGGGAATTTTGACAATCTGGCGGGTTACTACTTGAAAAATTTTCCTTGAATTCGGCCATAGCTTCCTTAAAGTCACCTTATCAACCTCTCCATATGTCGTAACAACAACAGCATATTTTTTCCTGCTCACAATCCTATCCACCATTTTATCTCGACAAACATCACCGTAAAACCAACAACAGTGCCAACGAGAGTTTGCAGAAAATTATGTGCTTTAAGCAAAATTCTTGACCACATAAGTACAGGCACAAGAAACAGAAACCATAAAGCAACACTACCAAACTGAAGAAAAAGCAACGCAACGCACGAAGAAAGAGTAAAAAGATGAATGCTGATTTTCCACTGGAGAGTAATCAGCAGAATAAAAACCATGTTAACAGCATTGAATAGAAGAATTCCCGTTAAAAGCCTTGGTGCATGAAGCTGCTGCATAAATTCATAACCAAGCACATTGATAGCAACCAGAGACAGAAGAGGCAGAAACCGCTGTTCCCTGAACGTTATGTTGTAATCGGAAACCCTCCCTATCTTTTTCAGCCCAAAAATAAGAAACATAGGAGCAATCGTGCTGGAAAAAAACAGCACCATCAGGTAAGACATTTTGTTGAGGTCATCGCAGTACCCCAGCAGCACAATTACAATATATACTGCCGGAGCAACCACAATCGGACTGATAACCCATGAAATCAAGTTTGCTAAACGATTCAGATCAAACTGCATGGGCTCAGAACGAATAATCAATAAATAAATATTTTTGCTTGATACCTTGATACTTCGAAAAAGTATGTTGGAAGATAATTTTTATTAAAATAAAAACCATGTATATTTACAGTCTGATTATGCGAGAGTGGTGAAATTGGTATACACGCTAGTCTTAGGAACTAGTGCCGTGAGGCGTGAGGGTTCGATTCCCTTCTCTCGCACGCCTTATAATGAACTATGCCAAAGTGGCGGAACTGGTAGACGCGCTGGACTCAAAATCCAGTGAGTGAATAACTCGTGTGGGTTCGAGTCCCACCTTTGGTACAGATAGATAACAAGCATTTTACCGGAGTGTCCTTTCACCATGCATAAAATGTACTCACCATGGCGTGAAGTGTATATGCAATCTTTCAAGGATGAAAAGCCTGTAGACGAATCCAGCAAATCAGTTTTTGCCGATATCCCTCCCGAAGAGGATGAGAAGCGATTTGTGCTCTACCGGGCAAAAAAATGCTTCGTCATCATGAACCTCTACCCTTATAACTGCGGACACCTCATGGTGATTCCTTACCTTGAAACCGCTGATTTTTCGCAGCTTGACCCAGCCACGCAACTGGAGATTATGGAACTGACCAACCTCTCCATCAAAGCATTGAAACTGACTCTTAATCCACAGGGATTCAATTTTGGTGCAAATCTTGGCAGGGTTGCCGGGGGCAGCGTTGACACCCATATTCATTTTCATATCGTGCCACGCTGGGAAGGTGATACAAATTTCATGCCTATCCTTGCTGATGTCAAAGTTCTCAGTAATGATATGCGCACAACATATCAAAACCTTAAAAAAGCTTTCGCGGATCTTACACAGGCACCAAAGCAATAGCTTTTTAGCTGATGGAAACCGTTTCCTGCCCTATAAGCGGCTCCACAGCATTCAGTTCCTATCTTCAGGTTCCAGACCGTTTCTACTCTTCCGGAAAAGCACAATGGCAGCTTGTCCGTTCACGCGCTTCAGGACTCATCATGCTTAATCCCCGTCCTGACGGTTCCGAAATAGCCGATCATTACCGAAACCAGCCATACGACCCCTACATACATACTGCAAATAGTTCAACACTCAGAGACCAGGCTTATCTTGCTGCAAGATCAGCTCTTCTTGGTTACAGAGCCGCGATTGTCATGAAATACCCGGCGAAAACTCCGGCCAAACTGTCTCTCCTTGAAATAGGATGCTCAACCGGCGATCTTCTCAACTACCTCCATGATAAAAAAGGTATCCCAAAAGAAAATCTTGCCGGTGTAGAACCTGATGTTGAAACCCGTAAAATTGCAAGAAAACGATTCAACTTGAACATCTACTCATCGATTTATAAAGTAAACAACTCTCCAGCAAAATTTGACCGTATTGTACTTTGGCATACACTTGAACATATTCACACACTCAATGAAACCATTGCTTATGCTGTCAAAAAACTTGAACATGAAGGCTTACTTGTTATTGCATTACCAAATCCTTCCAGTTTCGATGCAAAACATTACAGGGAAAACTGGATAGCCTGGGACGCCCCACGCCATCTCTACCATTTTGTTCCTGAAACCCTTGAAAAGCTGCTTGATACCCATAAGCTGAAAATCATCAAACAGCAACCCTACCTTCCTGATACGCTTTACAACACCATCAATAGTGAAAAACTTCGCTGTAACATGCAATGCCGCCAGTTTCATGCCCTGAAAATGAGCAAAGCAGTTCTAACAGCAATTACGGCGGCAAGTATCGGCACGCTATGGCCAATACTTGGCTCAAGTCTGGTTTACTTTGTACAAAAAACAAACCCGGCCTGACAAACCTTAGAAAAATCGTTGATTATCCCTTCCCGTCGGCTACAGACATCAATGGAGCACGGCCCAAAGCCTTCTCGAGCCGAACGGTTGCGACAAGGTAGTCATACACTGCCTGCAGATAGTTTGTTTTAGCTTTGTTGAGTTGTAACTCTGTATCGGTCAACTCAAGACGTGAGCCGATACCCTCCCTGAAACGCAACTGCGATATTTTGTAGCTGCGTTCAGCAACACTGATGGTTTTTGACTGTACCATAATTCTCTTCTGCGACTCCCTGAAACTTGCAAGAATTACCTCAATTTCAGCCCTGATATTAGCCTTCAGATCCTCAAGCCTTGTTCTGGTCTGTATCTGCTCAATCTTCGCCTGTTCAACCTTGGAGCTTATCCTGAAACCAGTAAAAATCGGTAAAGAAAGCTGAATACCGATAGAAGAAGAGACCGGCCAGCGGGAATGCGAAAGTTGGGCTGCATCATTAAATGCTGTTTGCGACTCAAGCCTGCCGAATACGGAAAGAACCGGAAAATTTTCGGCCCGAGCCGCAGAAATTTTTTCACCCTCAACCTGCTCCTGCAGATCAAGCTGACGAATATCCGGCCTTCTATCAAGTGCTTCACGGTATGCCGCTGCAATATCGGACGGGTATGATGCCGATGAAGAAAGTTCAAGTTTTCCTGCAAGTATCAGTGTACTATCAGGCGAAATACCCATACTATTCTTGAGCCTGGTTATGGCAATACCAACACGGTTCTCTGCCTGCAAAAGCTCGGGTCGAAGATTTTCAACCGAAAGAAACGCTTTAAGAGTATCAATATCGGCAGCAACACCCTGTCGGAACATGGCTTGAGTATCCTTTCTCGACTCCTCCCAACGTGCAATACTCTGTTCAATCAGCTTCAACTGATCTTTGGAAATTAACGCATCAAAATAAGCCATCTTGATATCGGCAACAACGGATGTTTCCGTATTCCGGTAAGCAGCTTCACTAATCTTGCGAATAAGACCGGCGGCCCTGATTCCGGCAAAAGCTGAAGCGTTGAAAATCGACTGATTCAGACCAAGAGTAGTTGTTGCCGCATTGTCAGCACTTATTGAAAGCGGTTTGAACGATGTACCGGAACCTCCCTGAAAAATATCAGGAAAAAAAAGTACGGTTGGTTTTAACGAGCGAGTATAGGAAATATCAGTTGAAATCTGAGGCAACACAGTCGACCATGTCTCCCGTATTTTCTGCCCTGCCATCTCTCTGTCGAGACGAGCAATTTCAAGTACGCGGCTTTTTTCAAGCCCGATTCGCACGGCATCGTCAAGCGTAATCCCTGTATTATTCCCAGAAACCGAAGCGGCAAAAAGCAACGAAGGCAACGTCAACGCAAAAAACGACAGTACAAAAAAAAGTATCAACCTTGACCTGTTCATAAAAGAGTCTTTCATGAGTAAAAAAAGCTTACCGACACAAGCATCCTAATCGGTAACAGCGCAAATATATAAAGAACTTGCCGATTCGTAACAATCAGGATATCAATATCTTCCACCCCATAACAGGCCAAGACGTTCCTTAAGATACTTTTCCCGCCCTTCTTCTCCAGGCCGGTAATATGGCTTTGGTTCCATACCATCCGGAAAATAATGCTGCTGAACAAAATGACCAGGAAAACTGTGCGGATAGCGATAATCTTCCCCATATCCCTCTGCTTTCATGAGTTTCGTTGGAGCATTGCGCAAATGGAGGGGAACAGGCAGATCCTGCATGGATTTCGCATCCTTCATCGCCTCATTGACTCCCTGATAGCTTGCATTTGATTTTGCCGCAGCAGCAAGGTACGTAACAGCATGCGCCAGATTGATTCTTACCTCGGGCATGCCAATTATTTCAACAGCGTGAAACACCGCTACAGCAAGGGTTATGGCATAAGGATCCGCATTACCGATATCCTCACTTGCAAAGATCACCATCCGGCGGGCAATAAACTGTGGATCTTCCCCGCCTTCAAGCATCCGGGCAAGCCAGAAAAGCGCGGCATCAGGGTCTGATCCACGCATGGATTTGATAAATGCGGAAATAATGTCATAGTGGTTATCGCCACCTTTGTCGTACATCGGCGCTTTGTGCTGCAGAGCACGCTCCAGCAGCTCCCTGCCAAGCACAATCTGCTGAGTATCATTAGGCAACAGAGCGGCTGCCGTTTCAATGGCATTCAGCGCTTTTCGCGCATCACCTCCGGAAAATTGCAGAAGAAAATCCAGATCGGCAATCTCGACCGAACGCTCACTGAACAAGCGATCCTCTTTCAGTGCCCTCCGGATTACCGAAGCAATCTCATCATGCCCGAGAGGCTTGAGAATATAAACCTGCATCCTGCTCAAGAGAGCCGCATTCACCTCAAATGAAGGATTTTCGGTCGTTGCTCCAATAAGCACAATAAGACCCTGCTCAATCGCATGCAGTAACGTATCCTGCTGCCCTTTGTTGAAACGGTGAATTTCATCAATAAACAGGATTGTTCTTATACCAGTACGCCTTGCCTTGTCAGCGTTTTCAAGTGCCTTGCGAACATCCTTCACGCCGGAATCAATAGCTGAAAGCTGCTCAAACCTGTACTTCAGCGAAGCGGCACAAATTTCGGCAAGGGTGGTTTTACCCGAACCAGGAGGCCCCCAGAAAATCATTGACGGCAACTGACCACCAGCCAGGAATTTGCGCAACGGCCCCTCCGTACCGACAAGATGCTCCTGCCCTGCCATATCGGCAAGCGATCGGGGGCGAACACGCTCAGCAAGAGGCTGAAAACAGTTCCCAGTCCTGGCAGAAGCTGAAAAACCGAATAAATCGGGCTGCATGATGCGGCTGTCACTCATTTAAAATCCCTGCTCACGAAGCCATCTCTCATCAATTTTTGACGCAACCCGATCTGAACATGCACGCATTCCAAGTTGACGGGCAACATATTTTCCGAGAATGTCAAACTCAAGATTAACCCTGCTTCCCGCTGCCAGCACATTAATAGTAGTATGAGCAAACGTATAGGGAATAACCGCTACAGCAAAAAGCAACGCATCAAGCTTTGCAACAGTCAGGCTTATACCATCGACTGTTATAGAACCGGCAGAAACAATAAAAGGAGTGAAGGTCTCCGGAAAACTGATCCATATCTCCCTGCTCAAACCAAGTTCCCGTACCTCCTGCACACTTGCCACACAATCAACATGGCCAAGCACAAAATGCCCTCCCAGGCGATCCATGGGGCGAACCGCCCGTTCGAGATTAATCAGCGAACCGTTACGCAGCTCACCAAGCGTACTCTTGCTGAGTGTCTCTTCAACACTGTCAACTTCAAACCCCCCGTCAACCAAAGAAACAACCGTCTGGCACACCCCGTTAATGCTCACGCTCTCATCAACTGCAAGATCACTAAATCCTGCAGAATTTCCATAGTGAACCCTGAGCCGCAACCCGCCATTTTGCCGTGTAACTCCCCTCACCCGGCCAACATCCTTGATAATTCCAGTAAACATGGTATTCTTCTTCACTTAAAAAAAGACAGCATGAATCACTTTCAGAACCTTGCACTCATAACTCCCATAATGCCTGGTAAACGTCATATACACTACCTGCGGTACAGGATTGTTTCAAGTGTTGTTCGCAGCTCATTCATTTCAATCTTGTTGTTTTTTGCAATAGATTTTAATGGTGAGTCGAGTTTTGCTTCAATACCTTTCTGCCGAAGTGCCAACTGCAGTGAAGTCGCTGAAACCCCAGCCTCACCTGCTATTTCCTGCAAGGTTTTTTTCCCGAAACCCTGCCCGTGTAATTTATTCTTTCCCGTTTCTTTTGGAGCAATAAATTCATAGACTTTTTCTGAGGTCATGCTATTTGCTGCCGCTATTTCTGCAAGAGTTTGTTCCTGAGACGTAACTTTTAAACCCGCCTCTCTCAGGTTTTTTATTAATGCTTCCGGATCACCACCAAGCCCTGGTTGCTCTGCAAGCCGGGTAAGGGTCATGAGTTCTGCATGTGGAACCGGTGCTTGTTTTTCCTGCCGTTCCCAAGAGTTTGAAATTGCATCTCCAAACTTGATGACTGCCGAGAAGGGTTGGATATTACAGTATGTACCTATTCCAAACAAGAAAGAAAAAATTATTATGGTAAGCAGTTCTAAAGGGTTTTTGAAACCTTCGTTGGTCTTTGATTTGAAGTAGCAGAGGAATGCTTTCCAGTTGATAAAAAACAGATGAAAAAATGAGAGGATTACAAAGGCAAACCCAAAAATAATGTGCTGGTTCTGCCATCCCCTTTTTGTCAAGCCGATCATTCGCCAGTCGGTCCAGTTAGCAACCCTTCCGGGTGGAGAGATATAAAGAACCACCCCTGAAACCAGCATCATCAGTAACGCAATCAAAAGCCCGAAACTTATAAAAACACGCCAACTGAATGATTTTTTCATGGTTTTATGATTATTGGTTTCCATTGCCTGGTATTGTGACACGCTGAGCAGTTCGCCTGCGACTTGCGGTGCAGATTGTCATCCGGCTGGTCACGTTCATGGCATCTGATACACTGTGCTGAAGGGCTCAGTCTGTTATGGTCAAATACTGCCAGTTGAACAGTGTTCTCAGCAGCATATGCCGCAACCGCAGAGTTGAACATCCATCCCAGACTGATCATCAGCAAAAACTGTTTCATAATTGAGCAGGTTAAAAAGGTGAAAAAAACTCCTGGCAAGTACGAAGGTGTACCTATCAGGTATGACGTCCTGTTGAAGAATATCCTGCTGGACTTGCTATATTTTCGTAGAAAAAGAAAGAAGCCGGTACCTTTCTAAGAAGGAGGTATGCCCATAAACGAAGCAACAACGCGTTGACTGTAGAACATTTCGACCTTATCCAAATCGGAGCTAAGTAACCTTTCGTGTTGGGGCCGCTTACCGGAAAGCATTATTTAAAAGGGATTTGCGGTGTATTTTTGATACGATTAAAGAAAGACCTGTTTAATCGGATAAAAAAATTCTCATAAATCATTTTTGAGTAATAAGTTCTGGCAAAAATTACCAACACAAAAGGTTACTTAGCTCCCAAATCGTAACAATGACCTGATAGAGGTAACAAGAATAACACCTGCCATTTTGCTATCCAGCAAAATGGCTTAGCCGCAGGTAACGAACTACAGAGCGATATTTCGAGAAAGTAGGAAATGTCCCTTCGGGTTTTACTTGGCTTCAACTGCTCGTTCAATTGCCAGCCGTATAAAGCGTTGATACGGAATACCCATGCGCTTTGCATTCATACGTACAGCGTCTAACAACTCTTCAGGTAACCGAAGACTGATTGACGTATCCTTTCGTTTCAATTCAAAGCGCATGGGTACCATACCTGAAAAATCATATTCGCTTAAGTCGGCAGTCTCTACGAAGGCTTCAGCTTCGTCGTCAGTTTTAAAATCAGGGAATTTCTTTTTCATGGGCTTTTATCTCTTTTTTGTGCATGTACAGCGCACTAATCGGTTTGATTAGGAGCGTTTCACCATTTTTCCTCAACGTGAAAACAACAAACAAAGAACGCTTTTTGTTTGTCCTTCCTACAGCGTAGAATCTCTGTTCTTAGCTCGAATGTAAAACATCCGGTTCCACTAACGGAGTTCCTAAAAACAGGGTTTCGATTTCAGCAATCGAGACCCCATGCTTTTGACATTTGGCGCTGTTAGCGCTGTCCCAGTCGAATCCATCAAATTTCATCAGTTTTTCATAAAATATGTATATCATTTTGCATATGCAAACGCAAATCTTACTTTATTTTGCTTCTTCGCTTAAGTGCTTAACAGAAAGTCCTTCCGTAATAAAATCAGGCCATACAAGAAACAGATTCTGTAAATCATCAAAGAAATACTCACACCCTTGAAATAGATATCTGCCAAATACTGAACAGTTTTTGAACGGATTACGGAAAGACTTGTTGCTGAACGCTTATCAGTCTCATTCATAAACCGAAAGGAAAACCATGTTATGGTTACTTGGGAATAAAAAAAGAAGATGCAAATCCATAATAGGGTATCAATCAACTGTTGAGTTATTACGGTATAAACAACAAGCAAAAGCTACGGCTTATTAGTGTCTCCAGTTTATTGTTGCAAGTTCAGTTTCGGCCATGATCACTAAGATTTATAGGTATCATGACGGTTTTCTGTTTCATAATGCATAAATTAACAGGCTAAAAGTTTGGCTTTTCATAGTGTCCGTTTTTTTTAATGCAAGTCCAGCCACCCATATGCCCGTTCAGCCAGTCGATGTAGGTATCATAACTGTCAAAGAGGAAGAGTTTGCTGCTGTTCTTCGCCATTTTCCATCTGATCCAAAACTTCATCGCACTAAGGAATTTCGTGATTATGACATTTCAACGATTCAGACCCCCAGTGGAACAAATCTCGTCGCAATAACCCGATGTATTTCTCAAGGAACAGGTCAAGCACAACTAACTGCTTCTGCTCTGATAGAAGACATAGCACCAAGATTTATAATCGTCGTTGGCATAGCTGGAGCAATTCCGACTCCCGACTTCACTCTGGGAGATGTCATTGTCTCCACATTCATCCATGACTTGTCAGTAGAAGATACAGGTACAGGAGATCCGCTCTATAGCGCATCGGGAGGACCACTTCACCGGGAGGCTAGCCGAATAGTCTCTCGTTTACCGGCACTCGAACTCCAGATGGAGAATTGGCAGAATCGCATTGATTCAGATCGCCCCCCGTTCGATGGCACTCACACTACAGACATTCAAGCGTGGAATCAGAAGATTGATGAAGCTTTCGCTTTTCATCGAGAAGCCAAGCGGCCTCAGCCAATTACGCGTGCCGAACAGATTGGGTCCAGTGACAGACTTGTAAAGGACCCTTGTCTTATCATCGCTTGGCGCAAGGTGATAAAGGGCCTCGTCGCAGTCGAAATGGAATTAGCTGGGGTGTATCAAGCCTGTCAGAGTAAAGGGGTTCCCTGTTTCGCCATTCGCAGTATCAGTGACGTTATTGGATGGCGTCGAGATGAGCACTGGACGCTCTACGCGTGTGAGGTCGCAGCTGCCTACGCTGAAGCACTTCTGAAGACTGGCGTGTTCTCAGGCAGAACTTGGTCAACAGAAGAATTTTTCATCGTAACAAATTTGGCAACACGGTTAGCCATTATGCAGCTTGGGGGAGCAAACCTAGTTATGTCTGTGGGAGAGGCGGAAAAGCTAGCGAAATTCGTAAACGCCAGATACCCCGAGAAGGCTTCTGACTTGATGAATCGAGTTCTGCTACTTCCCAGCCTTGAGAACATTGGTGAAAAGTTTGCACTACTTAGCAACTGGTCGGAATCTTTCCTTGAATCGTTCTCTGAGCCTCGAGAACGCTGTGTTTTTGCTGTAGGGCTTGCCCTAGCTCGAGCGGATGCATTGTTCCAGATTGCCTGCCAGAACCTGCCCATGGCCGAACACCTATTAAAAAAGATCAATAGTTTGATGGAACCAAAAGGTCTTATAAGCTCTCTAATAATAGTTGGTGTTTCAGAGAGTGCGGCGAGGAAAATCGCTCAACCCTTTTTCGAATTCCAGACCGATGGAAACTTCAGCCACTTTCGTTCAGCATGTGCAGTAGGTGTGGAAACAATCCTCTCAGAGATGGACTCAGGTTTGCATAGTTGAAGATATGCGTTTAGGATAGCGTCAAGTTGTTAAAATATCGAAAGAAAAGTCTTGTTGACGAAGGGATTTCGACCTGAAAAGGAAATATTGGAATATTCAAGCGGTTCTGTGGGTACACAGTAGTATCCGGTTAAAATAAAGCTGGTCTGCAAATCACTTGAGAAACAGCGATATTAAAAGAGTCAAAACTTTTTCTATCTGCCCTATTCATAAGGAATTTCAGACCATGAAACAAGTTACCACGTTGTTGGGTGAGT
This sequence comes from Chlorobiaceae bacterium, assembly GCA_037134935.1. Lineage (GTDB taxonomy): Bacteria > Bacteroidota > Chlorobiia > Chlorobiales > Chlorobiaceae > Chlorobium. The sequence continues at coordinate 18 of JBAXLG010000023.1, read as the reverse complement.
TACTAAAGATTTTTCCGA
>JBAXLG010000022.1:0-34188 GCA_037134935.1 Chlorobiaceae bacterium | reverse complement strand
ATACGGGGAGTGTCAATTCCAATCATAGTGCAAAACTCACTTTTTAGAGGTGCCCTTAAGAATAAGCTCTAATTATGCCAACTCTTAAAACCACCTCTGACTCATTTCTCCAAATAATTGCGCACGAACCATAGCAACAACAAAAACACCCGCAGTTTCAGCCCTGAGAATTGTTTGTCCCAGAGAAATTTCATAAAATCCAGCTGATTTAGCTGCCTGAATTTCGTCAGCAGTGAACCCTCCTTCGCCACCTATCATAAAAATTGTATTTTTTCCGGAACAATATACTACAGGAGCTTCCTTTGATAATTCGTAAGGAATTAATTTGAAATCATAGCCATTAAGCGAGCAAACTTGACTGAATGAAATTGGCTCAATAAGCTGTGGAAGGTAATAGCGTTTTGATTGACGAGCAGCAGACAATACAATACTATTCCATCGTTTAAGTCGGCTTTGGACTTTTTCTCGCGATAGCGGATGAAAAAACGTCCGAAGAGTGATCATAGGAATGATTGACGATATTCCGAGTTCAGTGGATTTTTCAAGAAACCATTCAAACCGCTGTGGATTCTTGAGCAATGAAAGTGCTACAGTAACATTAGTTTTCGGTCGTTCGACAAGACTATGAGTAATAATTTTCCCTTCCAGCGATAATTGTCCGACTTCTACAATCTGTACTTTGCAACTTAGGCCATTGCCATCGGTCACAAGAATCATCTCACCCTTTTTTTTTCTCAAAACACGGATTAAATGATGAAACTCATCACCATCAACAACTAAACTCGACGCATTAAGATCAATATTTTGGCGAGCTGTATAAAAAAGTTCCATTTCGTTATCACTCTCTTGCAGCTAAAGCCAGTGTAGCCAGCGAAACACGTTCAACTTTTTCCTTGTGAAAAGCCAAGGTAGCAGAGGCCATTGTCGCACCAGTGGTCAAAACATCATCAACAAGAAGCACATGCCGTAACATAATGCCCTGAGTAACCTGAAACGCACTATCCATATTTTTTTTTCGATCTTCTGCAGTAAGTCCTGTTTGAGACCTTGTATACTTTTTTCTGACAAGAAGATCACTACGAACAGATTTTCGCAAGGCTTGACCGATACCTTCAGCTATTTTTTCCGACTGATTATAGGAACGTTCAATTTTTTTCAGCGGATGAAGTGGAACCGGTACAATACATTCGATATCTTCTATATTGCCATCGGAAAGCATCCACTCTCCTAACTGACGGCCAAAAATAATCCCAAGATTAAAAAGTCTTTCATACTTCATGGCGTGAAGCGCGACCTGCAAAGAACTCTTTTTATGAAACAGATAACGACACCACCCCTTTTCAAAGTGAAATGTTGCGCCGAAACGGGAAGCGATAGTATGACGCATCATCTGTTCTGAGGCAACAGGACTGACGAAAGTGTCAAATTCCGCCATACAGGCACTGCAGCAATACTTTTCCTTCTTAAGCAATACTCTCCTACAGACCACACAGACATTAGGATAGATAAGATGCAGTAGCTCTTCGTGTATCATATAACAAAACCACTTTATGTTTAGTCAAAGCAAAGGGCAGCTGCACCATAAACTCCCGCCTTGTTGCCGAGCAGAGCCGGCACCAGTTCAAGGCCTTCATGCATAGAGGGAAGTGTAGAAAGTCTGAACTGCTCTAAAGCAGGATCTATGATAAGGTTTCCGGCAGCCGAAATACCGCCGCCAAGCACAAATTTCCTGATATCCATGATCACTGTTACATTGGCAAGTCCAACACCAAGAATAGAACCGACACGATGCCAGATCTTAAGAGAAAGTTCATCCCCTTCCCTTGCAGCACGTTCAAGATGACGCGGAGAAAGATTTGCATAGTCATTATCGCACAATCTACTAAGAGAAGAACCCAAAGGATTTTCCTCAATCATCTGGCGCGCAAGCTTAACAATGCCTTCTTTACCGATAAACCCCTCAAGAGTTCCCCGAATACCCGAATGAAAACCTGAACCTGTAAAATCAATAATTATAAAACCAATCTCGCCAGCCGTACCTTTAGACCCACGGTAAAGTTGTTTATTAAGGATAATTCCTCCACCCACACCGGTACCAAGTGTTACAAGGAAAAAATCCCGGAATCCCTTGCCGGCACCATACATAGCTTCACCAAGTGCTGCCGCATTGGCATCATTTTCAAGAATACCTCTCCTAATAGAAAGATTTTCTTTTTCCCTCAAACACTCATGTAATTCATCAAGCAAGGGACAAACACTCCAGCCTGGTAAATTCGGTGGATAACTCAAAATACCTAGTTCGGCATTGACCGCACCCGGTGCTCCAAGTCCAATACCGGCAAAATTAGCAGGATCAAGAACTTCCGCAGCATTACGATAGAATGCGGCAATAATTGCTGCAAGCTGCACGATTACACCCTTCGTGCCAAATGTTTTATCAGTGGAAATCGTCTTATCAGTCAAAATCCCCGTCTCCTCTTGGACGATGGCTGCCTTGATTGCCGTACCTCCGAGATCAATACCAATAGCCCAACGAGACATGCTGTATACTCTTGCAATTTAGTTATTAAACGGTCTGAGAAATTTCCGGCCATATCTACCCGATGCAAAAAAGTCAAGTATTTCGACAATTTCCGGCTCTAAAGGAAGTTCCAATTTAACCTTTTCAAGAGCATTCTGAAGTAGAAGTCCCGATTGAAAAAGCAACCTGTAGGCATTTCGTATAAGAGTTATCTTTTCGGCAGTAAATCCCCTTCTTTTGAGCCCAATGGCGTTCAGCCCCTCGTAGCGGAACAACTCGTGCCCACCAGCCATAACAAAAGGCGGTACGTCAAGCGATGCCCTTGCAATACCACCAACCATTGAAAAGCGACCGATACGCACAAACTGATGCACACCAGTAAGACCGCCTATAACCGCATAATCACCAACTTCACAATGTCCCCCGAACTGAACAGAGTTGGCTATCACAACATTATTACCGATTATGCAATCGTGCCCTGCATGAACATAGGCCATAATAAGGTTATCAGAACCGATAACGGTTTTCCCGCTCGCTTTTGTGCCCCGATTAAGAGTAACACACTCCCTTATAACCGTCCTGTCTCCGATATAGAGATAGGTTTTTTCACCGGCAAATTTGAGATCCTGAGGCGCTGTAGCAAGTACTGCTCCGGAATGAATTCTGCAATTACAACCGATCCGTGCACCGGAGGCAATGTAAACATTAGGTGCAATCTCGGTTCCATCTCCAATTTCAACATCATCATCAATAACGGTAAAAGGACCGATCGTAACCCCTTCGCCGAGAACGACACTTTGGCCGACCACGGCACTTGCATGAATGCTGGTATGCATATGGTTATTGCTTCATTGTTTCAAACTTTTTCCTCAATTCAGGTTGCTTCAGCTCCCTTGAAAGGGATTCGATGATGCGCCCTGCTTCTTCCTTTCTATCAATATAACTGTATGCTTTTGCAAGAGTATAAAAAAGACGAGGATCAGACTCCAGCGATGACTGGGAGCACAATTTTTCAAGGTAGTTAATATACAATGAGGACTTCTGCTTTTCACCAAGACGCGCATAAAGAGCAACCACCGAACCAGCAAGTTCAGGATTTAACGGATACTGGACCACAGGAAAACGTTTGGTCAAAAGATCAAGTACCTGCAGCGCAAGTGCTCCCCTTTGGACATTGCACAGGGAACCTGAAGAATCGTATATTTTTATCCATCCGTCAGGGTTGACGGACAATTCAAGGGCAAGCCTGACAAAAAGAGGCGTATAGTTACTACAAAGCCTTCGTGAAGTTTCTTCAAGAAACACACGAGAATTATTACTATTTCGATACCGATAAACACCAACAATATTACTGTAAAGAAGCACAGGATTAACATAGCTCATAGGAGCTGCACTTTTAATCGGTACTACCTTGTAAACTAATCCGTCAAGACGAAGATAGTTTTCAATACCAATCATACTTTCAGTATCAACAGTCAAGGCAAAATAAATCGGACGACTGGAAAAGTTGTTCATCAAAATTTCATAGATAGCTATATCCTGCGGTCGGAGATACCCTTGCCCCTTGTAAGTCATTCCAGGCTTCAACAACCATGTCATGGTATCCTGCGGCTCAGCCGGAAGTGCAAACCCATTGAGACGGGAGTCACGATAAAGTTTCTGGCAAGCTGAAAAGGCAGGAAGCACAGCATCAACTGAATCAATCGGAACATAGGAAATATCAGCAATTTCTCCGTTACTCATACTGAATGCAATCGGTTTTGCTCCCCTCGGACGGGTATTTTTCAGTTGATCAAGATACCACGAAGTATTAGCCAAGCTCAAATTGACCACTCGCACATCGGTACGAATACGCGCAACCTCCTGAAGATACCAAAGAGGAAAAGTATCATTGTCACCATTGGTAAAAAGAATAGCATCTTTTTCACAACTCTGGAGCATATTCCAAGCCCAGTCCCACGGTACATAGTTGCCAGACCGGTCATGCACTCTATAGTTGGCCTGCAACATTTTTCCATTAATAAAAAGTAATCCCGTGGTAATCGTTAACACAGACATAACCAGCTGAATGCGCAGTTGCTTAAGTTTCAAGTATTTGATTACCCAGAACCAGATACTCTCAACACCAACTCCTATCCATAAGGCAAAAGCAAAAAAGCTACTGACATAACTGTAATCACGCTCTCTAGGCTGAGGCTCCGTCTGATTAAGATAGACAACAAGTGCAGCTCCGGTAAGGACAAAAAGTGCTGTAACAACAAGTCCCATCTTCCACTGACGCCTGAAATGAGTAATCGCACCGATAAGCCCAACAAAAAAAGGAATGCCCCATAACACTGACCAGTCTACTTTCGCTCCTTCCATATCATGCTCACGGCCAATAAATTGCCAACCGAAGTAACGAAAATACATTTTCTGCATCTGATAGGTGAGAAAATAGTCGAGTTCACTCGAATACTGCTGGTAAAAATACTGGTGAAGTGGCTCGGACGACCAGCGCCTTGGCCAGAGAGGCATATCTCCATATTGTTCACGGCTAAGATAGGAAGAAAAATTCTCAGCTGTAGAGGGATTATTTTCGTTAATGGGGGGGCCTGCCTGTGCACGCAAATAAATCAGACCATAAGAGGTATAACCGATAATGATGAGAAACAATGACATCAAAAAAGTATTCAAAAACAGTATCCGGTTTTTATGCGTATACCATATGCCGTAGATAAGAACCCCGAAAAAAAGGAAACAACCCAGCCACGACGTAAACTTAAGCAATTCAGGAAGCCCTTTTATGATTCCTTGATAAATCAGAAAAAACAACCCTATCACAGTAAGCGTGAACAGAGTAAAGGAGTTGAGAGTAACCTCATATTTTTTAACGTAGTAGACAACTGAAATAGCAAAAATTGCCAGCAGACTAAGTAAATGGACGCCAATTGAAAGGCCGATTATGTACATGACGAGCAGCAGCCATCGTTCATGACTATGCTTTGGCTCCTCTTCGTACCAGCGCAGTATCAGCCACATAACCAATGCGGTAAAAAATAATGACGATGACCAGACCCCAGCTTCAACGGCATTGAACCAGAAACTGTCGGAAAAAGCAAGAGCAAGAGCACCGATAAGAGCGCCGCCATAAGCAGATACTTTTTCAGCTCCATTCCAACCATCGGGATCCGTTCGGCGGTAGAAGATTATAAGACGCAATGTAATCAGGTAAGCCAGCATAACCGTAGAGGAACTGGCAAGTGTACTAACCAGGTTAATTCTTGCTCCGATATCACTGAAAAAAGGAATCATGGAAAAAAGGCGGTCAATCAACAAAAAAAGAGGCGCGCCAGGAGGATGAGGAATCCCGAGAGTATAGGCTGCTGCAATAGATTCACCGCAATCCCAGAAAGAAAATGTAGGTGCCATAGTGGCGAGGTACAACATTTCCGTTCCAAAAAAGAGAAGTACTGCAAAAATTCGGTTAATTGTCCGATGTCTCATAAAAAAAATCTTTATCAACAGGCTTGATGCCCAAAAATCAGATTCCCGGCAATAAAATCGGCAAACAAAAAACCTTTTTCTGTCAGATAAAGTCGCCCCTTTTCAAGCCGTATCCATCCTTTCGCTTCAAATCGCGCAATGATCTGTGAAAGTCTGTACCCTAATTTATTTCCTTTTCGCAAAAACTCAACATCAAGACCACTGTTTATTCTCAACGACAGAAAAACCTGCTCAGTAAATCGCTCCTTTTCTGACAACTCCTCACGAAACCCCTCGGCTGACTCAGGATTAGCAAGATAACGGCTTAAACTTGAAACGTTTGCAGTTCGAATTTCATGTCCGTTTGACATAAAAAAACTATGTGCTGCAGGACCAAAACCAAGATATGGCTTGCGTTCCCAAGTTGCCAGATTGTAGCGAGAATGATAGCCAGGCAAACAGAAATTGGAAATCTCATAATGGTTATAACCCTGAACTCCAAGCACTCTCATTGCATGTTCATACAGGGAGCTCTGGACACCATCATCCGGAATAATGACGGTGCCATTTAAAACATTTCGGTTAAGACGAGTTTTCGGCTCAACCGAGAGCATATATAATGACAGATGCTCTGGCCGAAGCGTCAATGCTGATTCCAAATCTCTATTCCAATGCAACAACTCTTCTCCGGGTACTCCACAAATAAGATCAACACTCACCGACTCAAATCGTTTCAGTGCGCCAGCGGCTACTGCTTGCGACTGAAATGCAGTATGGACGCGGCCAAGAACACGCAACTTTTCATCAACAAAAGACTGTATGCCAAGACTCAATCTCGTTATACCCGCAGATCGGAGCTCGTCCATAACCCTCGTGCCATAAAGATCTTCAGGATTAGCCTCAAGAGCTATTTCAATATCTGAAGTAAAAGTGCAAAACGAAGCAATCTCATCCAGCCATCCTGCAAGATAATGAACAGGCACCATTGAAGGAGTACCCCCTCCAAAATGAATAGCATTAACAGTCTGTCCTTTCAGTATCGGAGCACGAAAGATAGTTTCAAGAGAAAGAGCCATAAAAAACGCATCGATATACTCCTGGCGAGTTATGAGGTAAAAGTCGCAGTAGTTGCATCGAGCTCTACAGAACGGAACATGTAAATAAAGAGAAAGCATAAACGGAAAGCAGTCATGGAGGAGAAGAAACGTGTCAAACAGGCTCAAGAATATACTCCTTAACCGCCTGATAAAGATCGTCAGCAACAAACTCCGGAATGATATTTTTCTCCAAACAGAGAGACTCCTCATTATGTCCAGTTCTCACCAATACTGGCCGAAGTCCGGCGGAAAGTGCACATTCAACATCAATGACTTTATCGCCGACTAAAAAAGACTCGCTTCTATCAACAATAAGTCCTTCGGCAAGATAGTCACTGATGGCTTGTTCTACCATACCTGTTCCCGGCTTTCGATACGCCCTAAAGCGATCATACTCAGAATGCGGATAGTTCGGATGAAACGGGCAATAGTAACATCGCTCAAAACCTGCATTCTGGGCGGAAAGCAGATCATTGAGATGCCGATTCACCTCTTCAACCTGTTCAACTGTAGCAATACCCCGGGCAATACCTGCCTGATTAGAAACAATAACAATCCTGAAGCCTGCATCCTTTGCCAATGCAATAGCCTCATCGGCGCGATCAATTAGCTGCAACTGTTCTTTCAAGAAAACATAGGAACCTATATCCTGATTTATTGTTCCATCCCTGTCAAGAAAAAGAACTTTAATATTCTGCGACATTTTCCACTACTTTTCAAGAAGTTGGCGGTACAACTGGTCATACTCTTCCGCAGAATTTTTCCATGCAAAATTACGGGTCATAGCTTCCGTAACAATCTGCTTCCAGCACTCCTCGTTCTGGTAACATTCAATAGCCTCTTTAAGCTTACCAGTAAGTGATGCACCTGTATACTCATGAAAAATAAAACCCGAACCTATATTTCCGGAAAACTCCTCAATAGTTTCCACAATCCCGCCTCCGGCATATGCCACAGGAATCGTTCCATAAGTCATAGCAAACATCTGTACCATACCGCATGACTCAATCATGCCAAGCATAAGCAGAATGTCCAGTCCCGCAATGACAAGATGAAATAAGGTATCAGAATATTCAATATGAACACTCACTTTTTCAGGATTCTCTAAAGCAAGATTTTGAAATACTTTTTCGTATTTTTTGTCACCCGACCCGCAAATTACCAGTTGAATATCAAGTGACACGAGCTGTTGACAACTTTCCCGAAGCAGCTCAGCTCCCTGAAACTCATCAAAATTTGCAATAATCCCAACTAAAGGCACTCCTTCACGATAAGGTAAACCAGCTTCTTCAAGCAGTGCTTTTTTATTGTCAAGTTTGCCATCCATATTCTCAACACTGAACCGCTTCTTGATCAACTTATCAGTCGAAGGATTCCACTGCCGAGTATCAATGCCATTAATAATGCCATAAAATTTCGCCTGATACTCTTCAAAAATACGATCCAATCCATAAGACCGCTCACCATCCTGTAAAATATCCTCAGCATACCGCTTGGACGTCGTAGTAAGCAAGTCGACATTCTCAATACCGGTATAAAGTAGATTCACCTCATCGTTATTACAATAAAGCGCAGAGCAAACTTCTTCAGAAAGCAGTTTCTGGAAAACTTTGAGAGGAAAAATACCTTGACGGTAAATATTATGAATGGTAAAAACCGTTTTAATCCCCCTGAAAAATTCATGGTCGGCATAAACCGTTTTCAAAAGAAGAGGGATAAGGCTTGTATGCCAATCATGGCAGTGAATAATATCTGGTTTCCAGCCCAGCCTCTGCAGAGTCTCAAACACGCCGACATTAAAAAAAATTACTTTTTCGGCACTGCCTTTCAGATCGCTTCCATTGTTTATATCCGTAAAAAGACCATTCCTTTTAAAATATTTCTCATTATAGAGAAAATAGGTCTGAATCTTGCTTGAGGGTAACGCCGTCACTTTGACGTTCAGTAAGTCCGTTTTCTCCTTGAGATGAACCTCAATGTCAGACAGACGAAGAACATCGTGCAATCGAAATTTCCGATCATTGATAGTACCGTATTTAGGCATCATGATACGGGCTTCAAATCCTTCTTCTTCGAGAGCTTGGGGAAATGATGCCATAAAATCAGCTAGAGCACTGATTCTTACAAAAGGAGAAACTTCACCAGAAACATAAAGAACTTTAAAATTTCGTTTCGACATCTATAAGCCAATCAATCTATAATTATTCTTCAAACACTTTCATAAAACTCCATTAGTTTTTAATTTACAAATTTTCACCATCAGATACAATCAAGCCAGTATCACTATACAACAGAAGGTTTTTCATGCAGAGTACATCAAGAATCATGAAGGTCTTCTTCTCATTCCTTATTTTACTTTCCACTGCCTGCGCTTCCGATCGTCCACCTTCAGGCGGTATGACTGATCTCTCTCCGCTACAGGTAATTTTTTCCGATCCTGCTCCTGCATCCACAAATGTAACCACCGAAAAAATCCGTTTAACCTTCAATCACGAAGTTCCCAAGCGGCAATTGATCAAGTCGCTACTCTTTTATCCATCAGTTGGCAATTACGATATTACCATGCATGGAAAAGAGGCAGAAATAAAGCTTTACAAGCCACTGAAAATAAACCAGACCTACAAACTGCTTGTTAACAAAAACCTCCGTGACTTTCAGGGAAGCACTTTTTCATCCCCATATACTACGGCATTCTCTACCGGTCAGATTATTGATACCGGAACAATCGGAGGAAAGATATTCAATGAAAACTGGTCACCAGCTTCAAATGCAATAGTTCTGGCATTTTTCAATCACGCGGAAAACGCCGAAACACAGAACCTTCTAACCGGAGAACCAGATTATCTCGTACAGGCGAACAGCTCCGGAGCGTTCATATTCAATAATATCAAGGCCGGATCGTACCGGATTTTCGCCGTAAATGACCGCAACAGCGACCTTCGCTACAATAACCAGTCAGAAGAAAGCAGCCAAACCAGTTCTACATTTGTCTCTACTCTTCAAGCAGAATCGGCCAGCCTCATGTTACGACTGGTTGGTGTAAACGGAGATACTTCCACTCTTGTATCATGCAAGCCAATTGCACAGCAACGACTCGAAATCAGTTTCTGTCAACCGATCAATACCTTATTATTCGACGCTAAAAAAATTGAAATCCGTCATACAAGCTCTAACACTCTAATTCCAATCGTTGCATGGTACAGCAAAAAACAATCACTGTTTGACCGTGAATTTATTGTCATAACGACTGGGCTCAAGCCTAATCAGCCTTACTCCATCAGGTACTGTACAGATGAAAAAACAGGTGAAATTGTGTTTTACAGCTCTAATCGTTCACATCCAAAACAATCGTTATCAGTAAACATCCTGCCGAAAGACCAAAGTAACCCTGCATACCTTGATAGTGTATGGCCATCTCTCGGCAAAACTGTAATTTTAAACTTTTCCCATCCGATTGAAGAATCAGCAGTCAAGCGGGCGGTCACTCTTGCAAAAACAAGGCTCGATAATCAGGAAAATATTCATTTTTCATTGATTAAACTTGACTCGCGTACTTTTGCTCTTAAGCCAGAGGGAGAATTCAACCCGGGTGATTCTTACAGTATCAGCGTCAATCCAGCAATAGCGGCAATATCTGAGGAAACAAACGGCAAACCAGTTATATCGCGATTCAGAGTCGCTACAAAAAACGATACCGGAACCCTCTCTGGTACATGCTTTGCTTCAGGAACCTACGTTATTGTAGAGGCAAGAACCAACAATTCAGCATCGTTTTACAGTACAACAGCATTACGTGCCCGGGACGGACTATTCCACTATTACTTCCCTGAACTACCACCAGGAAGCTATACCGTCAGCGCTTTTATACCAAATGGTAAAAAACACCCAGAACCCTACCAACAATGGAACTCCGGATCAATTGTTCCATATAAGCCTGCGGAACCATTCGGACTCTATCCTGGAACAGCTTTGGTCAGGGCACAATGGGCAACAACTAATATTGATATCCATATTACTTCATCCCGATGAAATCAGCTTTCTTAAATTGTTCATTAATATTAACGTGCAAACAATTAGTAACCATATGACTACCACCTCGAAAATAGGCCCCAACTCCATTATCCAAACAATTGCTGCTCTTGAAACAAAGTACAGTAAAACAAAAGCGGAAAATATTCTCCGTAAAATTGGCCAAGGATACTTGATCGGAAATCTGCCAAAAGAGATGGTTGATGAGTCAAAATTTCACTCACTCGTCATTGCACTGCAAAAAGAACTTGGTAACGAGCAAACTGCCAGTATCCTCAAAGAGTCGGGAGAACGGACGGCTCAATACCTGCTAAAAGTTCGGATTCCAAGCATTTTCCAGAAGCTCCTGAAACTTTTGCCTCCCCGTTCCGCATTCAAACTATTTCTTTTCGCCATCAGCAAAAACGCATGGACGTTTGCAGGAAGCGGTAAGTTCAGCTATACAACGAACCGCCTACCAGAAATAACAGTAAGGGTGACGTACCCTACCCATATGGCTGTTGGAAACTTCTACCTCGGCACCTTTACTACTCTCTTACAGACGTTGGTCAACAAGAAAACAAAAATCAAAACTGAAATAAACAAAATAGAGAATTCCATTAACTGCCATTACTACTGCGAAATCTGATAGCACACTATGAAAATATGACACTGTGTTTTCGATAAAAATAGTACCGGTCGCTTTGAGCAAAAATGAATTGGCATAACACTCTGTTTATGAAATGGCTTATCGGTGAATATGATTATTCGGTATGGCGATTAAAAGACGATAAAAAAGTATATTTGCAGGCAAGGTTGTTGCCTTGGCAACAATTGGCACTCTTTTAATACCTTGAAACCTCGCTTTGAAAAGCTTTTATTTAAAAAGGTGGTAAATAAACGATAGTATGCACTTTACGCTGAAAATCTGGCGACAGAAAAATGCAACAGCAAAAGGCGGAATGGTTTCCTATGATGTTTCAGGAATATCTTCCGATAGCTCATTTTTCGAAATGCTTGATATCCTGAATCAGAAGCTCATTGAGAGCGGTGATGATCCTGTTTCTTTTGACCACGATTGCCGAGAGGGCATTTGCGGTACCTGCAGCCTTTACATAAACGGACGCCCTCATGGACCAGCCAAAGGAGTCACTACCTGCCAGCTGCATATGCGCTCGTTCAAGGATGGAGAAACCATATATATCGAGCCTTGGAGAGCTAAGGCATTTCCGATCATAAGAGATCTTATAGTCGACAGAAGTGCATTTGACAAAATCATTCAGGCCGGTGGTTATATCTCAGTTAATACTGGAGGAATTCCGGATGCTAATACCATTCCGGTTGAGAAGGAAAAGTCTGATGCTGCTTTCGATGCAGCGGCATGTATTGGGTGCGGAGCCTGTGTGGCTGCTTGCTCCAATGCAGCGCCAATGCTCTTTGTCGGAGCAAAAATTTCCCACCTCTCTCTGTTACCTCAGGGGCAGGTGGAGGCGACAAAACGAGTACAGCAAATGGTGGCCTGCATGGATCAGCTTGGTTTCGGCAACTGCAGTAACACGTATGCCTGCGAAGCGGAATGCCCAAAAGGAGTTTCTGTTATCAATATCGCTCGTATGAATAGGCAATTTCTCAAAGCAAAACTTTTTTCCGAAAAGGAAAAAATTATTCAGAGCTCTATCTAATTGTAACAAAGCGTCAAATTTGACCCGGCTAAAGCGCTCTTTCAAACAATTTTTCTTCCTGATCGGGGTGATGTCGTCAATCACAGTAAAGGAAAAATTTTGTTTAAAAAAGAAGATGTGAGGCTGTGGAGAAAAAAAACAGGCCTGGGGGTTAAATAGGATTACGTTATTGAATGTGTCACTGTACAGGAAAAATGAGAGCTAAGTAACCTTTCGTGTTGGGGCCGCTTACCGGAAAGCATTATTTAAAAGGGATTTGCGGTGTATTTTTGATACGATTAAAGAAAGACCTGTTTAATCGGATAAAAAAATTCTCATAAATCATTTTTGAGTAATAAGTTCTGGCAAAAATTACCAACACAAAAGGTTACTTAGCTCAAAAATGAGGCCATTTATATGACGGTAATTGTGACAAAACTCCCAACAACCAAGAATCTTGAGCTGTGTGGCATTGTACTGCTTCTGCCTCACGCTTGAAAGTATGATTCTACAGCAATACAGCTGCTACCATCACAAGTCAGCGAAACGTTTCGTTTTTTTTGTCATGGCAAAGAGATGAGTTGATCCTCATCGTTCCCCCTCATCTCTTTGCCATCAGAGCATTGAGAAGAGCGGATTGCTTATCTGCTGTTGCATCAATCTGCTTTTCCAGTTCATCACACATTGCCATGAGTTGGTCGATTTTGGCGACAATGCGTTTCTGTTCGGCGAGGGGAGGAAGTCCAGTTACCTCATATAACAATTTTTGTATATCCAAATGCGGAATTGCGGCTCCTTTCATTGAGGAGTTAAATCTTACATACCCGGCTTTAAAGATTAAGTTCACAAAGGGTTGAAGGAATAAGGGTGTTTCTATAATAGATAGCGTTGAACCGATGGCACCATTTTTCCCTGCAAGTATTAAACCGCTACGCGACCCATCGCAGACAACCAAAATATCTTTATCAGTAGCTTGAGGCGTTTTTTGATCATTGGTGTATCGACGTATGTTTCCTTTATCTAATGCCTCAATATCCAAATAAGGGATAGATCCTTCACTTTTTTGTAAATCATGAGGAACTTTTCCTTTTTTTAAATTGAATAAAAAAGAATTGCGTACCCATATCCAACCTATTGGCAATTGATGCGGGACACCATCCAGGTTGACCTGCGGCAGTGGTTTTGATTCCCTGAACTTTCCTGCCTTCACCATCTTGCTTTTCTCGGTCTCAATCTCCTGCAACAGTGCACTGGCAGGCTGGTCATTCGGATCTTGCGGTACCAGTTTGCCCATGACACCAAGCTGGAGTATGGCTTTGCGCAGTTCGGTTACATTGGCTTTTACTGAGTAGAGTTCTCTGAAGTGCTTGTTAATGAACTGCCATGCATCGGTAAAGCTCTCGTTCCCCTGCGCTTCAAACAGACGGTTAAGGGCTGAAATATGAACAGTCAGGCGTTTCTTGTCACGTTCGGCACATAACTTTTCCAGTTCATCACAACGAGCCATGAGCTGGTCGATTCTTGCAACAATGCGTTTCTGTTCGGCGAGGGGAGGAAGTCCAGTTACCTCATATAACAATTTTTGTATATCCAAATGCGGAATTGCGGCTCCTTTCATTGAGGAGTTAAATCTTACATACCCGGCTTTAAAGATTAAGTTCACAAAGGGTTGAAGGAATAAGGGTGTTTCTATAATAGATAGCGTTGAACCGATGGCACCATTTTTCCCTGCAAGTATTAAACCGCTACGCGACCCATCGCAGACAACCAAAATATCTTTATCAGTAGCTTGAGGCGTTTTTTGATCATTGGTGTATCGACGTATGTTTCCTTTATCTAATGCCTCAATATCCAAATAAGGGATAGATCCTTCACTTTTTTGTAAATCATGAGGAACTTTTCCTTTTTTTAAATTGAATAAAAAAGAATTGCGTACCCATATCCAACCTATTGGCAATTGATGCGGGACACCATCCAGGTTGACCTGCGGCAGTGGTTTTGATTCCCTGAACTTTCCTGCCTTCACCATCTTGCTTTTCTCGGTCTCAATCTCCTGCAACAGTGCACTGGCAGGCTGGTCATTCGGATCTTGCGGTACCAGTTTGCCCTGCATGGCAAGGGTTAAAATCAGTTGACGCAGTTTTTTGATTCCCTCCGGTGCGGCAAAAGCGATATCGAAATATTTTTCAAGCTGTTCCATTCATTTGCCTCCCAGTGCCTGCATCAGTGCTTGCTTCAAGGCCGCTTGAGCGGCTTCGAGCTTGCGGGTAATGGCGAGATACTCCTCCATCAGCTCTTCAGGGTTGCGGTGGTTGACCTCTACTTTGTGAGGATTTTTGCAGTCGAGGTTGTAGTTGCGTGCGGCAATCTCCTCAGCCGTCACCGTCCATGCGTATTCGGTAGCTTTGCGCCCTTTGCGCTCAGCGCCATTCCACCACTCTTTTTCGCGGTCAAATTCCTGAATGGTTAACGGTTTTGAGCGGGAGTATGACTTGTAGCCTTCAGGGTATGGATGCTCAAAAAACCAGACCTGCTCTGTAGGCCCCCCTTTTTCGAAAAAGAGAATGTTAGTCGAAATGCTTGTGTAGGGACTGAACACCCCTTTCGGCAGACGGACAATGGTATGCAGATTGAACTCTTCAAGCAGTTCCCGCTTCAGATTGGTTTTGACTCCCTCACCAAACAGGAAACCATCGGGCAGGACCACAGCGGCGCGGCCGGTATTGTGCTTGAGCAGGTGCATGATCAGCGCCATAAAGAGGTCTGCGGTTTCGCGGGTCTGGTACTTTTTGGGAAAGTTGTTTTCAATGCCGTCCTCTTCCATTCCTCCGAAAGGGGGGTTGGTGACAATAATGTCCACCCGGTCTTTGGGTCCATAGTCTTTCAACGGACGGCTGAGAGTGTTGTCGTGCCTGATGTTGGCCGGCACATCGATTCCATGCAGCATCATGTTGGTCAGGGCAAGCATGTGCGGCAGGGGTTTCTTTTCTACTCCGTGAATGCTCTCCTGCATGGTATTCAGGTCATCAGCATTGTGTATCTGCTGCTTGAGGTGTTCAATGGTATTGGTGAGGAAGCCGCCGGTGCCGCAGGCAGGGTCAAGAACCGTATCACCGAGTTTCGGGTTGAGCACCTCTACCATGAACTGGGTGACAGCTCGCGGAGTATAGTATTCACCTGCATTTCCGGCAGACTGCAAGTCGGCAAGAATTTTTTCGTAGATGTCGTTAAAGAGGTGGCGGTCGCTGGAAGAGTTGAAATCGACCTCTTGTTCAATGGTGTTGATGACCTGACGAAGCAGTGTGCCGGACTTCATATAGTTGTAGGCGTCTTCAAATACTGAGCCGATTACTCTGCCGTGCGGAGAGACCCCGGCATCATAAGCCAATTCCTTGAGTGAGGGGAAAAGATCGTTGTTGACAAAGTCAATCAGCTCCTCTCCGGTCATTCCTTCGGGATCTTTTGCCCAGTTCTGCCAGCGGAAGCGGCTTTGAACCGGGGTTTTATAACCGGCAATGGTAAGCTTCCACTCCTCTTCACGGTCGTTGAATATTTTCAGAAAAAGCAGCCAGACGATCTGGCTGATGCGCTGGGCATCGCCATCAACGCCGACATCCTTGCGCATGATGTCCTGTATGGTTTTAATCAGTGTGCCTATCGGCATGATAGTAGTTTTCTGTTATGCGCTGTAAAGCGCTTGTTCGAGTTCATGAACGGCTTGCTGGTAGCTTTCAAAGCCATTGAAAAGACGGATGATTTCTACCGGTGTGCCGAAACGGGTGAAAGGAGCAATAGAGAGTATCTGCGGTGCTTCAATATGCACAATGCCTTCGTCGGCATATTTATCGAGAAGTGCTTCGAGTACCCGCCGCGCCTGAGCTCCGTATCTGGTAAAATAGTTGCGTTTTTTAACCTGCTCCGCCCGCTCCCTGCGGGTAAGCGGCGGCTTGTCCCAGGCGATGTGGCAGATAAGATCAAAAGGATCGTACTCTCGGTTGATCTCTTCGGCAAGGGCATCAAAAAATATTCCTTCATTGGAGAGTGCTTCAATAATCACCTGTTTCTTTTCGGCATTGTTCCAGCGGCTGAGGAACTCTTCGAGTGAAGCGAACTCCCTTGAGACTGTTTTTCGCGTGTAATCTTTAAGCGATTCGGTAATGAGTTTGCCATTGGCATCGAAATACTGTACCCGTTCGGCAACAACGTTTACTTCAACATTATTGACAACATAGCGGCGGATGCGCGGGTCTTCATCTTGATTGTCGGCATCAGCGACATGAGACCAGTCAAGGTTTTCATCATCAAAATCCGGATAGAGCGTCTTTTCTCCGGAATGGTCATTTTCAGGAATATCCGGCGGAACCGGTGAGTCATCAGGGTGCTTCGGAATATATATTTGCACGGGATCACCATCGAAATCCCGATCGGCAAAGAGCTCTGTGGCTTTTTTGAAATCCATGATGGTGAAATAGTATTTGCCATACTCTTCGTTTATCCGGGTGCCACGGCCGATTCTCTGTTTGAACTCGGTCATCGACAGAATTGTCTGATCGAGCACAATGAGCTTGCAGGTCTGGGCATCTACGCCGGTTGACATCAATTTGGAGGTTGTGGCAATTACGGGATACCGTGATTCAGGAAAAATAAAGTTATCGAGTTCAGCTTTGCCTTCGTCGCTATCGCCAGTAATGCGGACGACATAACGGGCATTCTGTGCAACCAGATCGCTGTTTTCGTTTACCAGTGCCTGCCGCATCCTTTCGGCGTGATCAATGTTTTCGCAGAAGACGATGGTTTTATCGAAGCGGTTGGTTTGCCGGAGAAATTCACTGATCTTTTTTGCAGCAAGAAGGGTTCGCTGTTCAAGAACCAGACTCTTGTCGAAATCCTTCTGGTTAAAAATCCGATCTTCTATTTCGTTGCCATACTTGTCGAGCATTCCTTTTTCGGGGCGAAAACCAGCAAGGTCTTTGTCGAAGTCTATCCGCACAACCTTGTAGGGGGCAAGAAAACCGTCATCAATACCTTGTTTGAGTGAATAGGTGTATATGGGGTCGCCAAAGTAATCAATATTGGAGACATCCACAGTCTCTTTGGGAGTAGCAGTCATGCCGATCTGGGTGGCGGAAGAAAAATATTCCAGAATGTCGTGCCATGCAGAATCTTCAGCTGCGCTGCCCCGATGGCATTCGTCGATGACAATGAGATCGAAAAAGTCGGGGCTGAACTGTTTATAGATGTTTTTTTCTTCTTCGTTACCGGTTACAGCCTGGTAGAGCGAGAGATATATTTCATAGGATTTGTTTGCCTGCCGTTTCTGAATTTTGGTCATTGCCTGACCAAAAGGTTTGAAATCGTTGGTCATGGTCTGATCGACCAAAATATTACGGTCAGCCAGAAAAAGAATACGTTTTTTAGCTCTGGATTTCCAGAGACGCCAGATGATTTGAAACGCTGTAAACGTTTTGCCTGTACCTGTAGCCATAACAAGCAGAATGCGGTTCTGCCCCTTGGCTATTGCTTCAACCGTTTTGCTGATGGCGTTGAGTTGGTAGTAATGAGGTGTTTTGCTGCTGCCATCGCTGAAAAAATCCTGAGTTACAAGACGGCTCTGTTCGGCAGTCAATCCGCGACTTTCAGACCACCATTGCCAGAGCGTTTCTGCGGAAGGGAAAAAGTTGAGCGCCAATTCACGCTCGACGACTCCGTCAGGTGCAAGTTTGTTATGGAATAAAAAACCATCACCGTTCGAGCTGAATACAAATGGCACCTGCAGCATTTCAGCATAGCTTAATGCCTGTTGCATACCATCGCCAAGAGAGTGGTTGTTGCACTTTACTTCAATAACAGCAATGGGAATATTCGGCTTGTAAAAAAGCACATAATCAGCCCGTTTATGCTTCGCCCGTGCATACAGTTTGCCGCGCACGATAATGCGTCCCTTGGTAAGAGGAAATTCTTCTCTGACTTGAATAGCGGTATTCCAACCTGCCTGTTCCAGTGCCGGAGTGATAAATTTGGAACAAATATCGCGTTCGGAGAACTGTTTTTTATTCATGCTTTCAGCTCTCTTTTTTATTGAAATTGTATTGATAGTTTCGGTTACTGCTGATATTCAAGCTTAATCTATTATCCGGAAAACCAGAGGTTTAATATACAAAGGTGTGGTTTTAATGGGAAAATAACCGCGAATAAAGTTCAGGAGCTCTGCACAGTCCCCGTATTGCAAGACAAGAAGATTTCTTGTGCAGCACATTGTATCGGTTTATTACAAGAGTTGAGGAATAGTGCCACATAAAGCAACCTCTAAGCAGAGCTTCAAAGGCTCTTTACTAATAACAGCAGCATCCTCCCTTGTTTTACATATGTCTCGCTCAAGTTGACGTTTTTTTCTTGAGGGTATAACATGACCTCTTCAATATCTCTCTCGAATTACTTGCTGAACTGCCTACGGGTAGTCCTCTCGGTCATTTGCTGCATCTCCTTTTATTGACAACTATAACTTTTTATACTTTTTTGAAAATAGGGCAAGTCCACAAAACAGATTAAACGACACTATTACCTCAAGCACGCACGAATTAATATGGTAACTTACTGTATTATAGAATAATAGGTTATATAAACCTTTTAAGGAATATGATATGGTGAGTTAATGAAATGGCCACTATTTCATTGTTTTCATTGTTTTCGTTACCATTAAGTTAAGATTACAAGCAACAGTATCCTTCTGCATCGAGTAATAATCCAGACATATGCCATGAAGGCGAAAAGTATAGGCGGCATACGATTTAAGCAAAGAGAGGAATACGCACATAATACACTTCCCGATTTTATTTGAAGATCACCAAACGAAACACATCAAAAAGTGTTTCACGTGGAACAATTGTCAAAACATGTATGATATTATAGTAGTTGGCGCGGGTCATGCGGGGTGTGAAGCTGCTCTTTCAGCGGCAAGGACGGGGTGCTCGTGCTTGCTCATTTCGACGGACCTGAGTGCTATAGCGAGAATGTCCTGCAATCCGGCTATAGGTGGCATTGCGAAAGGGCAGATTACGAGAGAGATCGATGCGTTAGGGGGTGAAATGGCTAAGGCAATTGACGCCACAGGAATACAGTTCAGGATGCTCAACAAAAGCAAGGGCCCGGCAATGCACTCGCCAAGAGCTCAGGCCGACAAAACCATGTACTCTCTGTATATGAGAAGGGTCATTGAAATGGAGTCTAATATCGACCTGCTTCAAGATACTGTCATTGGCGTTGAAAATGGAGTCGGGGTTTTCAAGGGAGTCAGGCTCTGTTCTGGACGCATCATTCACGGAAAAGCAGCGATTTTAGCTTGCGGAACATTTCTTAATGGGGTAATTCATATAGGAATGAATCATTATGGCGGCGGGCGATCGCTTGCTGAGCCTCCGGTTTGCGGACTCACTGAAAATCTTTTCGGACACGGTTTTAAATGGGGACGGCTGAAGACAGGGACACCGCCAAGAATTGATTCCCGCAGTGTCGACTACTCTAAGGTTGAAGGGCAGCAGGGGGATGATACGCCTGTAGTGTTTTCTTATAAAACGACAACGGCAAGAAATCGCAAACAGATAAACTGCTTTCTCACAAAAACGACGTTACAGACTCATGAAATATTAAAAAAAGGGTTTGACCGGTCTCCGCTGTTTACCGGAAAAGTTCAGGGAATTGGACCGAGGTATTGCCCATCAATAGAGGATAAAATTTTTCGGTTTCCCGATAAAGAGGGCCACCATATATTTCTTGAACCAGAGGGCCTGGAAACAAACGAAATGTATGTCAACGGCTTTTCAACATCTTTACCTGAAGATATTCAAGAGCAGGGTCTCCGCTCCATACCAGGCTTAGGCAATGCAAAAATAATCAGAACTGGTTATGCTATAGAATATGATTACTTTTTCCCTTACCAGCTAAACAGAACACTTGAGACAAAGTTGATGGAAAATCTTTATTTTGCAGGTCAAATCAATGGTACATCAGGCTATGAGGAGGCTGCCGCACAAGGTTTGATGGCAGGAATAAACGCATCACTGAAAATACGTAATCGCCCGCCACTGTATTTAAAGCGGTCAGATGCATATATCGGGGTACTTATAGATGACCTTATCACTAAGGACACTCTGGAACCTTACAGAATGTTTACATCTTCTGCGGAACACCGGCTGTTGCTCCGCCATGATAATGCAGATATACGCCTCACAGAGTTAGGATATCATGCAGGACTAATCAGTAATGAAATATATAGTGCTTGCCGCGATAAAATAACTAAGATCGACATGATCAAAGTTTTTTGTGATTCTTGCAAAATACAACCAGATGAAATTAATACTGTTTTGTTGAGTCTCGGTTATCCTGCTATCACTACCAGTCATAATGCCTCCTCTCTTTTGAAAAGACCCGGCATATCCCTTGAAATATTGCTTAATGCTTCGCCAATATTAAAAACTGCCATTGAAGTAATAACTCTTGATTCAGCAATATTTGAGCAAGTTACTATAGACTTGAAATATCAAGGCTATCTTAAAAGGGATATCCTGATGACGGAAAAAATTTCTCGACTGGAGTCGTTGAAAATACCACTTCTTTTCAAGTATGACACTATATCAGGTCTGTCAAACGAAGGGAAGGAAAAACTGAAGAAACATCAACCAGAAACCATCGGAGTAGCATCAAGAATACCAGGAGTATCACCATCAGATATTGCGGTGCTGACAATTCGCCTTGGCCGTTAACAGGGATCAGTGTTTTCACGTGAAACATCTAACAGTTATTCTTGCCTGATATTCATTTATAATAATCAATGAAAAGTATTATTGGCGATATCGTAAATAATGACCTGCTATTCGGCAAGGATAAAGAAAATAATATTGTAGGTGCTTACCAGCTTTCTGATACCAAAATCAGAATTTTTCTTCGTAATAACGGCTCTCTAAGTTTTAGAGACGAAACTTTTTTTCCGTTTTTTTTTCTTTCAGACAGCTCCCTTCTTGACGGGCTTTCACTTGAAAACAACGAGAAATTCTGGCTTTTAAAGCTCAGTGGGTCAAATTATTACCAATATCTCTCAATTTTCAAAAGCTGGAGAAACTATAGAGAGGCTGTTGATTTTATCAATAGTAAAAGATATAGCGACAATACGGATTCTTCATCCGTTAAGAGTTCATTTGAAGGGAATGCTCTGCTATATAATAAAGGGGATGCTGTTACGCAATATTTTCTTCAAAGCGGAAAAACCCTTTTCAAGGGTATGGTTTTTGATGATTTATATCGCATGCAGCTGGATATAGAAACAAATTACAATCCCATAAAACGAAGTGGAATCGGAGCAGATGAGGTAATGATCATTTCATTATCTGACAGCAGAGGTTGGGAATCGGTGCTTCATTCTAAAAATAGATGCGAAAAGGATCTTCTCAACGATTTTATCGCATTAATTAACAAGATGGATCCTGATGTTATTGAGGGACATAATATTTTTAACTTTGATCTTCCTTATTTACAGTGTAGATGTGAAAAGTACGGGATACCATTTACAATAGGGAGAAATGGTCTTAAACCGAAAACCTACCCTGCAAGCATACGATTTGCTGAAA
The DNA here is from genome assembly GCA_037134935.1 of Chlorobiaceae bacterium. Lineage (GTDB taxonomy): Bacteria > Bacteroidota > Chlorobiia > Chlorobiales > Chlorobiaceae > Chlorobium. The sequence goes on along the minus strand of JBAXLG010000022.1, from coordinate 11,816 downwards.
GAAGCATTGATTATACGTTTTATGACCTCCCTGGCAGGCATGTGATTGATACTCTATTTCTTGTTCAAAGTTATGACGTTTCAAAACGATCACTGCAAAGTTATGGCCTTAAAGCGGTGGCAAAACATTTCGGTTTTGCATCTCCAGATAGAACCTATGTTGATTATAAGGAGATAGCGGGACTTTGGGAAAATAATCATGAAAAGTTGCTTGCCTATGCACTGGATGATGTACGTGAAACAAGGGCACTATCATCACTTCTTTCCGGAAGTAATTTTTATCTGTCACAAATGCTGCCTTATTCCTATGCCATGACTGCTCGCATAGGACAAGCTGCTAAAATCGAAGTTCTTTTTGTGAGAGAATATCTGCGACTGAAACACTCAATTCCAAAACCTTCTTCAGGTCAGCAGCATTCTGGTGGATATACTGAGATATTTCTTAAGGGTATTTTAGGACCAATTATCTATGCAGATGTGGAGTCTCTCTACCCTTCTATCATGCTTGCGTATGATATTTGCCCTAAAAGTGATGAGCTGAAAGTATTTACAGGAGTACTCAAGGATCTGAAAGAGCTCAGATTCAAAGCAAAAGATAAATCGCTTGCCGAAAAGGCGGGTGGTAATAAGTCGTTAGCGGGTAATTTTGATGCCATGCAGAACTCTTTTAAAATTCTTATCAATGCGATGTACGGTTATCTGGGTTTCAACGGTGGAATTTTCAATGATTTTATTGAAGCTGATAAGGTGACTTCAACAGGGCAAAGTATTGTAAAAAAAATGATCGGTGAATTTGAGGCAAGAGGATGCAGAGTTATTGAGGTTGATACTGACGGTATACTTTTTGTTCCCCCGACCAATGTTAACAATGAAGCTGATGAAAAAAAACTTGTAAGCGAGGTATCGTCACTGATGCCTACCGGTATCAAAATCGGTTTTGATGGGAGATTCAAAAAAATGATTTCCTATATGAAAAAAAACTATGCACTTCTCGGTTACGATAATGTAATAATAATTAAGGGATCGTCATTAACCAGCAGAAGCGGGGAAAAATTTGGCCGGGATTTTGTGCGTAGAGGATTTGAAAAGCTTTTGGATGAGGATATCATCGGCCTGCACAACCTTTTTACTGAGTATAGAAATAAAATTCTTGCACATGAACTGGATGTTTCAGAATTCTCGAAAACAGAAACTCTGAAAAGCAGAATAGAGGACTATCTGGAAGATGTCAAATCAGGAAAAAGATCGAAATCCATCACGTATGAAATTGCGATAAAAACGGGAATGAATATTACAAAAGGTGATCGCATAACCTTTTATATATCGGGTACTGGAATTGGTACCTCTTCATACGATAAAGGAAAACTCTCTTCCGAATGGAAAAAAGAGACTCCCGACGAAAACACTCATTTTTACCTGAAACGCCTTGATGAGCATTGTCAGAAATTTCTTCCGTTTTTCAAGCCGCAAGATTACAGTATGATTTTTTCTGATGATACTCTGTTTCCTTTTTCTGCTGACGGCATTGATCTTATAAGGGATATACAGTATACCGAAACTAATAAGTTGTGGGATGAGTTCCCTTCTTAAACGTATATAATTGAAGTTTTTATTGTATGTATGTTTTATATTCAATTCATGAACTGTAGAGTTTGCTTCCCTATAGCACATGAACAGCCAGTTGTTAAATTCAATCTGTTAAATCATTAAATCTAATATGTTAGACACAACAATACTTCCCATTACAAATGACGTAAGCTGGATAGGTGTTCTTGACCCCGGGCTTATTACCTTTGATATTGTAATGGAAACAAAATATGGTACAACGTATAACTCCTATTTTATTAACGCTGATAAAAAAACGGTTATAGAAACTACAAAAGATAAATTCTGGGATCCATATCTTGCTAAAATAAAACAAGTTACTGATCCTTCTGAGATTGAGTACATCATTGTTGACCATACAGAACCGGATCATTCCGGAAACGTCAGAAACCTACTCTCTGTAGCACCAAATGCAACTGTGGTTGGTAGCGGAAATGCTATAAAATTTCTTCGCGATCAGACAGGTCATGACTTCAAATCTCTTGTAGTTAAAACAGGCGATACTCTGGATCTGGGCAATAAAAAACTTCATTTCATTAATGCCCCAAATCTTCACTGGCCTGATACTATCTACACATGGCTTGAAGAAGATCAAATTCTTTTTACCTGCGACTCGTTCGGTTCACACTTTTCGAATGAAAAAATGTTTGATGACCTTGTTGGTGATTTTGACGATGCTTTTACCTATTACTTTGATTCTATTTTAAGGCCGTTCAGTAAATATATGATTCAGGCTATTGAAAAAATAACGCCTCTGAACATCAAAATTATATGTCCAGGACATGGACCGATTTTAAGATCTGACTGGAAAAAATATGTTGATCTGTCTTTGAAATATGCAACATCGGCTATTGCATTGCCCCATGAAAAAAATATTCTGATAGCTTATGTTTCTGCGTATGAGAATACAACATTATTAGCCCAAAAAATAGCTGATGGTTTACGTCAGTCGTGTGACTTTAAAATTGATATCTGTAACATAGAGGCGATGGATTTTTTAAAAATCGAAGAAAAAATAGCGCATAGTTCAGGTATTATCGTTGGCTCTCCAACATTAAATCAGAATATACTACCACAAATATACCAGCTATTTTCTGCAGTTAATCCTATACGTGATAAGGGGAAGCTGGCTGCTGCATTTGGTTCCTATGGATGGAGTGGTGAAGCGGTAAAAATGATAGAAACCAATTTCTTACTTCTAAAGTTGAAGGTTTTTGAGCAGAATATTATGGTAAAATTCAAACCTCACGAGCCTGAATTTGAAAAGTGTTTTGCTTTCGGTAAGGCTTACGCTGATAAAATGATTGAAATGTACCAGCTTAGTTGCAATCTCTGATAATCTGATATGTATTTAATGGGACCATAGTAATGTGGTCCCTTTTTATTTAAATATAATTCCTTCCACTATCGAACTTTCAAGTGCAGCGTTGAGTCTGGTAAGAATTTCCTGTTTTCTGAAGTTGAGCTCCATACGCCATACTGGATTTTTTACACAAATAAATAGTTGTCCATTGGAAAATCGTTCAATTGAAGTTGCCTCTGAAATAGTCTCGCCCACTACTGAACTCCATATTTGGATTGTCTTGTATTGCTGATATGCTTCGACAAATCCTAAAGTCTTGCACATTTCACCAATAACAATGGAAATTTTTTTTGGATTTTTTGTTCTTGACACCCTTATAGTTTCTTGTTTTTCAGTGATTCAACAGAGAATACGGTTACATTTGTCTGATCTTTTTTTTCAACTGAAGTAATGACTACCTGGCCGCATGTTTCGAGTATACTGAATATTTCAGCGGTTCTGGATGCATCAAGTTCACTGAAAATATCATCTAACAGGCAAATAGGTTTTTCGCTATTTGCTTCATAAAAGCAACGGTGCTGGGAAAGCTTTAAAGCAATGAGAAAGGTTCTTAATTGTCCTTGTGATCCGTATTTTTTTATTTCCTTACCATTAATCAAAAATAATACATCATCTCTATGAGGCCCACTCATTGTCTGCGCACGTAAAATCTCAAGATTTTTTGTTTCTTCGAATTTTTCTAAGAAACGGTTATACAACAGATCAACAGAAATATCTTCACTGATTTTACCTAATGAAGAGCGATAGATGAGAACAGGTTCCTCGTTAATGGATAATTGTTGGTACAGATTCCGAAATTGGTAAAAAAAATCAGCAATAAACCGAATTCTGACGTACACAATGGATGCGGCAAGCCTTGATAGAGTTTCAGTCCAAAGAGCAAGGGTGGTACTGGGAATGGTATTCTTTTGATATAATTGTGCAAGCAAGGCATTTCTCTGCTGAAGAACCCTTCTATATGAGAGTAAATCATCAAGATATCTTCTATCTAACTGACTAATAGCATTATCAATAAAACGCCTTCGTTCACATGGCGATCCAGTGACAATAGAAATTTCCGGAGGAGAAAACGTAATACAGGGTACTTTACCTATATGACTTGAAAACGGCCTTATCTCACTGTTATTGACGAAAATCTGTTTGTCTTGTTGTTTTTGATAAGTTATTTTTACATCAATATGATATCCAGAGGCATCATAAAAATTACTGCGCAGTAAAAAATAATCAGTGAAAAATGACGTACACTCACTGTCTGTAAGGCTGAGAAATCCTTTTGTCAGTGCACAATAGTGTATCCCTTCAAGAATCGAAGTTTTTCCAGATCCATTTGGTCCGTATATGAGATTAATACCTTCGGACGGACCAAATGTTGATAAATGATGATTCTTGAAATTCTCATACTGAATACGCTCAAGTCGCAATCATCCACCTCATCATTTCAATTATTTATTCTTACTGGCATGACGAGAATTATTAGATTATCATTTTCTTCATCCTTATGTGACTTAAAAATAACAGCTGTGGTAGGACTTTTCAGCTCGATGCGTATGTCATTATCATCAAGATGCGACAATGCTGCCTCAATAAAACGAGAGTTAAATCCGATAGTGATTGCATCGCCTGTATAAACACAAGGCAATTCTTCCTGAGCTGCTTCACCTTCATTCGTGTTTTCCGCCAATATTGTAAGCAAATTCTCTCCAATCAAGATTTTCACATCTCCAATGCTTGAAAAACGTCCAACACGTTTTACAGAATCATATATCATTGAACGATCTATATGCACATACTTGTCGTGCTCAACGGGAATAACTGCGTTATAATTGGGATAAGGTTCTACAATAAGAGCGGCATCAAGCACAATATTTCCACTAAGAAAACGTACAAATCTTCGTTCTACGTCAATACTCATGCTAATTGTTTCATGTTGAGCAAGTTTTTGAAGAACAGAAAGCACTCTTGCAGGAACGACAATTTTTTGCTTTTCAGGTATATCTGCAGATGAACTCTTTCTGCATCTTACTAAACGGTGTCCATCAGTTGATACTGCGGTAATTAGGTTACCTTCAAGCTCAAACAATACTCCCATCATAGCCGGTCTCATACTGTCAACACTACACGCAAAAATTGTTTTTTGTATCAAGTCCTGAAATTCAACAGTATTAAGTTCAAGAGATATATCGTAAATTTTTTCATGTTTTTCCGCCTTACTTTCAAACTGACAAGGTATTTTATATTTCCCTTTATCTGTCGTTATAAGTACGGTTCCGTGATCACTGATTTCTTGGCGTTCAATAACAAAGGTAACTGATGTATCGTACATACTACGAAGAAAATCCTGAAGTGTTCTAGCTTTGATCCCTATGTTTCCTGTAGCAGAGGTGTCCACATCACTTCTCGATGTAATAGAAAGTTCACCATCGGTAGCAAACAGCGTCAGAGAACCCGGCTCAAGAGATAAATGCACATTCTCAAAGCGAGGATCTATAGTTTTACCAGGTATGGCTTGCGAAACCTTGCTTACTGCATCTTGCAGTTGTCGAATTGAGGAGGTTAATTTCATTTGCTACAACTTTTACTATTTAAATATTTATAATGAATTTGTTGTTGTTAAGCGTGTTGATATCTGGATAACTTTCAATAAGTATACTCTATTTAATTGTAATCATGATAGTTGCCGGAATTTTAAAAGTATGTTTTGTGTTGATAACAACCTAGTAAACCGTAACTATGATTGTGTGAGGTTTGTTGATGCTTTTTTATTATGCTTGTTGTTGTTTATAGCTTTACAGTAATCAACGTATTGTAAACATCTTATTAAGATTTATGAGTTTACATGGAAAGGATCTCTATTCTTTTCTTTATCTCTTCTATTCTGCTGCGTTCCTCCGTTATGGCTTCAACTCTGTTTTTGATGGTGTTCACGGCATGTATCACTGTTGAATGATCTCTTCCTCCGAAATGTAGCCCTATTGTTTTTAATGACGAGTCAGTCATAATTTTTGATAGATACATTGAAATTTGCCTGCCTAAAGCTATTTCTTTCTTTTTGGATTTGCCTTTTAAATCATTTGATGTAATCGAAAAGTATGCACAAACAGCTTTTTCGATTGTGTCGAGTGTAAGTCTTTTTGTTGTATACCTTATAATATCTTTCAGAGTTGATTTTGTAAAGTGTAGATCGATTTCTCTGTTTTCAAGAGATTGTGCGGCAAGCAATTTTACAATACACCCCTCAAGTTCCCTGACATTTTCAGTTATATTGGTTGCAATAAATTCAATTACCGCTTCATCAAGGTTAACACCGCTTTGATGAAGTTTACTGAGTATAATTGCTTTTCTGGTTTCATAATCAGGAGGTTGTATATCTGCTGAAAGACCCCAGTTGAAGCGTGAAATCAGACGATCTTCAATTCCTTTTATTTCCTTTATAGGCCTATCAGCTGATAGGATAATCTGCTTGTTTGATTGGTGAAGCGTGTTAAAAATATGAAAAATTTCTTCTTGTGTTTTTTCTTTACCAGAAAAAAATTGAATATCGTCAATGATAAGCACATCAATCGAGCGATAGAAAGATGAGAACTCTTGTATTTTACTATTCTGTATAGCGTTAACAAAATCAATTGCAAATTTCTCGCTTGAAACATAAAGCACCTTTTCCGAAAATCGATTTTCACGAACACTATTTCCTATAGCTTGCATCATATGTGTTTTTCCAAGTCCTACGCCGCCATATATCACTAGTGGATTAAATGCGTTTTGTCCCGGATTTTGAGATATAGATTTTGATGCCGCAAAAGCAAGGGAGTTGCAATCACCACGAATCAGTGTATCAAATGTGTACTTAGGGTTCAGATGTGTTTCAAACCGCGCTAAGTTGCGATCATAAATTCCTTTTTCTTTTGCTTGAGACCCTGAAACAGTTTGGTTAGTTGCGGTGAAATTGAGCTCCATTGCATTCTGATGCGGTAACTCAATTGTGACATGCTGGCTTTGTGATTTATCCATGACGATTGAATACATCAGTCGTGCTTCAGGGCCAATCACATTTTTAAGTGCTTTTTTTAAAAAAGAGGAATAGTTTTCTTCTATCCATTCATAAAAAAACTGACTTGGAACCTCAATAGTAAGTTCGTTACCAGAAAAACTTAAAGGTTTAATCGGGAAAAACCACGTCTTAAATGCCAGAGCATTAATATTTTCTTTGATGTCTTGAAGACACGCACCCCATACCTGTTGTTCTATTGAGATGCTTTTTTTGCTTTGTGTCTGCGGATATTCAGAGAGCACCTTTGATGTTGGTTCGGGCATAAAACTTGGGAATTTTAAGAGATAAGTAGCGCTACCGCTCAAGCTATCCACATTTACTGTTTACAAGTTAGTGTTTTAAGTGGATAAAAAACAATTTCCTTTATGGAAATTTCTTTATCCTGGAACAGTTTGATTGTAAAAGTTTTCAACATTGTATTTTATTATTTCACTTTACTTTAAGTGAATTTAAGCGAAAGGTAGTCCACATATCTTCATTCTTTCAGGCCCCTTGTTTACCTGTTATTTGAGTCAAGTGGTTATGTTTTTCCACAAGTTATCAACATTATTTTATGGCTTGTTAGTATAAGTATTTTATGAGTGAACAGTTATACTGTTGGCTGATAGAAGTATTTGTTATTGAGTGTTCATTATGTTAAATTTAAAGCCATAAAATTTGAATTATTTTAAAACCAGTATGGAGTTTATAGACGATGAAAAGAACTTATCAGCCTCGTAATAGAAAAAGAAGAAATAAGCATGGATTTAGGCAGAGGATGTCAACTAAAAACGGTCGTAAAGTTCTTTCTTCAAGAAGAGCTAAAGGTCGCCACTCGCTTTCAGTTAGCTGTGAGATGGGTACGGCAGGACAGTAAACGGCGGGTCTGTCGGTAGTTAGAATGAATTAAATTTCTTTTTCCCAGCTTTTGAATAAGGGACATGTCCACACTCTGCGCAAGCATGAGATTTTAAGACAGAAGCAATTAATTTCTCTGCTTTTCAGAAATGGAAAAAGTGTAAAAGCTGATTTTCTCAAAATGGTATATGCTGATTTTCAGTTGGACAATCATCGCTTTCCGGGAATTCCGCTTATTTTATTTGCTGTAAGTAAAAAAAATCTTCATTCGGCTGTTCAGAGGAACAGGGTAAAGAGAATGATGAGAGAGGCTTATCGGCTTGAGAAGTCTTTGGTATTAAGTCATGAGGATAGTTTGTTTAATGGGTCTGCAGCAAATGTACTCTGTGTTGCCTTTCTTTATGTAGATCGGGGGAAAAAATTTCCGGATCTTGAGGCATTCAGGAAAGACGTGAGAACTTTAATAAAGAGTATTAGACTTTTCTGAAAATGTTGGGACATAATGGTGTTTTATTTTTGCCAGATAAAAGATGAAAAAATGATTATCTGGAAGTATGTCAATAAGTTACCGATTTTGTTGATAAAATTTTATCAAATGTTCATTTCTCCCTTGTTTGGACCTTCCTGTAGATATTATCCTACCTGTTCGAGTTATGCATTAGAAGCTTTTCGTCGGCATAATTTTTTTTATGCTGCATGGATAACAGCATGGCGTATTTTTCGGTGCAATCCGTTTTCAAAGGGTGGGTTTGACCCTGTGCCTTTGAATAACAAAGAGTTTTCTGGTAATAACAAATGTGAGTGGTAATGGATAGAAATTCAATAACGGGTTTTCTGCTTATTGGCTTGATTATGATTGTCTGGCTTCAGTTTATGTCGCCGGAGAAAAAACTGTTAAAGTCACCAGTAGACCCTAAAATAGAGCAATCAGTAAAGCAGGTTGAGCAGCCTAAAGCTTTATTACTTCCAGCTGTTGATAATTTTGGTGCTTTTGCTGAAGCTGCTACAGGGACTGAGCGGCAGCTGAGGGTTGAAAACGATCTTTTTCGGGCAACGCTGTCTTCAAAAGGTGCCACTTTGAAGTCTCTTATTCTTAAGAAGCATATAGATGGTAATCATAAGACGTTTGATCTGGTTACCAACAGCAACGCTGGTTCTCTTTCACTACTATTTCTTACCCGTGAGGGAAAGCGAATTGATACCCGTGATCTCTATTTTCGGAGTGTTACACTCGATACACTTCATACGGTTACAGGAAAAGAGATCTATGCGGTTCGCTACCACCTTGATATTACGCCAAAACAAGCTATTGACATATCTTATGTTTTTTCGGGAAACAGCTATAATATCGGTTATGACGTCAAAATGACTGGCTTTTCAAGTGAGTTGGCTGGTAATGAATATCAACTGCAATGGGACGGAGGTTTAAGCTATTCAGAAAAAAACCGCCAGGATGAATCTCAGAGCGCAATAGCTGGCGCATACCTGGGAGGAAGCCTTGTGAAGCTTGATGCTTCAAAAGAGAATCAAGCCTATCGCGAAGAGCAATCAGGAGAAGCTAAATGGGTTGCTGTTCGCAACAAGTATTTTATTGCCGCCCTTATTCCTCATGGACGAACGGAGGGGATTTATCTTGACGGTAAGAAAGTTGTGGGCAATGAGTTCAAGAATTATACTGCGGCTCTGAAAATGGGGATTCCTTCATCCGGTGATTTTGTTGATAATCGATTTAATCTCTATATCGGGCCGCTGGATTACAATATTATAAAATCTCAGAAAGCTGATCTTGAAAAGATAATGGATTTTGGTTGGGACTGGCTGACAAGGCCTTTTGCTGAATATATTATTGTACCGGTATTTAGCTGGTTGAATACCTTTATTGGCAATTATGGTCTTATTATTATCATTTTTGCTTTTTTGATAAAGCTTGTCACTTATCCTCTTTCAATGGCTTCCACAAAGTCAATGAAAAAAATGTCTGCTCTTCAGCCGGCACTCAAGGAGCTACAGGAAAAGTACAAAGATAATCCTGCAAAACTGCAAAGTGAGTTGGGTAGAATTTACAAGGAGGCAGGTGTCAATCCACTCGGCGGATGTCTTCCAGTCCTTCTTCAGATGCCCCTTCTCTATGCCATGTTTTATGTTTTTCGTTCGTCAATTGAGCTTCGTCAGCATGGTTTTCTCTGGGTAAAAGATCTTTCGGTGCCTGATTCCATAATGGATTTTGGTTTCAGTATACCGATGTATGGAAGCCATATTGCTGTTTTTCCGATTCTTATGGCAGTAACTGTTTTTGTGCAGCAAAAAATTACACCTACTACACAGAGCAATGAACAGATGAAAGTTATGGCTTATATGTTTCCTGCCATGATGTTGTTGTTTTTCAATAATATGCCGGCTGGTTTGGGTCTTTATTATCTCATGTTTAACATATTCAGCGTTGCCCAGCAGTTATATATCAATAAAACTACAACTGCTGAAGACATGCCAAAAGTGAATTTAGGTATGTCTTCAGCACCCTCTTACCGCAAAAAGAATAAGGGGAAGTAAAAGAGGAATGAACCAAGCAATTGAGTTTCAACCGAAAAAAATAAAGAAGTTCTGAAACGCACTTGAGAACAAGTGATAATAAAGCATTCTCGCAGTAAGCAAGCTGCGAGGTATTAAAAAAAAACTCCAACTGCTGTTGATGTAGTGTCTGTAGCATAACGCAATAAAACGTTCACAAGCATTCACCAAGCAACAGGCGCTCTTGTCAGTTCCATATTGCCAACGAAGAGCAACTGCTCAAGGTTCATGACCAGAAAGATAACTGACACGACGGTCTTACTGCTTTCGGCCAGCCTTGACATGATCCGCTTCAAGCCGAACCGTCGTTTTCCTTGGCCGAATTTACCCGCCACGGCATTCCTGATTCCTTCATCTTCACGAATCAGCCTGCTCCTTCTGCTGTTGCGTTCTGGTTCTTTCGGTGGTCGGCCAAGAGAAACACCGCTCAGCCTGATTCCTTGTTCCTTACACCATAGGCGGTTGGCTACTGTCCAATAAATTTTATCAGCATGCACCGACTCAGGATAATAGCCATAACGCTCATGATAGCGTTCGATGTTCGTTCTCAGATCGCATCCTTCATTATACCATGACATCTTCTCAACCGTGCTCCCTCCATCAACAAGACTGAGTGAAAGTTTCATGCCGAACTCGGTCTTTGCTGCAGCTTTGCCTCGAACCAATGCCCGAACATGTGGCTGACTGATACTGACAAGGCGATCAGCTATGCTTTTCCTGTTACTGTTTTTCATCTCAACCTGTTGGCGATACAGTTCGCTGATCACCAGCAGGTTGCGTCAACAAGCAGTCTTCCTTTGTTTGCCAGACCAGTAGAATCATCATCATCGGTCTCCTTTTGCTTCTTCTTTCTTTCTATCCCTTGCAATCGCAGTTGTTCTTGCAGAGTGGCAAGGTCGGTATGCTTGAAGCGCTTGCCAAAATGAAGTAGTCCCCCATAATAGTACCGTTTTTTTAATAAACGCACGTGATTCATGCTGCTTCAGGGGTTTTCCGTTTCATTGTCTCATAAACAGCCCTTGGTACCTCTCCCTCCAAACCTTTATGTCGCCTCTCGGTATGGTATTCATCAAACCATCGTTTCAAACCCCGATAGAGCTCAAGACCACCTGATGGCTACTCCAGGTGAAGATATTCATATTTCACACTTCGCTGGTAAATTGGCTTCCCTGATCGGTATTGATGATCTCCGGCTTGCCATGTTTGCCAACTGCTTCACGAAAGACTGCCGCACACCATGGCGCATCCATGCTGTTCGAAACTGACCAGTTGAGCACAGAGCGGCTCTTCAGATCAATAATAGCCATAAACATAAAGTATAAAGAGCCTTGTTTTATCTCAAATCATTAGTGTCCGGTTAAAATAACACCAGCTGAGAGACCGGATCCCTCACTTT
>JBAXLG010000021.1:0-36680 GCA_037134935.1 Chlorobiaceae bacterium | reverse complement strand
TAAGCAAAAGGATTTTTACCAAGAAGAAGTGGTCTTATAAACGGGGGCACGTCCATGGCTCACGTTAAAAACTCTGGCTCTGCGCGTAAGAGAGTTTAGATTGGAACTTATAATTCATGGAGAACATTAGTAGCGAGATGAACTTCTATAACTGGCAAAACACTGTACTTGGGGAAGTGATTGCACTTCACTCAAATGAATATTTTGAATGTGGAGGTAGACTTTCAGTGTTTACGAAGGAAAGTAAAAATAATTTCATTGAGAACCTATACAGTCAAATCTCTACTATATTATTTTCAGATAATCAAATATACGCATTAAGGGCCCGATTAAGTGAGCATGTGATAGGTTATGCCGACTGTCAAGTCCTTTGCCTTAAGGAAACAGATAAAGCGGAATCATGCTACTCTGATTGCCCTTACATCTCTGGTCACCTATACAAATATCTTAACAGAGAATCCCATCACAAAAAAGATTTAAATAAACTATTTTTGGAAAATAATAATCTTTCTAACGAAGAACTACTATCATTCCTCAACACGAAATGTACTTTACTTTCATACTATATAAACGGTCTAAATCACATCAGATACGAACTAAAAGACAGAATAGCTGGAAAAGATTGGTTGCGACCATTTGTGAAATCGATGTTAATATGGAGTGAGTATTCTTATAGGGAATATATTGGGATTGAAACTTTATTGCCAGACATAGATGCACTCGCATATAGTACCTTCTTTAATTTAGTATGTAGTGGAAGCAGAGATCCTTTATCAGAGTGGCAAAGTCAATTTGAGGATTTGGCAATTTAAAACGATGTAATTCCAATTCTAAACCAAAAGTGATATTATATCCATAAAAGAAGTTAGGTATATAGCACGACCAGCAAGTGGTAAGGAGTTTTTGATGCAGGCATAAGAAGCATTAGCAAAAGCTTGAACCGTAAAAGAACTGCATCAGGCACAACCGGTGATCTTTCCGCTGGAATTGGTTTTTTACATGGATCAAGTGGCTTCAGCCCTTGGCATTTCAAGGAGTTGGGCTTGTCAATTAAGGATGCATTTTATACGACCCGGTGGTCTGCAGGCAGAAACAAAACCAAAGTTGCCTCACTCATCCATTCTGAAATCATTACCCAAAAAGCGTTTTGAAGATCGCTGAGACTCAGCGATACCGGTATATAAAAAAACGAGCTAAGTAACCTTTTGTGTTGGTAATTTTTGCCAGAACTTATTACTAAAAAATGATTTATGAGAATTTTTTTATCCGATTAAACAGGTCTTTCTTTAATCGTATCAAAAATACACCGCAAATCCCTTTTAAATAATGCTTTCCGGTAAGCGGCCCCAACACGAAAGGTTACTTAGCTCCTATTTCTGCAAATACCTGATCTTCATCTATGAAATTTCTGTCTGAACTGGCATTCTGGTTGCCTGCAGCATTATCTATATCAGCTTTCGCAATTCTCTCGTTCAAGAAGTCAATAGGTAAAGCTACCCTGGCAGGAACTTTTTTGATCTGGGTTATGGCTGCAGCAACAACATTTGTATGCTATGGAACTTTGCCCGCACTTTTTTCAGCCGCATTTTCTGGCAGTACAGGAATGCTCTTTGTGATTGCCTCACTCATCCATTCTGGTTTGACATCGTTACCCAAAAGGCGTTTTGAAGATCGCTGAAACACTGCGATGATATCGGTATAAAAAAACAAAAGGCGCCTTTTAGTGCGCCATTTGTTTTCAAGTCATGGTACCAAGAAGTCCAGCTTTCCTAAGAAAAATCGGGTACGGTTAAGCAAATCAGCCACGTTTATAAAACAAGAGGGATATACTAACAATTAACCCACTACACAGAGCACAAAAAAAGGCAATGTGAAGAACCAACCTATGGCACACAAATAGTTCAGAGAGGAGTTACATTTTCAGCCTGAAGACCTTTTGCACCCTGAGTGACTTCCATCAAAACTTTCTGGCCTTCAACAAGAGTCTTGCGTCCAGAGCCATTAATTGCACTGTGGTGCACAAAAACATCTTTTCCGCCTTTCTGCTCAATAAAGCCATAACCTTTTTCCTCGTTGAACCATTTTACAGTTCCTTCAACCTGATTACCCATATTTACCTCTTTTTATTTTTTGCCAGTGAAACGTGGCGTTACAATGAACAAACTTCTCCATGAAGTGCTCAAAAAACGATTTTTTTTTCGTTGAAATTAATTTACTTACTTTAAGCTAATTCAAAAAGAAAGTTGTGCACTTTACCCTGTTTTTTCAAGATAAATCCCAAAAAAATTCCTTGGTACCCTGCCGAAAAGCTCCTGTCGGCTGCAATAATTTAACAAAATCACAGTTTTTCAACTGCTTTCAGAACTTTTTTATCAACTGTTTATGGTATTCCCCAGAATTTGATTTTACGATCATCACTCCCACTTGCAATTATTTTGCCATCGGGTGAGATGTCCACAGACTGTACCTCAAGAGTATGCCCTCTGTAAGAGTGTAACTGTTTTCCCGCCTGTACATCCCAGAGTCTGACCGTTTCATCATTTGCCGCACTGGCAACCATCGTCCCTTGCGGATTGAAACAAACGCTACGTACACCATCTTCATGACCTTCAAGCACCTTGAGAATTTCTCCGGTTTCAGCTGAAACAATCTTGACTTTGGCATCACGACCGCAAAACGCAATCAGCTTGTCATCAGGGCTGAATACAACGGCGTGTGAAAGTGTATCGTTGGTTTTATAGTTAGCAATATTTTTACCGCTTGCAACATCCCATATTTTCAGGATCGGTTCTTCGCCACAACTTACAATTTTTTTACCATCATGGCTATAGGCAAGAGACTCAATGTAGGATTTATGACCTCTAAACAGTGAAAGTTCTTTTCCTGTTTCAACACTCCAAAGTCGGATGGTGGTATCACGTGAACAGCTCGCCAAAACCTTGCTGTCGGGACTGAATGCCACCATACGGACTGCTGTATCATGGCCTTTGCAAACATGAATGCATTGACCGGTCGCCGCATCCCATATTCTCACCGTGCTATCAGTGCTGCCGCTTGCAAGGCACCGGCCATCTCGGCTGTAATCAATGCATTCGACCCATGTTTCATGGCCTTTCATAGTGAAAAGCGATTTACCTGATTCAACGTCCCACAGAATAACAAACTCGTCGAAGCCTCCACTGACAAGCTTTTTACCGTCTGCACTGAACTTCACGCCCAGTACTCTATCAAGATGGCCTTCCAGTGTCTTTATCAGACGGGGGTCTTCTATAATCCCCGGACGTTTCAGTTCAACTTCCTTTTTTCCGAATATTTTCGATAAAAAACCCATAACAATACTTTTTTTGAATTGATACGCTTTTAACGTTTCCCCTTTTCTGGTCGAGGGATTATAATATTAAATTAGTCCGATAATTTAACAAAAATTAATCCCCTTACCCTAAATCTTCCTTTCGTCTGGGAAAATTATAGCTTCTCCCTTTCCATTGAGCTCCTTTTCCGAATTTTATAATACAGAAAGAGTTACAAGCTATGGCAAGCAGCGCAATCTGTGACAGCAAGTGAAGAAAAACAACAGAAAGTGGCTGGCTGAATACACGGGCAATAATAACCCTGCAAAGAAGAGCTATAACAATTTGAGTAAGCGGCAGCCAGAATAACAAAACACTGAACATCTCTTGAAACAAACCCTGAAAAAAAAACACATAAGGAACAATATAAAAAACAACAGTAAGCATCATGAGCACAAACAGACCGGGTGTACTGTAACCAAGACCGGCAAAAAGGTTTTTTGAAAATCCATCCCAAATGTCTTGGCGGGTACGATACATTCTGCAGCTGACCACATCGGAACCATTG
Source organism: Chlorobiaceae bacterium (assembly GCA_037134935.1). GTDB lineage: Bacteria > Bacteroidota > Chlorobiia > Chlorobiales > Chlorobiaceae > Chlorobium. The sequence goes on along the minus strand of JBAXLG010000021.1, from coordinate 32,822 downwards.
AATACTATGACCCTGCCATTGGCTTTTTTCACAGACTTGCAAAGCCAGACATCCTCAACAATAGCCTCCTTGACTGCTGCATGACCATTGATCCGTTCATAAAAATCTCTGCGGAAAAGCATAAACTGCCCGATGGCAAAGCAAAAAGCGGGATTTTTGCTTGTCCGTACAAGCCGAAACGGCAAGTAACACATGGGAATAAAATAAACCAGCGGCACAACAAGCTGTTCCCAGAACGAGCAAAGTTCCTGGTGTGGTGTCACCGAAAGCATATCTGCATGCGAAGATTCTATAGCCGCGACCGACCTGCGGAGGGCATCAGAAGCGTGCATAGTATCGGCATCTGTAAACAGAAAAAGCTCACCTTTTGCCTGACGCCCAAGCTGAAAACAGGCCCATGCCTTTCCATGCCATCCATCTGGAAGCGGCTCTCCCGTCACTACCCTCAAACGCTGCTTTGATTCATCGACGAGCGTACGGAGTAACTCTGGAGTGGCATCGGTTGAACCATCATCAAGCACAAGAATCTCGAACGAACCGTAATCCTGTTTTAAAAGCGATCGAACGCAGCGTTCAATATTCAGTGCCTCGTTTCGAGCGGGTACCAGAATTGATACAAAAGGGGTTTTAAAGGCTGATTCTACAGGCATACTTGGCAAATCAACTATGTTTCTCAGCAAAATTGCTAAAAAAAACAGTAGTGAAAGCAATACCACTATCTGATAGATGAGTATCATAACAACACTAAAAAAGGCCGCCCTTTCGAGCAGCCAGCAGGTTCATAAATTACAAAAGGGGCCTTTCAGTCAATCAGTTTGTTAATATTGTATTCAAAAATGCCTTCGGCACCAGCTCTCTTCAGTTCTGGAATCAGCTTGCGTACAATTTTTTCGGTAACAATAACTTCCAATGCTACCCACTCCTGTTCGACAAGATGGGAAATAGTTGGCTGACGTAAAGCTGGAATAATGGCTATAATATGATCAAGTGCAGACTTTGGAGCATTCATTTTCAGTCCTACCTTGCCTTGAGCATTGATAGCACCCTGCAACATCAGGGCCATGCTCTCAATCTTTTCGCGTTTCCAGAGATCGTTCCATGAGTTTCTATTAGCGATCAGTTTTGTTGTAGATTCAAGAACAGTATCAACAATCCTTAGTTTATTAGCCCTGAGCGAAGAGCCGGTTTCGGTTACCTCGACAATGGCATCAGCAAGATCGGGGGGCTTGACTTCAGTTGCGCCCCAGCTAAACTCTACTGAAGCGTTGACCCCGTTTTTGGCAAGGTATTTCTTTGTGATATTGACTACTTCGGTAGCAATGTGCTTTCCTTCAAGGTCTTTAACAGATTTTACCGGAGAATTTTCAGGAACAGCAAGTACCCAGCGAACCGGCCTCATGGAAGCTTTGGAATAAACCAGATCAGCAACATCTATCACATCGGCATCAGTTTCGATAATCCAATCCCTACCAGTCAACCCGACATCAAAAGCACCTAATTCAACATAGTGAGCCATTTCCTGCGCCCTTATGAGTATAGCTTCAAGCTCATCATCATCTATAGAAGGAAAATAGGATCGGCTCTGAACAGAAAAATGAAATCCTGCATGAGCAAAAAGATCTATTGTTGAATCCTGAAGACTTCCTTTCGGCAAACCAAGTTTGAGCACATTGTTTGAATTACTCATAGCAGCAGCTTTCTTATAAAATTTAATATGATAATTCCTTTAATTGAAAAACACCATCCTTAAAAACGCCATACGGCGTAGCACCTTCAATCCATGTTCCGAGATTGACGTACCTTCTCTGACCACCAGCAAGCGCCGTTATACTCCGAACATGGTTATGGCCACATAAAAAGTAATCAAACTCCTTTTCAGCCGCCAGCGATTCGGCAAAATGCAATAAACGATCAGTTTCAAAAACACGATTGTCAGGCTTATGCTTGCGGCTCAATTGCGATAATCTTTTCATGAAGCCAATAGCCATATCCGGATGAAACCCGGACAGGAGAGTTAAATTGAAACGGCTCCTTATTAAACGGGCAAAGAGTTTGTAGCCTATATCCCCCTTTCCAAGACCGTCACCATGTGCAATAATGAATTTGTAACTATCAATCGGCAACTCATGCATACCATAAAGCGTTTTTACGCCGAGCTCATCGTCAAAATACCGCCCGAGGAAAAAATCATGGTTACCAGCAACATAAACCACCTCTATGTTGTGTTGCACAAGATCAGACAATAAACAAAATAATCGGGTAAATCCCTTTGGAATGACATGGCGAAACTCCATCCAGTAATCAAGAATATCTCCAAGCATATAAAGCGAACAACCATCTGCCTTAATGACAGCAAAAAGTCGTTCGAGGTTTAGAAGCTTGAGGTGCTCGCTTTTTTCGTCCTGCAGGCCAACATGAATATCACTGATAAAATATACCGCCCGTTTCACCCCGCTCTTCATACGTTCATCTTACATTTACAAAAAACGGGATGCTGCTATTACAGCAACAGGAATAGTAAGATTATCAACCTCTTTGGGGCTGATACCTTCCACAATTGTTGCAATAACTGCAATAGCAATAATTTTCCCTACAGAAAACGATCCGGGCACAATGAGTTGAACAAAGAAAAGTCCGGCGGCAATACTGCCAAGAAGAAAAGCAAGGCTCCCTTCAATACTTTTATCACTAAGTACCCGGTATTTCATCCTCCCGTATCGAGTACCAATCACCGGAGCCAGACCGTCACCCCAGCCGAGAATCGCCATAGCAAGAACCCCTGCCGGTTGTTTGTAATAAACGGTTCCGCAGATCATGGCCACAATTACAAAATAGAGCGTACCCTTAAGCAATTCACGTTTATCGTTGTTACGAGTCATGGTTTTCACCGTTTGGTCGTCATCTGCCGCAAAAAAGCCTTTCTGTATAAGCAATAAAGTCCAGAGAGCAAATACGGTAATGTTGAGATAACGAGACCAGTCACTGTCTATAAAAAGAGGGAGAAAAACTATAACAGAACCGGCACAGATATGAGTAATTTTACGGCTAATATCCCGCGCAAGACCATAATTAGTAACAAGATAGTCCATCAGAGGCGGTACACTAAAGACATAGAGAAAGGTCAGCAGGGTAATTAGTACATTATGCCATATAACCGTCTGAAAAATATCCATAGCACCATTACGTTTTAATTCTACTTTGCTTTTATCATTCTGTTAATATACTGTAAGTATGGTATCAGCATGTTACAAAGGGAATAATTACTAAAACTAAGATCAGATTACAATCTGAAACAGAAACAGGAAGACGTTTAATGATGTAAGAAGATCATTTTGCTTCCTCTGTACGATGTGGATACAATTTCAAGTAAAAACCTCACATGTATTTCAAACCAACCAACCCGGCAATAAGAAGATTGCTAACTAAAAACAAAATATTGTTTGCCACCTGAAAGCGGAGAAACGCGTTGTGTTCCTGTACATCGCTCTTTCCGATTGCATTACCAAATCCATCTTCTACAGCACTGTTCAGAAATGAGATACCACCTTTCGGGTCACGCAAAAGTTGAATCTGAAGAACAAAATTGAGAACAAGACTAATCAAAACAAACGCTGTAGGAATCAGAAATCCCCAGGTAAAAGAAAGGTATGCCAATACCCCGAATACAAGATCAATGATCACAAAAGAAACAAAAAAAGTTTTGCGGGCGCCAATCATGACCGTCATAGACTTCAGACCACCATCCTTATCACCTTTCGCTGACTTAAAGTCATTAAGTATGATCAATGCCACCGCCATCGAAAAGTTCAAACTGGCCAGCCATATAGCCTCAGGGCGTATGTCGCCAAACAAAGCATTGGCAGATAAAAAGGAAACAAAACCATAAGAAAAACCAACTGCTGGTGCTGAGGTAATAATATTCTTTTTAAGCTTGAGAGGGGGTGCAGAATAAATGTAAGCGACAAAAAGAGCTGACAGAATTGAAGCGAGAATAACAGTTCCACGAATACCACCAATATGCAGAAAAAGAAACACTCCTATACCAATGGCAAGCAGAAGAACAATAATACTATTCCATAAACCCTCTTTTTCGGTCAGTCGACCCGAAGGTATCGGACGGGTAGGTTCATTGACCCTGTCAAGCTCAAGGTCAAAACAGTCGTTGACTGACTGACTAAAACCAGTACCCAGAGGACCAAACATAAGAAAAACAGCAAAAAGAAGCAGATAATCATGAACAGTAGGCCTCATGGCTCCTGAAGACATTACTCCTGCGGCAAGGCAAGGGAAAACACTCAACCAGGTTACTGGGTCAAGCAATTCAAGATGTGCTCTTACTTTATCAATAAACCCAAATCTTGCGGGAACTGGCATACTCAACTTATCTCCAAAAGCTCTTAAAAGGGCTTATTGTTAAATGATATTTTTTTATAAGAAATGTAATCTACAAATACAACTCAAGATAAAAAAACTATATGCGAACAACACCGCAACTACTCCGTTTACCCCAACGCTAAACTTCCGTTTACAGATCTGCCAATAAGGGTTGCTGATGTAGCGGCTGTAATAAGTACGTTCAGAAAATCACCCGGATGATAGCCTTCACGTTCAAAAACCACAGTCCTGTTTGTATCCGTACGCCCCATAAGCTGCTGCACAGAACGCCTGCTTTCAGATTCAGCAAGAACCTCAACAACCGAACCAATCGACTGCTGAAAAAGCTCACATGAGATACTGTTTTGTACATCAATAATCTCCTGTAACCTCCGTTTTTTGACTTCTTCAGCAACATCGTCCTCAAGGGTCCGTGACGCAAGAGTTCCCGGCCGAGTTGAGTAAAAAAACATGTAAGCAGAATCAAACCGGAGATCAGAAAGGAGCTCCAATGTTAAATGGTGATCTTCCTCGCGTTCTCCGCAAAATCCGGCAATAATATCGGTTGAAATTGATACTCCAGGAATAATCGAACGTATGAGCGCTATTTTTTCCCGATACTCGTCAATAGTATGCCCTCGATTCATTAGGGCAAGTACTCTCGACGAACCGGATTGAACAGGCAAATGTATATGATTGCAAATATTAGGATGATTTGCTATGGTATGCACAAGTGCTTCAGAAAAATCTTTCGGATGGGAAGTAGTAAAACGTACCCTCATTTGAGGCGCTTCCCTGCTGACAACATTGAGCAGTCCCGCAAAATCCAAACCATCTTCAGGAGCGCAGTATGAATTAACATTCTGCCCGATCAGGGTAATCTCCCTGTATCCTGAAGCTGCAAGCAGCCGAACTTCTTCAAGTATCGAACTAACGGCATGACTGCGTTCACGACCTCTCGTAAACGGAACAACACAATAGGCACACATGTTATTGCACCCCCGCATGACCGGCACATAGGCACTTATCGCTCCCTTTCTGACAGGGTCAATCCCGTCATACATTTCCGCCGGATTAAATTCCAGAGACGCGTCCCTTTGTCCGGAACGTGCACTCTCTATCAGAAACGGAATAGTGCGGTAAGCATCTGTACCGACAAGGAAATCAACAACTGGAGCACTTGAAAACAGCTGTTCTCTATAGAACTGAGGTATACAACCTGCAACTCCAAGAATCAGGCCTTTTTGTCTTTTTTTCAGGCCTTTAACATGCTGAAAATAATGCTTGATTCGTTCAACAGCATTTTCTCTGACTGCACAGGTATTAAGCAGAATAATCCCCGCTTTCTCCTCACTCTCTGCGGGCACGTATCCATCATGCTGCAGCAGAGCGGTTATGATCTCGGAATCAGCCTGATTCATCTGACATCCAAAAGTGTGGATATAGAACGTGTTATTCCATTCAGTGCTCATGATGGATGAGACGTTTCCAGTATAAAGTTTTTTTCATTTTAAAAATTAAACCAATAAGCATGCGTGTCGTGAAGAAGCCCTTTACCCTTTGAAAACTAACTTGTTAGCCATATAAACAGAAAAAATTCCGGTAAGCGAAAGCTGAAAAAGGGGAAACAGCCCAATTCCGAACACAAGGGGCATTCCTGCTAAATAATGCCAGAGATGCAAAGGAAAAACACTGATATACTCAACAGCATAGGCAGTAAAAAAGCCAATAAGAAAAAAAATTGAGCTATTTCGAGTTGTGGTCTCCCAGAACCATTTGCAAGTCACAATAGCTGTAAAAGCATAAAGAATAATTATTCCAAAAGTATCCATGGCCGCCATGAACAGCATCATCGGCACATAGTCGATAGCGGCCATAGCCGGATGCTCTACATAAAGCAGCCCTTGCACCGATTCCCAGCAAAAATTGATCAAAAATGACATTATGGAAAGAACGGCAAAAAACAACATTGCTTTTTTCCATTCTCTCCTCATAAAACTGCTGCACAAGAAAAACTCCCCATGCCATTAGTTTTTATAGCACTTTTAGTCAACACAGAAAAAAACACGCCAACTTCTTCTCATTATTATTAACATCAAACGCCAAAGTGGATATGTTTGAATTTTTCAACAAGTGCTTCAGCTTCATCTTTACATTGCCCACATACCGTACCAAGCTTGGTACGTTCCTGCAACTCAAAATAAGTGCGTGCCCCTTCCAGCACAGCATCTTCAATATCATGATCAGTAATATTCATACACTGGCAAATCACCTTGGCCTGCTCCTGCTTTACCTTGTCAGCCATGCCATTGCGGGTATAGTAATTATTGATTGCCGCCCGTAATGCCTTATCACCAAGTACGGAGCAATGAATTTTGTGATCGGGCAGACCACCAAGTTCCTGAGCAACATCCTTGGGAGAAATATAAAAGGCCTGATCAAGTGTCTTGCCCTTAACCATTTCAGAAAGAACCGAAGTGCTGGCAATAGCACTAGCACAACCGTAAGTTTTCCACTGACAATCAGTAATTATCTCTTTTTCTTTATCCACTTTTATAACTACCATCATCTGATCCCCGCACTGCAGATTACCTTCCATCCCGACTCCATCAAAATCATCGGTATTCTCACCCTGCAGAATATTTTTGGGGTTCATGAAGTGTTCCTTCAATTTTTCGCTATATGCCCACTCACCTGCTTGCAGCATGCACTCCTCCTTTTTTTGATGCCAAATATGCCGTTGACATGTTCCTGACTCGTTGAATTGTTTGCGGTAAAACTTCAAGCAGATAATCCACCTCCTGCATGGTACTTCCTCGCCCAAGACTTATCCTGATCGAACCGTGTGCACGTTCAGCATCCACTCCGGTCGCAAGAAGTACATGGGAAGGATCAAGAGAACCTGACGCACATGCAGATCCGGTTGACACTGAAATGCCTGCAAGGTCCAGATAAAGCAAAACCGCTTCACCTTCTACTCCTGAAAAAGATACGTTCAGGGTGCCAGCAAGAGCATCTTCCGGATGACCGTTAAAATAGATATCATCAATCCGGGCTTCAATTCCCTTTTTCAGCGCATGTTTCAAACCAAGCAACCGCATTTCCTCTCCAGGCATTTCAATTGCTCTGATTTCAACAGCCTTTCCCAGTCCGATAATACCGAGGGTGTTTTCTGTTCCTGCCCGCCTGCCTCGCTCCTGATGACCTCCTCTGATCAATGGGCAATAGGGAATACCTTTTTTTACAAAAAGAGCCCCGACTCCTTTTGGTCCATAAATTTTATGAGCTGAAATGGTCAAAAAATCAACCCCGAGTTTCCGTACATCAACAGGCACCTTACCAACTGCCTGTACAGCATCCGTATGCATATAAGCTCCACTTGCGTGCACCATTCTGGCAATGGTTTCAATATCCTGCAGAGTGCCGATCTCATTGTTTGCCATCATAACAGAAACCAAGCCTATCTCATCACCAAGCATACCTTCAAGCTGGTCGAGATCAACTTTACCATACCGGTCCACATCAAGATATTTTACCTTTACACCACGATGTGCAAGACATTCAGATGTCTCAAGCACGCAGGGATGCTCGATTTTTGTTGTTATAATCGTGCTGCGCATCTTGGAACCGGCAATACACTGGCTTGTACCACAAACAAAAAGCGAAAGCACGGTATTGTTGGCTTCTGAACCGCTACCGACAAAAATAATTTCCTCATCATCAGCACCGATGAAATCAGCTAATTTCCGTCGGGATGCCTCAACATTTGCACGAGCTTCACGCCCATACGAATGCATACTGGAAGGATTGCCAAATATCTCCATCGCCGCAATCATTTCCTCTTTCACCTCTGGATGAAGCGGAGTTGTGGCATTGTGATCAAAATAAACGTTCATATCTGCCATAATACGTCAATATTCACAATTACGGCTTTGGCCGTGGTTGATTGTTTTAATGATAACGAATATACTTTCTTTATTTACAACTCTGAACATAATCCCATTACAAGAAATATAAAGACAAACCGAAAAAAAGTCTGATCGTTCATTTTTCTCACAGGTATCAACGGTTATAGGTTTTTCGATATACCCTTGATAGTAAACGCTTCCAGACGCCTTGTAAACTCAACACAATGACACAATCAATAATTCAAACGAATAGCTTATATTTGGTACAAAATTGCTCTGCTTGAAAAGTTTGCAGCGCTTCACTGAACCGGTTTGTACTTTTTTGTACGGCCATTACTAATACTTCATCATTATAACCTGAGGAGAAACTACTATGTTTGGATTGGGTGGACAAGAACTTCTACTTATTTTACTTGTCATCCTGTTGTTTTTCGGACCGCAAAAACTACCTGAACTGATGAGGGGGCTCGGGAAAGGAATGAAAGAATTTAAAAAAGCGCAGGAAGATCTTGAGAATGAATTCAATAACGCCATAGAGGCTCCAACACCAAAAAATAAAACTATTGAAACTGCAGACGCAAAAAATGATCATGAGGTCTCAGCCAGTAAAAAGCCGTAAACAGCACATCACTTTGTTGAACCAGTGTCGTGAATGGTTATAACTTAAAGCTATTCTTTAGCCTTTTGAGCCGAAGCTCAAGCAGCTTTGAAACTTCTGTTACATTTGAATGAACAATGAACTGACAGAACACGACACTAATCAGCAAAACAGCCTCTATTATAGTCGTCCAATAACTTTGGAATTATTTACGAACAAGTTTTAATCGAGGGTGAACCCGATTTTAACAGTAACCTGCCAGTAGGCAACCTTCTGTTCAGAAACATGGCAACGGGTTTCCACAACCTCAACCCAACGGATGTTTCTGATTGTTTCTGCTGCTTTGGCAACGGCATTGCTTACTGCTTCCTCAATGCTTGTTTTTGAAGAACCGACAATTTCAATTTTTTTATAGATGTTGTCGCTCATGGCATGTAATATGTTTCTTTTTTGAAAAAAAATCTCTTCCTGTTTATACCGTATAGACGTCCGGTTAAGGCTGATATTAGCAAATCAGGCGAAATTCGCAAAACTACACAGTGTAGATTGTTTGCACTTACAATTTTTTCTTTAGAGCATGCTCTCCTATATCTATACTCGGCAAAGATTTATAGAAACCACTGCACTCCCCTCTGGTTGTTGATGGTTTAAATACATTGAATACTGTCCGAAACATTTCGAAAAAATCAGCTAATGTTTCGGACAGTAAAACTCCAAGTTACAATCCTAATGAGTGTAACAGGATCGGTATAGCGCAAAGTGCAATGGCGATATTTGTGGCTCCACAAATTTTTGTAATGACCTTGTTTTGGGTGTACCATGCAAATGGCAATAAGATGGTCAGTAAACCAATAAGAAGCAGCACTGTTCCTAAAGGCCATATTTTTCCAAGAAGTATGGCTTTGTAGCTGAAAACTGCTGTCATACAAAAGATGCCGAAAAAGAAGTGAGCATAGACCTTTTTATCACCAGGATTGTAGAAATGCATAGCTACAACAATCCAGAAAAGCCCGTAGGTTGCAAAGATAGTTCCTAAATAGATTCTTAATTCGGGAAGCATCCCCACATCGAAAAGGTAAAAACAAAGAGCTGTAAAAATCTGGGCAGCTGCACCGAAGCAGAGTGCAATATTACTGAGATTTCTTCCAAGTTTTTCATGATCGGTCTCTCTATCCAGCCCAATCCCCAACTGTTCAAGGCCAAAAACCCAAACAGTGATGATAAGCCCGAACACTCCGATAGTCTCCGGATTTACTACATTAGTCAAAATAACTCCTTTCTGTTTGTTATTGATAAAATTTGACACGCCTTAGATAACCTATTTGATAGGAGAAATTTACTGGTATAAATTTTAAAATGGAAAGTATTTTTCTCTTTCTGCTTGCGATATCTTGTCAATCCTGAAATAAAAATGGTGCTAATTTTAATACCTTTGAACTGTAATAAAAAAACTACATGAAGATACACTGCCACAATGACGTTACCGGTTGACGCTTCCGTTACAAACAAAATTGGCGATTCCCCTGAATCTCAAAAGCAACGCAGTGTTTCTCAAAATCTGCTGTCGGCCTTTCCTGCATTTGAGAGTACAAATTTCCGACGGTATTTTCCGGGACAGGTAATATCCATGATTGGTACCTGGATACAGATGGTTGCACAAGGGTGGCTCGTGCTTGAAATAACCGGTTCAGCGTTTGACGTGGGGCTTGTAGCTGCGGCATCAACCTTACCAACACTGTTTCTCTCCCTTTTCGGTGGAGTGCTGGTTGACCGGTACCCACGACGGACCATTCTCTTCTGGACGCAATCATCGGCAATGGTGCTTGCTTTTGTCCTCGGTTTTTTTGCGCTGACTGGTACAGTAACAATAAATATTATTCTGTTTCTTTCTTTTCTTCTCGGATGTGTGAATGCTCTTAATGTGCCCGCATTGCAAGCTTTTCTCAGTGAAATTGTGGAGCACAAGCAACTGCCTTCGGCCATTGCAATGAATTCGGCAATTTATAATGCTTCACGGATTATCGGCCCTGCCATTGCCGGATTTCTTATTTCATCAACCGGTACAGGTGTTGCATTTCTGGTAAACGGGGTCAGTTTTCTTGCAGTTATTCTCTCTCTGCTTTTAATGAAATCCCTACCGAAAAAGAGCGGCATGGAAACAGCCGAGCATCCTCTGCAGGCGATTCGAAGCGGGCTGACATATGCATGGGAGCACCCGGTAATAAGATCAAGTATCTTGTTTATTGCTGTGATCGCTATTTTTGCTTGGTCCTATATTACTATGTTTCCGGTCATTGCAAAAAAGACGTTCAACATGAATGCTTCGGGTCTGGGTTCACTGTACGGTATCTCGGGTCTTGGCTCTGTCATAGGTACGATACTGGTTTCCGTATACTCAAATAAAATTGACCGTCTTGTATTTATTGCTGGCGGAACCATTCTTTTCGCTTTAGCTCTTATCGGGTTTACCTATACAATGTTACTCCCATTGGCACTGTTTTTTCTTTTTCTTGCTGGTTTCGGTCTCGTTGCGGCAGTTTCAACTCTCAGTGCTACAATCCAGAGCACGGTTGACGATCGTTACCGAGGCCGGGTAATGAGCCTCTACATGATGATCTTTATGGGATTCATGCCCATCGGCAACCTTGAAATCGGCTTCCTCTCGGAACATTTCGGCACAGGGATTGCCATTCGCCTGGGATGTCTGGTAACAATTCTTGCTGCAGTTGTGCTTGTGATCTTCAGCCGGACAATCCGCAAGGCCTACAGCAGTTACACCGCATCGTAAAAAGTACAAGTAGGCGATTACCAATGAACCAGACCGGATTGGCTATAATAATCCATGTCTCTGCGATAGAGGAATTAAAGACAACCTTTCAAAGTTGAGGCATGCCATTTGCTGAGTTTAATCGATAGCAAATGAATTATTTCGCGTACACATTAAAAAGCACTCGTCCTCAGTGCGCCCCCGAGAGATCTGCTTTTTCCTCTTTTTTTATCTTGATGAAGAAAAGCAGTGGCAAGGCTATTGCAAAAAGGAGTGCCACAAGCATGAAGGCGTCCATGTAAGCAAGATGGTGGCTTTGAACGGTTACTATACCTTCAAGCGAATTTAATGCGGCCTTCTCTGCGCCGGAGGGCGAAAGTCCGCTTTTCATGGTAGCTGTCTGCTTTATAACTTCAAGCCTTGCAACGGCAGCCGGATCGTAAAACGAGAGATGGCTGAGCAGTTCTACTCTGTGTTCCCCTACCCGTTTGACAATATAGGTGTTGATCAGCGCTATGCCGAATGAGCCTCCAAGCTGGCGCACCATGTTATTGAGCCCTGTTGCCTGGCCGATATCTCTGCCATGCAGCCCCGATACAGCAAGCATGGTGACAGGAATGAAAATGAAACCCAGAGCAAAACCTCGCAAAAGCAGTATCCAGAAGAAGTTTTCGGCGCCCGATTGCATGGTTTGCTGACCAAGCATCCAGCAGAAGGCGATGAATGCCGCCATGCCTATGGCCATCAGCTTTTTGGGTGAAACGCCTTTCTGCATGGCGATGCCAAGCGGCATGGAAATGATACCGGTTACCATAGCACTTGGGAAAAGCACCAACCCTGTCAGTACTGCGGTAAAGCCGAGCAGACGCTGTACAAAGACGGGAAAGACAAAAAGCGATCCGTAAAGACCGAACCCCACAACAAAGGTGAGTACCGCTGCTATAGGCAGGTTGTGGCTGCGGGCAAGTACGCGCAGGTCAACAGCTGGTTCTTCGGTGTGCAGCTCCCACCAGACAAAGGCAGCAAGAGATACCAAGGCAATAATGGTGAACCAGGTAATATAGGGTGTTTCAAACCAGTCTTTTGATTCTCCCCGTTCAAGAATGAATTGCAGTGACCCGATGCCGACCGCCAGCAGTCCTATACCGGTCCAGTCAATTTTTGAAACTGAGTGCCGTACCTTAGGCTCCTTAAGGAAAGAAAAGGATGACCATGCCGCCAGTATCCCGATTGGAATGTTAACGAAAAAGCACCACTCCCAAGAGAAGTAGTCCACAAGAAATCCTCCGAGAAGGGGTCCTATAGTTGGGCCAAGCACAAGACCCATGGAAAAGATACCGGTTGCCTTGCCTCGTTCTTCTGGCCGGTAGGTTTCGTAAAGAATGGCTTGGGATGTTGGCAGGAGCGCTCCGCCACCGATGCCCTGCAGAAATCGGAAGAAAACCAGTGTCCAGATGTCGGTAGAGAGCCCGCAAAGCAGCGATGCAACGGTAAAAAGCAGAATTGAACCTATGTAATAGTTGCGGCGTCCTAACAGATTTCCGAGAAAGCCGGAAAGAGGAATGACTATCACGTTGGCAATGGCATAGCTGGTGACTACCCATGCCACATCCTCAATACTTGCTCCAAGGTTTCCGCTTATCTGTGTAATGGCCACATTCACAATAGTGGTATCTATCAGCTCAAGCATGGCCGAAACAATGACCGTCAGGGTAATGATGAGCTTTCGAACCCCGGTTTCGTAGTGATGAGCGGGATTCGGCAGCATTGCTGCTACTGTGGTGCCATTTTGTTGTTGGGGCTGGGCCATGCGTTATATGGTTTCCTGTTCAATATGTATTCTTGCCTTGCTCCTCTGGAGCTGAAGAAAAACTCTTATTTTACCTTTACTTCGACAACGACGTTCATACCTGCAGCCAGCGGATACCTGTTGTCCAGCTTTTCAGTAAAGATGATTTTCACCGGTACACGCTGCGTTACTTTTACAAAGTTTCCACTGGCATTGTCGGGCGGAAGCAGTGCAAATTTCGCACCGGTGCCGGATGAGAGAGACTCAACCTTTCCCTTGAACTCTTTGCCGGGATAGGCATCAACCTTGATAATGACCGGCAGTCCGGGCGCTATTTTATCAAGCTGTGTCTCTTTGAAATTTGCGAGAACAGTAAGTTCCTGACTTCCTACAAGTGCTATAAGCTGCTGACCTGGGGCAACGTACTGCCCGGGCAGTACATTTTTTTTCGAAACCTGACCAGATGCAGGTGCGGTAATGGTTGTGTACGACAACTGCAGTTCTGCTTCGCGCAGCTCGGCTTCGCGTTTTTTAACTTCAGCTTTTTTCAAGGGCACCTGGGCAAGCGCAGCCTGATACTGATTCGTAGCAGCTGCATATTGCGCAGAGGCAGCTTGTGCGCCGGCTTTGAATCCATCAAATTCAGCCTGTGAAATCACATCCTGCTTGCGCAGATTTTCGTTACGGCACAGGTCAGCCTGTAACTTTCTGCTTGTTGCTTCTGCTGCATTTGCTCCCTCTCTGGCTGCATTTGCCTGGTTGCTTGAAGCCTCTACTGCAGCCTGTGCACTCAGTAACTCGGCTGCGGCAATGTTACGGCGCACCTCGTAATCGGTTGGATCAAGCCGGATCAGCACGTCACCCTTGTTGACCACTTGATTGGTCTTTACCAGCACATCAGCTATGGAACCCGGAACCCGCGAAATGACAGGGTAAATATCTCCATCTATCTGAGCGTTATCGGTTTCAACATAAAGAAACGAATGGTAGAGCCTGCTGCCTCCCCAAATCAGGGCAAGAGCAAGAAGAATACTCATAATCACAATACGTATCGGGTTAGGCTTTTTGGCCTGCTCTTTTCCGGAGGGGTTGTTTTCAGTCATTGTTTTCGATTCAGGTTGTTCCATGTTTTTATTTATTGTTGTCAGGTATTTTCATTACCACCACAGGGCAGTGAGCATTGCGCATAACCGATTCCGCAGTACTTCCAACAAGAAGCCGACCAATGGCTTTAGTGCCGTGTGAGCCTATCAGAATCATATCCGCCTCATGTTCTGCAGCATAATTAAGAATGCAGATTGCGGGTTCACCATACAGAATTGCAAAACGGCTTTTTACCCTGTATTTCTGAAGGATATCGCTGTAGCGCGAAAACTCAGACAAGTGAATACCGTGCAGCCCCTTGTTTTTCTCCCCTTCCGACGCAACATGAAGCACAATCAGTTCCATATTTGTACCGTGCATTTCGGCGGCATAGTGAATAACGGCATCCGAAACTATCGAAAAATCTACAGCACAGATGATTTTTTTTAGTGATATGGCCATATTACCAAAAGATCTCCCCGGTTACTCGTTTCAGGGTATAACCGTTCATTACATACTCATAAGTTGCCTGCAGTTTTGCAAGTTCCGCCTGTGAAAGCGAAGCTTCGGTATCAAGGAGATCCAGAGTTGTGGCCATACCGTTGACGTAACGCGCTCGGGCATGTTCAGCTGCAAGCTCTGCCTGTTTTACCTGAGCTTCGCTTGTTACTATTTTTTTGGAAGAGGTCTGAAGCGCATCAAGCGTCGCCTCTACATCCGTTTTTGCCTGCTGTTCAGTATCGAGACGGCGCTGTGTGGCTGCGTGCATCAAAGCGGTAGCCTCCTGCCGTTCTGCACTGTTTCGGAATCCGGTGAAAAGCGGGATTTCAAGATGTACTCCACCAGCAAAATTTTTACGCATTTCATTCATATCGGGCTGGAAGCCGTTCGTAGTACCGTAAGAAATACTTCCCGTAACGACTGGCATTCCTGCCTTCATGGCAAGGGAACGCTGTTTTTTAGCAGCATTTTCACCCTCTCTTGAAAGCTTCAACTCCAGTCGTTCCTGCACTGCCTGCGCAACCAGTTCGGACTCTTTGGAAACTTCTGGTGTAACGACAAACGATCCCTGAAGCTTCACCAAAGAATTGTCTGCCAGACCAGTAAGACGGCACAGTGTCAGTTCGTTACGGCGTAATACATGCTTCAAGTCAAGCGCCCTGCTGCGTGCTGCCGCAATACGTACTTCAGTAGAAAGAAGATCAAACTGGGTCGCAGCTCCAGCCTGGTACCGTTTTTTTGCATAGTCGAGCGCCTTATTGAGAGCCTCAATCTCCTTTTCTTCCACTCTGATGCTTTCGCGCAGAAAGAGAATACCGTAAAAAAGCTGAACGGTCTGCCAGGACAGTTCCCGCCGGGAAATTTCGAGTGAGTACTCTGCTGATTTTTTCCCGCTCAGTGCAACATCAACACTGTTTCCCCGTTTTCCGAAATCCAAGATGGTGGACCGCGCGGTCACTTTGGCATCGTAATTGTTGTTGGGCATGAATTTAAAGGGTGTGCCGGTAAAATTCACTTCCGAAACCGGATCAAGATAGGTGTACCCGGCGTTGGCAGAGATTTGCGGAAACCATGCACTTCTGCTCTTCGTAACTCGCGCATCTGCAGCGGTAATCTCTTCAGCTGCAGCTTTTAAAAAAGGACTATTATCTCGGACAAGCTGGATGCTCTTTTCAAGAGTGAGTGGTTCCTCAGCAGAGTTTTCTGCAACTGCAGCGTGTAATGGCAATGAAAGTATGAGTGCCGTAGCTACGATACCGGCAGTTCTTGTCAGTCTGCTCTTCATAATGGTACAGTGATGTTTACCCCTTATTCTTTCTACTTATTATAATCATATCAATTTGTGTGCCAATCTCAACAGAAACAGTTAAGCGATTTTAAATTATACACTTATACAAAAAGCACGATTTTCTTGCCATACGTATAATTCTTAAAAAATAAGAATATTCCGTATATTGCCTTCCTGAATTTCAGGAAAAACAACAATACAGTTACTATGAGTACCGTTCATGAAGCGCACATGCTTATGCAGTATATAAGCAACGCTGTCGGTTCAATCCGAGATCCGCAGGAGCTTTTCCGTACCGTTACCGACAAGCTTCGCCTTGTTTTTGAGTTTGATTCCGCTGTGATTATAACGCTCGACAAAGAAAGACGATACAGCAATGTTTTTTTTGAGATGCTGCGCTTTCAGCTTCCGGAGAGCATTGAACGCAAAAAAAGGCCGATTGCCGGTTCATGGATTGAAGAACATCTTGGTGACCTATCCGTATCGGTTTTAACGATCGCTGAAGTTCTTGAACGGTACTCAACGGATTTCCCCTTACCACAGGTACTTTACGATCTCGGTATGCGGCAGGTGGTACTCTCCCCGTTACGGACAGGCGGAAAAGTCATCGGGTTTCTCTGTTTTGTATCAAAAGATGAAAAAAAGTGGCTGGAAAATGAAAAAGAGCTGCTCGCAACGCTCTCATCTCCTATTGCCGTTGCCGTCAGTAACGCGCTTGCCTATGAAGAACTTCGGCAGCGTGAAGCACAGACGGCCATGCAGCTTGCCATCAACAATGCTCTGCTTACAATCAAAGACCGCAACAGAATGCTGCTTGCAGTCTGCGAGCAGATAGACAAACTGCTACCCTGTACCTTTCTTGCCATCCGCGTTATGGGAGAGGATGGCAGCTTTCGTGTTTACGACAACTTCCTGCGCGAAAGCAACATCGGATTTGTAAAGGTTTCTACAAACGAGCTGTTTGAGGTTATTGATGTTAAGGAAATAGCTAGGGAAAATTTTTCCCTGATTACCAATTCTGGCTGTTATAGCGGTGAAGCCTTTCTCCAGCTATGCTTGACCTCGCGTATTCTTACACATGTCCGCGAAAAATTTGGTGTTTGTTCCCTTCTCACTATTCCGCTCTGGAATATGCCGGGAAGTCGCGCCGGAGTGATTATTTCCGATACCTCCCGCTCTTTTGATGAACAAGACCAGGCTACGCTACAACTTATTGTTCCTCAGCTCTCCCTTGCTTTGCAGAATTATCTTGCATTTGAAGAGATTGATCAACTGCGTTTAAAGCTTGAGGGGGAAAGAACCTGCCTTATTGATGAAATCAAGGCTGCTCATAACTTTGAAGAAATTATCGGCACAAGTAATTCCCTGTCGACCGTATTGCGCAGAGTCAGCCAGGTTGCACCTACTGATGCCACGGTTCTGATTCAGGGTGAAACCGGTACAGGCAAGGAGCTGTTTGCCCGTGCCCTGCACAATCTTTCAACCCGAAAGCAACGTGCATTGATTAAAATCAACTGTGCCGCCCTGCCTGCCTCGCTTATTGAGTCAGAACTTTTCGGCCATGAAAAAGGAAGCTTTACTGGTGCCACAGAGCGGCAGATCGGCAAATTCGAGCTTGCAGAAGGAGGAACTGTTTTTCTTGATGAAATCGGTGAACTGCCGCTTGAATTGCAGGCCAAACTGCTTCGTGTACTTCAAGAACGAGAACTGGAACGGCTTGGAGGACATAGAATAATAAAAGTTGATGTTCGTATTATCGCAGCCACCAACCGCGATCTCTCAAAAGAAGTTTCTGAAGGAAGGTTCAGGGAAGATCTTTTTTTCCGTCTCAACGTTTTTCCGCTTATCATTCCCCCTCTTAGTGAACGCCGGAATGATATCCCCATGCTTGCCACACATTTTGCCGCAAAATTTTCAAAAGAGTTCGGTAAGCCACTCCGCCTGTTCAGGGAGAGTGACATGAACCGCCTTGTAGCACGAGAGTGGAAAGGTAATATCCGTGAACTTGCCCATCTGGTCGAACAGGCAGTTATTGTTTCTGATGGCGCACTGCTTGATTTTGCCACAATTCTCAACCCTGCTTTATCTGCAGTCGAATCTCCGCTAACCAGCCAACTTAAAACCATGCGTGATTTTGAACTCGATATGGCAGCAATGGAACGCGAACTGATTTTTTGCACCCTCGCTCGTTCAAACGGACGGGTAAGCGGTGCTGGCGGTGCGGCAGAACTGCTTGCCATGCATCCAAAAACCCTCTATTCACGTATGGATAAACTCCAAATCAATAAACGTTATAGTAGTAATAACGGAAACAACTGATAATCGCTGTCACCCAATCAACCGCAGATCTGCCGTATGGCGCGGGCTACAATCGGAATACCCTTGGCAATCTGTTCAGGAGTGTTGTTGCAGTACGAAAGTCGCAGTGCATTGTTACGCGTTCCTTCAGGATCAAATGTTTTGCCAACAACAAACACCGCACCCCCTTCAAGAGCCAGCATCATAATCCGGGTTGCATCACTCCCTTCCGGCAGAGTCAGCCAGAGGTAAAATCCTCCCCGCGGTTCGTTCCAGTGCACATAATCCGGCAGATGCTCCCTGAGAGCTGCAACCATGCAGATAGCTCTCTTTTTGTACTCCTGGCGTACCTCGGCGATATAACTGTGAATCTTAGCTGAACGGATGAATGCATCGGCCAGCACCTGGGTGAAACTTGGTGAACAGGCATCAGCAGACTGCTTGATAAGCTCACATTTCTGATAGATCTCCTCCGGTACCAGCATCCAGCCCAGCCGCAGACCTGGCCCAAGAATTTTCGAAAACGACCCGGTATAGCAGATATCTATCCCTTCCGGATTGATTGACTTTATCGGCTGAAGACGGTCACGGTCTTCTTCATAAAAATAGAGATCACCATACGCATCATCTTCGATAAGCGGAATATCCTGCCCGCGAAGTGCGTCAATAAGCTCCGCTTTGCGGCCGGTAGTATAGAGCAGACCTGCGGGATTGTGAAAATAAGGTGTGATATAGAGAAATTTTGGCTTTGCTTTCCCTGCAATTTCTCGCTGTAGTGCATCAATCGAAATACCGTCATTGTCCATCGGAACTCCTCTAACATCAGCTTCATGAGCCCGGAAAGCCGAGAGTGCCCCGATAAAACAAGGTTTTTCAACAAGCACCGAATCTTGCGGATCAATAAAGGCTTTGGCCAGCAAGTTGAGCCCCTGCTGAGATCCTGTAGTAATGAGCAGTCTGTTTTCCTTTACCGGCAATCCTTTCTTTTCAAGAAATCCACTAAGCGACTCAAGAAGTGAAGGCAGGCCGGGCGTTGGCCCGTACTGAAATGCCTGTTGCTTTGTTTTCATGTCGAGTTGCATAAACAGCTCCTCCACATCTTTGACGGGAAACAGGTCGTTGCCGGGCATTCCTCCTGCAAAAGAAATAATGTCCGATCTTGCCGCCAGAATCATCAGATCCCTGATTTCTGAAGAACGGAGCGAGGCTACTGCTTTTGAAAACCTTGACATGATCATTAATTAGTTATTACCGGCAGCAAAAAAATATCAAACGTACCATGCTTTACCATGGTAACAGTTTTTTTTGAGCGACCCTTTTTACACCTGATAAACATCGCCCTGTTGCAGTAACTCCATGTTATGTTCCTGCAATACAGCAATGATTTGCTGGAGTGATTCTGTTCTGATGACAACCGTTGCCTTGCACTCTCCCGAAGCAAAAGCATACATGTAGTCAATGGCAATGTTGTTGTCCGAAAAAAGCTGGAGCGCCTTGTGCAATCCACCAGGTTTATGGGGAATAACCATACCGACAACATCAGTGAGTTTAACCGCAAATCCATGTTGTCGCAGAACCTCGGCAGCCTGTTCCGGGCGGCCGACAACCATCCGCAGAATTCCGTAATCAGCGGTATCGGCAATACTAAATGCTGAAATATTGATATCATTTTCAGCCAGAATACCAGTCAGTTCGGTCAGTCGTCCTGTCCTGTTTTCCAGAAACACCGATAATTGCTTGATAATCATTGCATTGTTCTGTTTTATAATAAGTTACTGATTATATACCGCAAAAAGAGCGCTGTCGCACTGAACATAAAGAATGCCACAACACTCGAAAAAGCCGGCTTCCGGATGAAAATTAATAAAGTCGTGCCTTATCTCAGCTTTTATCTGTTCAATTCTTTTTATGAGCTTCATTTTTATTTCTACGATTTAAGAATATCCCTCATGCCAACTTGTTCACTTCTTACCATGTTCTGAAAAAAAGAGCAACTTCAGTTCCCCTTTCGATAGTCGTAACCGGAGCAAATCGGCACGATGTCAGTCAGCTGGAAACAGTGCTTGAACATATAGTGATTGAGCACCCGGAGAGTAAACAACATCTGTGTGCTGATAAAGGATATCAAGGTATGCCTGACCTTCTCATTATGCAGTCTCAACTGAATACCCCGCATTTAAAGAAAAAGTGTGCAGGAAAAAAGAGATAATCCAAATTACAAAACGCGCAGATGGGTTGTAAAAGCATCTCACTCATATGCAATCAATGCCGAAAGATTCTGGTGAGGTGCAAAAAGCTTAACGAGCGATATGAGGCATTATTGCATATGGCGGATGCTATTATATCTCTCAGAAAAACTGGCTTTATTTACGAATCAGTCCTTAGTTACTTCATTGATTTCATCAAGCCTATACATAGTTGTTTATCCGTTACATTCTTGAGGCAATTTATCCCAATACTCGCTTATTTATGCACAGACTTCCTATGTCACATCCCATGTTGCCTCTGCTGATCGCAACAGGATATCTTCGGCCAGTAGTATAGTTTTAACCGTTAACATAAAGTTGCATTTAAAACGTTAAACTGAAAGTTTCAGGAAAAGACTTGCCTTTTCAGGTATCCTCTTCTATACGTTCAGAATATAACCACTTACCCTGCTGAGTAAGAATCAACTCGATAATTTCCCTCAGACACCCTTTCCCTCCTTCATATCCAGAGATATAGCCGACACGATTTCTAAGATAATCAGCTCCGTCAATAGGAGTTACGGGGAAGCCTACTTTTTCAAGCACTGCTAGATCACCGATATCATCGCCGATATAAGCACACTCTTCATCAATGAGATTATGGGAATCGCGAAAAGTTTCATAGGCCAACAATAGATTGTTCAAATTGAAGTAGAACTCATTCATTCCAAGATTCTTGAGCAGGAGCCGATAACCTTCAACATCCCTTTCCGATATAACCGCGACATACAATCCCTGCTTCTGTGCTTCCCTGATAGCAACAACATCCCTGACTGAGATTGAACAGAGTTCGTCTCCATGTCTGTCAAATGTAATTCGACCACCGTTTAAAACTCCATCAACAGGAAAAATAACCGCTCGGATAATTTTGAGTGCATGCTCTATTTTTGTTGATGGATCGGCCTGTGAGGGCTGCATTCCGAAATATTGAAAACCAGTCAAAGTATGTTGGTTTTAGAGTAATTTAAGAGAGTGTACGCACCGATATAGATGCAACAATTGTTTGACAATAGCCCCGAAATCATCCAGAGCAATCTGGGTTGCCCGATCCGATAGTGCTTTTGATGGATCGGGGTGAACTTCGAAAAATAGACCGTTCACACCAGCAGCAATCGCCGCACAGGCAAGGGGCATAATATATTTGCGTTCTCCTTCTGAAATACCCTGACCTGCACTGGGAAGTTGGAGACTGTGTGTAGCATCATAAATTACGGGGTATCCTGATTCAGCCATTTTTGCTAACCCCCGAAAGTCGACTACAAGATTATGATAACCGAAACTTGATCCTCTTTCTGTCAGCATCACTTTGTTATTTCCCGTTTGCAAAACCTTGGCAGCAGCAAATGCCATATCCTCAGGAGCCATAAACTGTCCTTTCTTTATGTTGACGCAAAGACCGCTTTTTCCTGCAGCAATCAGCAATTCGGTCTGACGACAGAGAAATGCAGGTATCTGGAGTACGTCAACATAACGGGAAGCAAGAGTGATTTCCTTGGTTTCATGTACATCAGTAAGTACTGGCATATCATATATTTGGCGGATTTCGGCAAGAACTTCGAGTGCCTCAATATCACCAATGCCGGTAAATGAGGTTGCTGAAGAACGATTGGCTTTGCGATAGGAACCCTTGAAAATAAAACGCACTCCCTCCTGTTGCGTAATGCGCTGAAGTTCTTCAGCCGTTTTTATAGCCATAGCCCGACTTTCAATGACGCAGGGTCCTGCAATAAAAAGTGGAAAGCCGTCATCCGGAAATGAGAGTGAACCAATTGAGAACTTTTGCACGTTGTTACATGTTATATTTTAATATTCTATGGTAAGTGGTTGTTGTTTATGGCTCTTTTTAATTTTAGGCCTTAAATTTACAATAATTTTATTATTCATAAGCCATAATTAAACACTAGAAAAAGTATGGGCACTGCTGATACAAAACAACGTTTGGAGGAAATAGAGAAACAACTTGCAAACCTTACTGAAGAGCAAACCCTTATCAAAGCTCGATGGGACAGTGAGAAAGAGTTGATTCAGTCTTCCCGCCACCTGAAATCGCAAATAGAACAGCTTCGTGTGCAGGCTGAGGAATTTGAACGCCAAGGCGACTATGGAAAGGTTGCAGAAATACGCTATGGAAAAATCGCACAAATTGAACGAGATCTTGAACACAATCGTGTGAAAATAGAAGAAAAAAAAGCAGCTAATGATCTGATAATGAAAGAGGAGATTGATGCAGAGGATATTGCCGACATTGTCTCCAAATGGACTGGTATACCTGTAAGCAAGATGCTACAGTCCGAACGGCAGAAACTACTACATATTGAACTGGAGCTGCACAATCGAGTTATCGGACAGGAACAAGCTGTAAGTGCTGTAAGTGAAGCTGTCAAAAGATCGCGAGCAGGGATGAGTGACGATAAACGTCCTATCGGCTCCTTTATCTTTTTAGGCCCTACAGGAGTTGGTAAAACTGAACTTGCACGTGCACTTGCCGAATATCTTTTTGATGATGAGGATGCTATGATCCGTATTGATATGAGTGAATACATGGAATCTCATACTGTGAGTCGACTGGTCGGCGCTCCTCCGGGCTATGTAGGTTATGAGGAAGGTGGACAACTAACCGAAGCCGTAAGGCGCAAGCCATTTGCCGTTGTACTGCTTGATGAGATTGAGAAAGCACATACAGATGTGTTCAATATTCTTTTGCAGATTCTTGATGATGGAAGGCTGACCGATAGCAAGGGCCGTACAGTAAACTTCAAGAATACCATTATTATCATGACAAGTAATATTGGTGCTCAATTAATTCAGAGTGAAATGGAAAAAATGAATGGTACGATTCGTGATGTAACGTTTTCTATCCTTCAAGAAAAACTTTTTCAGCTTCTTAAGCAGAAGGTAAAGCCTGAATTTCTGAACCGGATTGACGAAATTATCCTATTTACTCCGCTCACGAAAGATGACTTAAAAAAAATCGTACGGATCCAATTTAACCATATCAGAGCGATGGCAATGCGGCTACGTATAAGTCTCACAATTTCAGATTCAGCAATTGAATGGATTGCCAATGCAGGATTTGACCCATCCTTCGGAGCGCGTCCGCTTAAAAGAGTGATGCAGCGAAAAATAACCAACAGACTTTCGGAACTTATTCTTTCTGGAGAAGTACAAGAAGGAAAGGAAGTTACTATTGATATGCTTGCCGGTGAACTGACCCTTGCCAAAACTGCTTCATAACACGTCAAGAAGGGCATTGTTCTCTGTACAATTAGAAACTTTTAAGTATCTATCAATGAGCTCAGTAGTGCCCTGCATTTGCTACATTTTAAGAGACAGAGCGGAAAGGTGTATCTTCAACTAAAAGGAGATATGAGCAATGACAGAGCAAGTGAACGAGAGTCGGAGGTAGTTATAGCAAAGAGTTCAAGGTTAATACCGTTGAACTACTGCTGCGCAGTAATACCACAATAAAGGAAACGGCTGCCAGTTTAGGAATCAGTGCTGATTTACTTGGCTGCAGGAAAAAAGAATATGCCGCAAGCAAAGCAACATCTTTCCTTGGGAAAGGGCATCTCTATTTATTCATGGATGCTCGATCATCATAAGAGATAACGGGTTAGGCTCATGCACTGATGTCACTATTTCGTATAAATTACCGATCGGTTGAGTTTCAAGCGTTTTCTTGGCCTAAAAACAAGTGACAATGTACCAGACAGTAAGACCATCTGGAAATCCCGAGAAACACTGATCAAGGAAAACGTTATTGAAGTGTTATTCTCTCGTTTTAACCCAGCTCTTGACGATCAGTGTCTCTTTGCCAAAACAGGCCAAATCGTTGATGCCAGTTTTGTTGAAGTCCCTCGCCAGCGAAACAGCCGAGAAAAAAACAAAAAAATCAAGGCGGGTAGAATACCTGAGGCTTGGATGACTCACCCCAATAAGCTGCGTCAGAAAAATCGTGATACTTGATGGACGAAGAAGAACTGACAAACTTTTATGGTTACAAAAAACATCTTAAAGCTGACAAAGGAACAAAACTGATCAGTGCATAGACTGTTACGGATACCTCTATTCATGACTCTCAGAAACTTGATACCCTGATCAGCAATGATGATGATACCGGTCAGCAACTCTATGGCGACAGTACGTATATTGGACAGGATAAAAGTATCTCTGACTGTGGCATGAACAGTCAGATTCATGAAAACGGAAATAGGTATCATAAACTAAGTCCTAAACACAAAGTCAGTAATACCGTTAAATCAAGGCTCAAGGATCAGGGCAAGAGTTGAGCATATTTTCGGCTTCATGACCAACAGCATGAAAGCTCTGTATGTTCGCACTATCGGCATCACAAGAGTAGCAACTAAAATCGGCCTGACAAATCTGACCTACAACATGATATGTGTGCAGCTCAAGAAAAAAGTCTCTGCCATCAGGGGATAAGTACGCCCTGTTGTAAGCAAAATGGAGTATGTTATGCTGATAACAGGACAAAAAACAATGGGTACCAAATCAGAAAGACCAAAATCATAGTCGTTGCTGTTTTGGTCGGTTGCTGTGATGGAGAAAAAATCTATGTTTAGAGTTGCCCTTGATGCAATTACAAGCAAGCTTTTAGTAATATCTGTTCAACCTCTCTTAGCTGTTTCATATTATTGATCCCCATAATTTCGTTATGATTGGTTGTTTTGAAGGCTACAACTCGCTTGTTTTTGTTGAAGCAAATACCGAACACATCGGTCAGATAATACTCTTTTTGAGTATTGTTTGTGGTAATCTCTGCAAGAGTCTGAAACAGTATTGGTGCATTGAAAACATAAATGCCTGAATTGATCTCTTGGACTATACGTTCTTCTTCAGTTGCATCTTTGTGTTCAACAATTTTTAGGACTATATCGCTGTTATTGTGTCGTATAACTCTTCCGTAGCCAGCAGGATCCTTGAGGTCAGCAGTCAAAACTGTTGCCGTAGCATTTACGGAACGATGAAATTCAATCAAATGCTGTAGCGTTTGGACATTAACCAGTGGCGTATCTCCTGAAAGGATGAGTATCTCTCCCTCAAAATGTTCAAACGCTGTTTTTGCCTGCATAACGGCATGACCAGTTCCCAATTGAGGTTCTTGAAGTGTAGTGGTTACAGAATACCGAGCCGCCGCATTCTTGACAAGAGCAGCCTGGTGACCAACAATGAGTATGGTTTTTTCGGGATCAAGAGCGTTTGATGCATCAAGAACATACTCAATAAGAGGTCGTTCTTTTACTTTATGCAAAACTTTAGGAAGGTCTGATCTCATTCGAGAACCTTTCCCTGCAGCCAAAATTATTACTGCAAGTCCCATTTATTTTTAATGTTGTAATTTTAGAGAATCACGATAATTGTTCATGTGCCTCGCCAACGTGGCGTCTGCATTTGGGGTTGTTTTTTTTATCAACAATAAGAACTGTTGGATTATAGTTTCGGGCCTCTACTTCTTCCATAACGGCGAAAGCCATAATAATAATCTCATCGCCAACTAGTGCGCATCGTGCAGCTGCACCGTTGAGTTGAATTTCCCTTGAGCCATGTTGTCCTTTTATAATATAAGTTTCAAACCGTTCTCCATTATTATTGTTGACAACGAGCACTTTTTCGTTAGGGATCATATCAACCATTTCAAGAAGTTCATTATCGATAGTGATACTTCCTTCATATTCAAGATCACCGCTGGTCACTATAGCGTTGTGGATTTTTGCTTTCAATACAGTTAATTTCATGAACGGACGGCCTTCATTAATTATTTTATAAATGTGTTTCCACTAACTCGGAAAATCCTGTACTTTAACAAGTCTTGGTCACTTTCAAAACCATATCCTTTGATGGTTTCATTGGGTCTTGTAATAGTTACAAACTTGTCAGAACGGATCATTTTATCTTTGGCAGTTCTTATGGCATACTCGGTTTTTATGACTGTTGTATTTCCAGAGGTAATGATAACAGTCCCGAATAACTCGATATCCTGATTATCATGAATAACGGCCTTTTGTGCTGTTATTGACGTCGTAGTGTGATTGTTGACGTCAAAGAAGGTCACCCTGATGCCTTGGTCAATATGGTGTTCATCCCCGGTGGTTGTTCTATATATCGCATCGTGTCCAGCAGCTATTACTCCCAGCTTGGTTCCTAAATCTGAAATAAATAGTTTTACTGTCCAACTTTCCTGTATTGGATGACTGATACCGATATAATCCTCTCCCGGAGAGTGTTGTTCCTTATGAGAATTACCACATCCAGATACAATTATCAGAATGACCTGTAGAAAAAGAATAATTAACTTTTTCAAGACAGGAGATAATTATTTAATATTTAACAGGTTTAATACTTTGGCTGTCAAGTCATGGTCTGGTGAGACATAGACCAGAAGGTTCTCGTTTTTATCGAGAACAATAGTAAAGCCTTCTTTTTGAGCTACTGCTTTCACGGCATCCATTACTTTTTCGCGAATAGGAGTAAACAGTTCACGTTGTTTTTTTCCAATGGCAGTATCCTGCTCCTGTTGATATTTTTTTAACTCCTGTTCCTTGCGCATGATCTCTTTTTCTTGCTTTTCTCGTGCTGCCACTGTCAGTTTTGCACTTTTCTGCCGATACGCAGCAACTGCTTGCTGAAATTCCATATTCAGCCGCTCAAGCTCTTTTTGTTTTGGGGCTACTGTCGACTGTAAAGTGTCGTAGGCTTGTTTTGTTTCAGGTAGCTGTTGCATGATTTTTCCGAATTCAACCACTCCTACTATTCCTGCATCTTGCGGTGCGGCAACCACGGGAGAACTTCCAATCATCAAAGAAAAGGTTACTGCCAGCATGATGCGGCGGAAAGCTCTGCTCAATTTCGCTGTATACTTCATCTATTGCGGTATTTGGTTGTTTTTTTTGGTCATCCGTTCATGCTGTACATGAATAGCTTATTTCAATTTTCTAAGGTAATAATTCCTGTTTAAAAAACTACTAAAAGCTAGCAACTCAACCCCCTTTTTTTAAACGATTGCAATGGATTAGTATGTTTGAGGATAATCAAGTCAAATAAACGGTTAATAAAAGATAGCGTAATGATCTTGCCAACCAGGAGTCAGTTATAATTTTTCTGAAAAAACTGTCCCGGTAGTTGCACGATCGCAGCTTTCAGTTCAAGTTCAAAAAGGTGTACTAGAAGAGTTGATATATCAATACCTGATAGAGTGGCCAGTGTGTCAATATGGACCGGTTCAGTTTTTAGTATTTGCATAATAGCTCGTTCAAGATCACTGAGGTGGTGATCTTTTTTGTCTCTTGGCAAAGTGCGATTTTCTGACAGTTTTTTTGCGAATTGTGGCCAGAGTTCCACTATGATGTCATCAACGTGCATGACCGCTTTTGCCTGTCCTTGTTGGATGAGTTTATTTGTTCCTCTTGATGTCCGAGAAAAAATGCTCCCAGGTACGGCAAAAACCTCTCTATTCTGTTCAAGAGCGTAAGAGGCGGTAATAAGCGCACCTCCCTTAATATCAGATTCTATAACAAGTGTTCCAGAAGAAATTCCTGATATAATACGGTTTCTTTTCGGAAATTTTCCCGGCAAAAGTTCCGATCCCAGCCATTCTTCCGAAATAAGGGCACCTTGTTCAATGATCTTCGGCCATATTTTTCCTTTCGGATCGGTATAAATAGTGTCAATGCCGGTCGCAAGAACAGCAACAGTTATTCCGCCATTATTAATAGCTACATTATGGGCGGTCATATCAATGCCATAAGCAAGGCCACTGAAAATGATTGCTCCAATGGTAACGAGACCCTGGCAAAGTTTTTCCGTACTCTGTTTTCCGTATTGCGACGCCAGTCTAGTACCCACAACAGCGA
This sequence comes from Chlorobiaceae bacterium, assembly GCA_037134935.1. GTDB lineage: Bacteria > Bacteroidota > Chlorobiia > Chlorobiales > Chlorobiaceae > Chlorobium. Next base: position 4,099 of record JBAXLG010000021.1, on the reverse strand, counting down.
TGCCGAGACTTTGGGATGCCGGTATTTTTCCCCTGACAAATAGGCAAGGAGGTGGGTCATAGATTTCCAGTAAAAGAGGCGGATATTCAACATCAAGAATTGTAACAAGAGTTGCTCCATAACGGTGTAAATCGGTAATCTGTTTTTCTGCCGCATTTATAGCAGTTAATCTTTTTTCGGAATTGTGCAAAAAAGCATAAACCTGCTGTGCCAGAGAAGATCCTATTCCTGGAATTTTCATCAACTCAGCTATATCAACATGTAAAATATCTGTCAGGTTAGGTAAATGATTAGTGATTGACTTGATTTTTGTCGCACCGATACCAGGAATAAGAGTTAGGGCAAGTAGCAAAGTTTTTTTTTCTATGGAAACACTTTTCGTCATGGTAGAAGGGAAAATCAAAACTCCCTGTTCATGAGAATGTTTGCAAATCCTTTAAGGTACTCCCTTCCTTCAGCATAAGGCAGGTCATCAAGGGCTTTAAGCGCCTCTTCGGTAATACTGTTTATCAGTGATGCTGTTTCTATAAGAACACCGCACCGTTCATAGATGGCTTTTATTTCAGGTACCATGTCGGTAGCGATACCATTATTCATAATGACGGAGTTCAGGAGATTATGGTCTTTTCCAGAGGTCAGTTCAAGCGAGCGTAGCAACAAGTAGGTCTTTTTACCATTCATGATATCACCACCAGCAATCTTGCCTGATTTTCCCTTATCAGCCATAATATCAAGATAATCATCCTGTATTTGGAAAGCTCTTCCTATCTTTTCACCGAAAAGTACAAGATTTTGGAGTTGTTCTTCCGTAGCATTACCAGAAATACCTCCAGCTTCAAGAGCAGCTGAGATAAGTCTTCCTGTTTTCTTAGCAATCATATCAAGATAATCGGTAATAGTAGCGTTTTTTTTCAATTCGAGTTCCATGTCAAGAGCCTGTCCTTCACAAATTGTGATATTGGCATCGTTGAGAATATGAACCAGTTCTGTGTGACGGCTGCTTTTTGCCTGCAAAGCAAGTTCATAGGCGTAGGCAATCATCATATCTCCAGATAGTATTGCGGCATTGATGTTCCATTCTCTGTGAACGGTCGGTCTTCCATGACGGAGTTCTGCTTGATCCATAATATCGTCATGCATCAAGGTGAAATTATGCAGGACTTCAACAGCCAGAGCAACATTCATGGTGTGTTCTGAAGAACCGCATACTGCTTCTGAAGCAAGGAGTGTAAGAAATGGACGAATTCTTTTACCTTTTCCTTCAAGTATATACTTTGCCGGTGCATAAAGGGTCACCGGGTTCTGTTTTTGAAAACATTTTCCGAGTGCGTTATTTATTTGTAAGTGGTAATGCCTGTACTTTTTTTCGACGAGTTCCTGTGTTAATGGTATATTCATGGTGACATAGATCATTGTTTTACGATAAGTTTTTTGCTCCGAAGTTCCTGAATGTTTGTTGCTCCGGTCAAAAACATGACGGCCCTGAGATCATTAAACCAAGATTCAATAGTTAATTCAAGCTTTTCTTCATGAAGGGCTTTAAGGAAATAGCTTGCAGATGCTCCAAGATTTGCACCGAGCGCCAATGACTTAGCGATATCAATACCCCCCTGTATTCCCCCTGAAGCTACGACTTCCACTGTACTGCATTTCTGATCCGTTTTTTTGAGTGCTGTGATATCAATCAAACATTGAGCAGTAGGAATTCCCCAGTTCAGCAATTCTTCAAAAGCTTGTGTACTAAAACGAGTTTCTTTACCGAATTTCCTTGTATAGCGTATATTCTCAATTTTTTGCCAACATGTTCCTCCTGCGCCAGCGACATCAATGGCTTTGATACCGATATCGATAAGTTGGCGGGCGACAGACGAGGAAATACCACACCCGACCTCTTTTGCGATAACTGGAACAGAAATTTTGGCCGTGATTGTACTAAGATGATCAAGTACATGACGGAAATCAGTATTACCTTCAGGTTGAAAAAGTTCCTGTGCGGCATTAAAGTGTACAATGAGTCCATTAGCTTCAAGAAGATCAAGCATAGTATGAATATCGGTACTCTTCAAACCTTTTCCGATTTCTGGAGCTCCTATGTTAGCAAAGACCTGTACAGATGGGGCGTATTTTCTTACAATAGAAAAGCTTTTTCGATGCAAACTATTTTCAAGTACTTGGCGCATGCTGCCAACACCGAGCGGAATTCTGAACTGTTCAGCAGTTTCTGCAAAACGACGGTTTAGAAAATCAGCTTCGCTGTATCCTCCTGTCATGGAGGATATCATTAAAGGTGCGGCGATTTTCCGTCCGAGAAAAGTTGTTGACAGATCAACATCAGCAAAACAAATTTCCGGTAGTGCATTATGCTCAAATTCGTACCGTTCAAAACCTGTTGTTTTCTGATTAAAAGTAATGTCGTTATGCAGGCAGATTTCTACATGATTTTGCTTTCGCTCAATGGTTATATTGCTTATGGTTTCAGTCATTCTATCCTGGATTTTTTCTTTACAGGATTTATTATACTTGATTTTAATACAAGGTAACTTAATAAAAATATCCCATATACTTCTTAGGGAACCTTTGCACAAGTTATTTAACCACAATTACGATCTTTATAAATCAATGAATTACGGAATCACTTATCTGGAATTTCGGACTTATGCAGAGGTTTCTTAGTGCATTTGCATGAGGGTTTATTAATGCTGAAAACATTGTTCAATATAGCCATTCGACATCTTTTCGGACGACAAAGACAGACTCTGATCACAATATTTGGTGTTGCGGTAAGTACTATGGTGTTGATTACAACCAATTCTCTGACCCGCGGTCTGCTTGATTCCTTTGTTGAAACAATTGTGAATGTAGCTCCCCATATAACGGTCAAAGGGGAGAAAATACATCTCATACCGGTGAATCTTCTTGAAAGTAGGAAGCCATCATCCGTTGCTTTTGTTGAAAATAATATCAAGAAACAGGAACGCGAAGAAGTGAGAAATTATCGTCAGATTCTCAGTATTTTCAGTTTGCCTGAGTATAATAAACAGGTGCTCGTTGCCTCACCGTATGTTGAGTCACAGGTTATGATTGTTAAAGGCAGCCGAAACCAACCTATTCTGCTTAAAGGTATTATTATCGACAAAGAAGATGCTATAAGCGGCATTCGGAAAAAACTTGTTGCTGGTGATATTGCTATGTATGAAAAAACACCCAATGCACTTCTTGTGGGACGTACCATAGCCAAGGATATGAATCTCAAACTTAATGATGATGTCATTATTATCACTTCTATGGGAAAAAGTTTGCAGTGTAAGATTGCTGGTATTTTTTTTTCTGGAATCAATGCTATAGATAACAGCGTTTTTGTTGCTTTCAAGTTTGGTCAAATCATTGCGCGATTGCCGGCAAATAAAGTTTCTGGCATTTCGCTTAAAGTTTCTGACCCACTTAATAATTTTCTGTTGGCAAAGGATTTGGAACGACTTACTGGCTATCGCTGCCTGACATGGCAGGAAGAAAACTCTAGTGTGCTCTCCCTGTTTGCACGTATCGGTTATATTGTTTTTTCATTGGTAGCTTTTGTTGGTGTTGTTTCAGGCTTCGGAGTAGCCAATATTCTCATAACAACGGTTTTTGAAAAAAGTAGGGATATTGCCATCATGAAGTCTTTTGGATTTTCTGCTACGCAACTTGTCAGCATATTTATTCTTGAAGGATTCATGGTTGGATTAGCTGGAGCGCTTGTCGGAGGTGTATTTGCTATCGGCACAATCAACCTGTTTGCCAGTTTTCCCATAGAAAGCTCCCAAGGTCCTTTGACTAAAACAGGGTTCAGCATGTCCTATAATCCCATTTATTTTTTGCTTGTCATAGGAGTAACTGTTTTTATCAGCACTCTTGCTGCAGTTTTCCCATCAGCAAGAGCAGCTCAGCTTGAACCGATTAGCGTACTCAGAGACAGCAGTTTATAGAGGGATTACGTTTATTTCAGTATCAGTAAAGTCCGGTTAAAAATCAAGGTGGTCTGAAAAATGCTTGAGAAACGGTGATCCCTATGTGTTAATATAGATGTCTCCTCAACCGAGGAGGCGAATTATGGGATATT
>JBAXLG010000020.1:0-38792 GCA_037134935.1 Chlorobiaceae bacterium | reverse complement strand
CTGGCCCGGGTATTGATATCAACGGTTTTTCGGCTGATGAAAAGATTTGCTTTACTGATGGGCTTCGTGATTCGCTTCAGTTGCTTTTGGCGGAAAGTGGAGAACAGGCTGCAATGTTTTGTGCTGAAAATCTCAACTACCCCTTTGAGCTTGTATGGCCGGTAATTGAAGCGTTCGGGCTTTCCGTAACGCTTGATGTGGGACACCTTGAGTACTACGGTTTTCCGACGGGGCTCTATCTTGAACGCTATCTGTACAAGGCAAAAGTGCTTCATATGCATGGTACAAAAGAAGGACGGGATCATAATTCACTGGCTTTTATGAAGCCGGAGGCTCTTGATCTGGTTATGACTTTCCTTTCAGAGATTCCTGACGAAAGCAGGGTTTTTACCATGGAAATTTTTTCACAGAACGATTTCGATAGTTCATGCAACGTCATGCAGCGATTTCTTCCCTGATTGTTTACTGTTTAACTATTCATGATGAAACTTGAGTAAAATAATTTATGTAACAGGCGGGGCTCGGAGTGGTAAAAGCTCGTTTGCCCTGCGGCTTGCTTTACCATATGAAAAAAAGGTGTTTGTAGCGACAGCCGAGCCGTTTGATGATGAAATGCGGCAGCGTATTTGCAAGCATCAGGATGAACGAGGCAAGCAGTTTATAACATTGGAGGAGCCTCTTTATCCTGAGCGTGCTCTCGAGAATCTTCCGGCAGGTACCGATGTTGTGCTGTTCGATTGCCTGACGGTATGGGCGGGAAATCTGATGCATTATCTTGAGGAAGATGGGATGATCAATGAGCGGATTATACTTTTTCTTGAAGTACTTTGTTCTCTTCCCTGTGATATTATTCTTGTCTCCAATGAAGTAGGCATGGGTATTGTGCCGGAAAATGCCGTGTCGCGAAGATTCCGCGATATAGCAGGTATCATAAACCAGAAAGTCGCCTCAGTTGCTACTGAAGCATACCTGCTCTGTAGTGGTCTGCCGCTCAGGCTCAAGTGAGCTGGTAATGAGTAATAAAAAAATATCTTGACAGAATAAACCCTAATTTCAGTAATAACTTATGCATAAACAGTTGCAACAGCTTTTGAGCCTTATCCAGCCTGCAGACCAGTCGTTCAGTGCGGCGGCACAGGCGCATCTTGATGATCTTACCAAGCCACAAGGGAGTCTTGGGCGACTTGAGGAGATTGCCTTGAAATATGTTCTTGCAACAGGAAATCTTGACCCGATTCTTACACGAAAAAAAATCTGCTGTTTTGCTGCCGATCATGGGGTTGCAGTTGAAGGCGTGTCAGCATTTCCTGCCGAGGTAACGCCGCAAATGGTTTACAATATGCTCAGTGGTGGTGCGGCCATCAATGTTCTTGCGCGTCACGCAGGGGCTGATCTTGATGTTGTTGATATGGGTGTCAATCACGATTTTCCCGATATGGCGGGGCTTGTCAAAAGAAAGGTTCAGCTTGGAAGTGCCAATATAGCTACAGGCCCGGCCATGAGTGAAGAGGATACGTTGCAGGCTCTGATCTGCGGCGCTGCTGTTGCAACTGATTCTTGCGAAGCCGGTTACCATATTTTTGGCACGGGAGAGATGGGTATTGCCAATACCACTCCGGCAACAGCGCTGTACTCTGTTCTGCTTGATTTACCGGTTGAAAGCATTACCGGAAGAGGTACCGGCATAGATGATGATCGTCTTCAGCACAAAAAAGCGGTTATCCAGAAAGCTGTTGAGGTTAACGCTGCCCGATGCACGACACCATTCGGAACGTTGGCTGCGCTGGGCGGTTATGAAATTGCCGGAATAACCGGTTTTATTCTTGGAGCTGCTGCCCGAAGAGTACCTGTTGTTGTTGATGGCTTTATCTCATCAGTCGGGGCCGTTGTTGCATTGAAACTTTGCCCTGCAGTGGAGGATTATCTCTTTTTCAGTCATACATCCAATGAACAGGGGCATAGGATTGTTATGCAGAAGCTTGGAGTTCGCCCGATTCTTGATCTCGATCTACGACTCGGTGAGGGAACAGGTGCTGCGCTGGCCATGCAGGTTATTGAGGCTGCCGTGAAAATCTACAGGGAAATGGCAACCTTCAGTTCAGCAAAGATTAGTGAAAAAAATGAGGAATGATCCATGCTGAGTGCTTTTGTAACAGCGTTGAGGACATTGACCTGTTTTTCTGTCCCGGGAAAGGATACCGAAACCTTCAGCAACTCTCTTTTCTGGTTCCCTGTTGTTGGGTTTCTTCTCGGATTGTTGCAAGCTGCAATTGGGTATTCGAGTTGTTTTTTGAAATGGAATGAGTTGTCGGCAGCGCTTGTGGTTTTTGGGGGGATTGCCATGACCAGAGGAATGCATGTTGATGGTCTTGCTGATTTCGGCGACGGATTCTGGGGCGGAAGAACAAGGGATGCTGTACTGAAAATTATGAAGGATCCAAATGTCGGTTCCTTTGGTGCCATAGCTGTTTCCGCTGCCATGTTGCTGAAATGGATTGCCGTGCTTAAACTGATAGAGTACGGGGCGTTTATGTTTATTGTTGCCGGGGTAGTGCTTGCCCGATTAGTGCAGGTGTTTCTTGCATCAGCTTTTTCTTACGCACGCAGTGAAGGTGGAACAGCCCGCTCTTTTGTGAGTGGAGCAGGATGGTGGCATAGTATTGCCGCTTCTGTGCTCATGCTCTGTATTCTCTTTCCTTTTTTCCGGCAAAATCTGAACGCTCTGTTTGTTGTGGTTATTGCTGCACTTGCAGCAGCATTGATGATTGGGCTGTTGAGTTACAGGAAAATAGGTGGAGTTACCGGTGATGTGATCGGAGCTGGAAGCGAGTTGACTGAAGTTTTTGTCTGGATTGCAGGTGCGCTTTTTTTTGTAATGAAAGCAAAAATTTGAATAGTCTATCCCGAAGAGGAGTAAAATAGTCTTTTTATAATGTCAAGGTCTATAAGGATGCCTGAGCTGAATTTTTCTCTTTTAGCTTTACCTGCAATTCATTTTGGAGCTGGCCGGTTTTCTCTACTGCCTGAACTTGCAAGGGCTTTTGGTAATACTATTCTTGTTGTCACCGGTAGTCGTACCTTGCAGCAATCGGGTCGTTTATCCTCTCTTTTTGATGGTTTGTATTCTGCCGGACTTGAGGTTCACCATCTTGCCATTGACCAGGAGCCTTCTCCTGAACTGGTCAACAGTGCTCTGGCAACATACAGGAAGCTTTCGGTTAGTGCTGTTCTTGCGGTTGGGGGTGGAAGTGTGCTGGATGCAGGCAAGGCGATTTCTGCCATGCTTCTTCATCATCTTCCGGTTGAACGGTTTATTGAGGGGCAGGAAGGTTTTATGCTGCATGATGGGCGTAAAGTTCCATTTATTGCTGTACCGACAACTTCAGGGACTGGCAGCGAGGTTACAAACAATGCTGTTATCAGTAGGGTAGGGGCTGGCGGTTTCAAGCGTTCCCTCAGGCATGCAGCATTTGTGCCCGACATAGCCTTGATTGATCCTGAACTTATGGTCACAATACCACCGGAATTGACGGCAGCTTCAGGGATGGATGCCTGCACCCAGCTTCTCGAAGCCTATACTTCTCCTTATGCCATCCCTTATACCGATGCTCTCGCCTGCAGTGGGTTGGAACAGTTCAGCCGGTCGTTTATTGGTGTTTGCACCAACCGGTCTGCAGAGATCAGCGCACGGGCCGATATTGCCTATGCTGCTTTGATGTCGGGTATTGTGCTTGCCAATGTCGGTCTCGGTATTGTACACGGGTTCGCTTCATCTATCGGTGGATTGTTCAAAATACCTCATGGGGTGCTTTGTGCTACGCTGCTTGCCGAAGCGACAAGAGAAAATATTGCCGGATTACGTCTTGCTGATCCGTGCCATCCCGCTCTGCAAAAATATGCAAAAGCAGGGGCCATTCTTTCGGGATTTGTTGGTGATACTGTTTATTCTGGATGTGAACGGCTGCTCGAAACACTTATAATGTGGCAGGAAGTACTTCACTTTCCAAAAGTGAACGATTTCGGAGTGGATTACGAGGATGTTGACAACATTGTAACTCTTACTCGCAGCAAAAGCAATGCTGTTCAGCTTGACAAAGCGGCCATGAAACGTATTCTCTCAAACCGCTTATAACGTATTGGTTCTGTGCAAAAATCATCAACTATTGCCGAGTATTCCACCACTCATCTCCGTAATGGTAGAAAAGCTCTTCTCCTTTTTTGATATCCCGAAGGGCATAAAGGATCAGTTCTGCTCCGATCGGGCTTTCTTCGCGGTAGTATGCGACATTTGGAGAGGATGAATGGTTGAAGAGCATGCCGTAGCCCATTACTACCAGCCGTTTGGTTTCAGTGCTTCCATAAAAAACGTAATTAACCAGTTCGCCATCAATATCTTTTTCCCCAACTTCAATTGCGGGACAGCGTTCAATAATTGTACCATCTTTTATTCTTTCCGTTGCAAAAACCCCGCGACCACTTACTGTTGATGCGCCGATAGCGATTTTACCCCTCCGCCAACCTGATGCCTGTTTTTTAAAAGCTCTGCCAATCATAATACCAAGCAGCATGCTTGCTGCGAGTGAGAGGGCTATGATAAGGAAAAGGTTAGCTTCCATATAGGTTTAAAACTTTTTAATAAGCAATGTTACAAAAATCCACTATTTAATTCTTGCTGCAGGCTTCTTTTTGACTTGGATTTTGTTGTTTCCAGCCCGGTTCCAGGAGAATTGAGTATGCTAATGGTTATTATTCGGCATCTATCAAATCCGTTCTTGGCAAAAGATGAATAACGTGTAGTCAGTATAACATGGAAAGCAGCAAAAGAAAATGTTTGAAAGCATCGTATTTGATCATTATAATCAACCATTAGCTGTCAGAAATACAATCTTTTGAGCAACGGAACATAGCATGAAACCACTACCCATAACTCAGGATACCGAACAAAAACTTTTTTTTCATAATTATGCCAGGTTACCGATTACCGTAACCCATGGGGAAGGTGTGTGGCTCATTGCTGATGACGGTACCCGTTATCTCGATATGATTTCGGGGATCGGTGTCAACGCTCTTGGATATGGAGACAAGCGCCTTATTCAGGCAATCAGTTCCCAGGCCGCAAAACTTATTCATGCCTCGAACCTTTTCATGGTACAGCCTCAGTTCGAACTTGCTGAAAAACTGCTTGCGCTGTCTGGACTCTCAAAAGTCTTTTTTGCTAACAGTGGTACGGAAGCCATTGAGGCCGCCATCAAAATAGCAAGAAAATGGGCTGCAAGCTTGGGCGATCAGCATAAAAAAGAAGTCCTGTCGCTGAGTAACTGTTTTCATGGGAGGACGTATGGAGCAATGTCACTGACGGCAAAAGCAAAATATGTTGACGGTTTTGAGCCGTTGCTCCCTGATACAGGAATGATTAATTTCAATGATATTGAAGATCTTGAAAAGAAAGTTTCCAGCAGAACTGCAGCCGTTTTCATTGAAGTAGTCCAGGGTGAAGGAGGAATTCACCGCATATCGCAGCCTTTTATTGATCGGCTTAAGGCTTTGCGTCTGAAGTACAATTTTCTGATTGTAGCCGATGAAATTCAAGCCGGTTGCGGAAGAACCGGAAAGTTTTTCAGTTACATGCATGTTGATGCGGATCCTGATCTGGTCTGTCTTGCCAAGCCTCTCGGAGGTGGGTTGCCGCTATCTGCCGTGATCGGTAATGAAAAAGTAGCAGATGTCTTTACTTATGGAAACCATGGTACTACGTTTGGCGGTAACCCTGTAGCCTGTGCTGCCGGAATTGCGATGATTAATGCCATTGAGGAGGATCGGCTCATGCAGAATGCAACTGAGACGGGCAGCTATATCTGTAATGAACTGCGGAAACTGGCCGAGAAACATTTCCAAATCCTTGAAATCAGGCAATATGGCCTTATGGTCGGTATTACCGTCGATAAAGAGGCTAAATATTATGTTGAAAAGGCGCTAAAAAAACAAGTTCTTGTCAACGCCACAAGTCAGAATGTCATAAGGTTTCTTCCTCCTCTCATCATAAGCCAGGATGAGGCTCAACAATGTATCGTTGCACTCGATGAAATCTTCAGTGAAGAAAAATCAGCATAAACCTGCGGCAAAAGCAATTACCATGCCTTTGGGCAGAGTGAACTATATCATGATTGCTATTGGGGTATTGGTGATTGCTGGAACTTACTTCGGAATGTCCCTCGAAAGGGAAGTTGATGGCTTTTTTGCACTGAATATCAGCCCGTTTACCTTGATAGGGGCGTATATCTGGATTGCATTCGCTATAATGTACAAGCCAAAACCGAAAAAAAGTAATTGATTCAGTTGATGCCTAAAACTTTATCGGAAAGGTAAATTAGTTTTTTGAATAGTTATTTTAGACTATCGGTTCCCATCAATTTTATTTACTTGTGTTCTGACTATCGAGGCAATCTCTTTTTTGCTTCTAGCGCGAAGCATCATGTTGCTCCACTGACTTTCAGAAACTATTTTACTGATCAGTCCAAGCATTCTGATGTGACTATTTGGGTCAGAAAGGGGGGAGAGCATCAGGAACATGATGTGCGCGGTATTGCTCGATTCCTTGTCATAAATACCGATTTTACTTACTCCGATAACAATAACCGGCTTTTTAAGATTTTCAAGTCTCGCATGGGGAATTGCTATTTCTTCTCCGATAAAAGTTCCTCCTTGTTTTTCCCTTTCAAGCAGAGCACTTAATGCGCTGGTTTCATCAATGCTTGAGTCTGCAATGCAGCATTCGTGTAGTAGCTCGCGAAATGCCTCCTCCTTTTCAATAACACTTTTCCACAATACAACCCTTGCATTTCTGATCGGTTCTTTCCATGCTTTCTGCGTGTTGATGCCGAATAGAAAATTATCCTTGAGACTGAAGAGGTTTTGGTGCAAAGACTTTCTTTTTTCTGCACTTCCATTTTCCCTTGTATCGAGTACTATGATATTAATTTCCCTGCATTCGCTGATTAATCGTTCAATAATGGTGTGCCTGCCCTGGATTCGCTGCCACCAGGGGAGTTGTCGTCCTGAGTTGCCGATAATGATGTGTCCGACCCGATATTCTTTGGCAAACTGCAAAATGGTTTTAACCACATCATCTCCTTTGTAAGTGAATACTGTGGCACCAAGCTGCTGTGCAAGTACAAGAGTATTGGAAAGCATTCGCTGTAACTTGGCATCAATCGTTGTAGGACTTTCTGAAAGTGTCTGTACATAGACGGCATACCAGTTTCTGTTAAGTCGTCCTGCTATTCGCGAAGCATAGCGCAGAATGGCTTCACAGTTCGCCGTTTTTGAACTGAGGCAAACCATCAACTGATCGGGATTGGAGGCAGATTCATCAGGGAGTTGGTTACGACGTTTCGCATCAAGCTTTGCCGCAAGTTCCCTTAAAGTTAACTCACGGAGCTGCTCAAGGTTTTCAGGTCTGAAGAAGTTGGAAAGAGCTGCTTCAGTCCGTTCAGGAACATAAACTTTTCCTTCTGCCAGTCGCTGCCGCAGATCATCGGTCGTAATATCAACATTTACAAGTTGATCAGCCAGTCCAAGAATACGATCGGGCACTCGTTCCTTGACTTTTACACCGGTGGCATGTTCTACAGTTTCATAAAGGCTTTCGATATGCTGGATGTTCAAGGTCGAAATTACATGGATACCGGCTGCAAGAATTTCTTCGACATCTTCATAGCGCTTGTGATTTCTACTTCCAGGAATATTGGTATGTGCAAGTTCGTCGACAAGTACAACAGAAGGACGGCGCTGAAGGATGGCATCAATATCCATTTCGGTAATCTCAATACCTCGATAATGCAGGCTTTTTCGTGCTATGATTTCGAGGTCAGAAAGAAGAGCTTCGGTTTCTTTCCTTTTATGGGTTTCCACAAGGCCCACGACGACATCAATGCCATTCTCCTTAAGACGCCTTGCTTCATATAGCATTTGCCAGGTTTTTCCGACTCCGGCGCAATAACCGACATAGACCTTGAGTTTGCCCTGTTGCGACTGCTGAATGAGACGCAAAAAACTGTCGGCTCTACTGCTTTCCATAGCGTTTTTTCTCTTGATTCTGCTCTATTGCCGAATTACTTCTGCAGTCGGTCAAGTGAGTTGTTGAGCTGCAGCACATTGACTATCGATTCATTCAATAACGGAATTGTATTTTTTCCATTTGCCGGATTATTTATAACAGCCATTACCTGATCAATAGTGAGGCCTCTGGCCCGAGCTACTCTCGATACCTGAAATTTTGCGGCGGCAATAGAGATGTGAGGATCAAGACCGCTACCTGATGAGGTAACAAGATCAGTTGGAATCTTTTCACCTTTTTTCAGCATAAATGGAGCAATCAGTTTTTCTGCTTTTTGGCGCATTGCCAGAGATGCAGGTGAAAGATTGCTTCCACCTGCACTTGCAGCATTCCATGATACTGCTGATGGACGGGGCCAGAAATATTTCGGCTGGGTAAACTGCTGAGCAATAAGTTCACTACCAATAACCAGCCCTTTTTCAGAACGAATAAGAGAGCCTGATGAAGCAAAGGGGGCGACTTGAGCGGCAAGAAGAATGATAACGGTATACAGCCCACTGCAGATAGCCACCGTAACAGGAAGAATACGTAATGAGGCTGTTAATTGCCGAATGAGATTTCCAAATGATAATGTTGTTTTCATAATAGTAACCCGTTTTTTTTATACAAGACCTGTTAAGGCAATGATCATATCAATCAGTTTGATTCCGATAAATGGAACCATTACTCCTCCGATTCCATAGATCATCAGATTTTTCCGAAGTGTTGCATCAGCTCCCGTCGGACGGTATTTGACACCCTTTATCGCTATAGGAATCAACAGCGGAATGATGATGGCATTAAAAATCAGCGATGACAGAATTGCACTTTCCGGCGTTGCCAGATGCATGATGTTAAGCACGGCAAGCCCTGGTATTGCAAGAACAAACATAGCTGGAATAATGGCAAAGTATTTTGCTACATCATTGGCGATCGAAAATGTTGTCAATGCGCCGCGAGTCATAAGCAGTTGTTTTCCAATCTCAATAATTTCAATAAGTTTTGTTGGATCACTGTCGAGATCAACCATATTGCCAGCCTCTTTGGCTGCCTGGGTGCCGGAGTTCATGGCAACACCGATATCAGCCTGAGCAAGCGCCGGTGCGTCATTGGTACCATCTCCCATCATGGCAAGCAGTCTGCCGCCCTGCTGCTCCTTTCGGATATACGCAAGCTTGTCTTCAGGACGTGCTTCGGCAATGAAATCATCAACACCCGCCTGAGCAGCTATAGCTCCTGCTGTCAGCGGGTTATCACCCGTCACCATAACCACGCGCAACCCCATGGCACGAAGGCGCGCAAAGCGCTCAGAGATGCCCGGTTTGAGAATATCCGAAAGTGCAACAACGCCAAGAAGCTCGTTGCCATCAGCAACAACAATTGGAGTCATGCCTTTACGGGCAACATCATCAACAAGTTCTTGCAATATTTCAGGAATATTTCCACCAAGTTTTGAAATATAGTGCACAAGCGCATCCGAAGCCCCTTTTCGAAGGCATTGTCCATTCGGTAAATCAATACCACTCATGCGTGATTGTGCAGAAAATGGCACTACTGTTCCATCAACCTTTTCAGAAGCCTTTATGCCATGCAGTTTTTTTGCCAGGGTAATAATGGATTTTCCTTCAGGGGTATGATCACCGAATGACGCTTTCATTGCCACTGTTGCAAGGCGCTCCCTACTGATACCCGGAAGAGGGTAATAATCCGTTGCCTGACGGTTGCCAATCGTAATCGTTCCGGTTTTGTCGAGCAACAGTGTATCAATATCCCCTGCAAGCTCGACTGCTTTACCGCTCTTTGCCAGCACATTTGCTGAAAGTGCACGGTCCATTCCTGCAATACCTATGGCAGAGAGCAAGGCACCAATAGTGGTTGGAATAAGACAAACAAGAAGGGCAACCAGAGTCGGTACCGAAAGTGTTATTCCAAAATATTTACCGATAGGCCAGAGCGTACCGGTTACCAGTAAAAATGCAAGGGTAAGACCAGCAAGGGTTACGGTAAGAGCAAGTTCATTTGGAGTCTTCTGGCGGCAGGCGCCTTCAACGAGAGCAATCATTTTATCAAGAAAAGAGTGTCCGGCTGAAACGGATATGCGCACAACGATATTATCCGAGAGAACTCTCGTGCCCCCGACAACACCTGAGCAGTCACCGCCAGTTTCTCTAACAACCGGTGCCGATTCGCCGGTAATAGCTGATTCATCAACCATGGCCGCCCCATCGATAACCTCGCCATCTCCGGGAATGGTTTCACCAGTTAAAACAATCACCAGATCACCCTCACTGAGCTCGTCAGAACTTACAGTTTCTTCTTTACCTTCTTTAACTCTTCTGGCGACTGTATTCTGGCGTGTTCGTTTAAGAGCATCTGTCTGCGCCTTGCCTCGAGCTTCAGCGAGGGCTTCTGCAAAGTTTGAAAACATCACAGTAAGCCATAAAATGATCATGACTGCAACGGTATAGACTTGGTGGTGAGCTCCTGACATTGCATTTAAAACAGCAACAAGCGTCGTCAGCACTGCACCTGCTTCGGTAACAAACATAACCGGATTTTTCACCATGGTTCTTGGGTCAAGCATCACTAATGAGCGGCTAAGAGCGCTTAAAACAAGCTTTTTTTCAAAAATTGAGGATGTTCTCGTCTGCCGGCGCGCCGATTTTGCCTGATCATAGATATTTGGCAAAGGATTACTCTTCATCATGATTTAGTTATTAATTCTTTGAAAACTTTATGGTTCAATGAATGATTGCTGTAAGATGATCGGCTACAGGGCCCAGAACGGCTACAGGTAAAAAGAGAAGTGCACCGATAAAAACAACACTTCCTAAAATAATGAGTCCAAAAAGCAGTGTATCGGTTCTGAGTGTTCCTGCTGTTACCGGAACAGGCTTCTTTTCAGCCAGCGAACCGGCAATGGCAAGAGGAAGAACGATTGGAATATAGCGGGCCAGCAGCAGCACGATGCCAGTAGCAATATTCCAGGGTACAGAGCTATTGCCAAGCCCGGCAAAACCTGAGCCGTTATTTGCGGCCGCTGAGGTAAACTCGTAGAGAATTTCTGTGAATCCGTGCGCTCCGGGATTGCCAACGGTTCCAGCTCCCAAAGGGGTCGCTGCAAAAAGTGCTGTCCCTCCGAGAATCAGCGCAGGATGAACCAGCAGGGTAAGCAGCGCAAGCGTCATTTCATGGGTTTCAACCTTTCGACCAAAATATTCCGGCGTACGGCCAACCATCATGCCACATATAAAAACACCGATGATTATAAACACAAACATGTTGATCAGGCCAACCCCTACACCGCCAAAAACAACATTCAGCCACATTCCGACAAGTGGTACAAGGCCAGTGAGCGGGTTAAGACTATCATGCATGCAGTTGACGGAACCATTGCTGGTGGCCGTCGTAACTGCCGCCCAAAGGGCACCTGCACCGGAACCAAAGCGAAGTTCCTTGCCTTCCAGATTTGAAGCCAGCTCAACGGGAAGAGCTGAAAGTGCAGTTGCAGGAGCACCTTCAAGCCAGACTGCGGCACCACATTTAAAGACAAGCAATGCCATCATGACCGAAAAAATTACAACAGCATCGCGCATTCGTCCTGTTATGCGTCCAAACATCCAGACTGCAGCCATTGGGATCAGAATGATACAGATACACTCCAGAATATTGGTATAGAAAGAAGGATTTTCGAAAGGATGGGCTGAATTTGGCCCGAACCATCCGCCGCCGTTAGTTCCCAGCTGTTTAATCGCCTCCATAGCAGCAACAGGCCCTCGAGCTATGGTTTGTGTTGCATGTTCAAGGGTATGGGCTATAACTGCACCATCCATGGTCATCGGAACACCTCCGGCAACAAGAAGAAGGGCAACAAAGAGTGCAAGTGGCAACAGAACAAAAAAAGTTGTCCGCATCAGGTCGCTGTAAAAATTACCAACCGTTTTTTTCCCTCCTAATGCTCTGGCAAGGGCAGCAAGAGCGGCAATTCCCGTTGCTGCTGAAACAAACTGGAGCCACATCAACCCGAACAGCTGGGAGAAATAGCTCATGGCAACCTCACCGGAGTAATGCTGAAGGTTGGTATTCGTTACAAACGAAGCTACAGTATTAAAGATAAGGCTTGCTTCAAGTGCACTTTTAGCATCGGGATTGAGTGGCAGCCACTGCTGCAGTGCAAGGACGATTGCCACAAAAGCAAACATCACTACATTAAAGCTCATCATGGAAAAGAGATAGCGTTTCCAGTCCTGCTCTTCAACGACAGCCGCGCCCCCTATTTTGCAGAAAATTTCTGAAGTCAAACGGCGATAGTTTGATGTTTGGGCAGGATTGATCATTTGTGCCATAGCAAGCCCCAGAGGCCATGACAGAAGGGCAGGAACAATCATTACCAACAAAAATAGCAGTAACATGAGGTGATTATTTTAAAATTTCTCAGGATTTACAATGGCATAGACCAGATAAACCATGCAGCCAAAAAATGTGAGCAAGACAACGATATCCATCTTAACCTCCAATATGAAAAATGATACCCGACAATGTGGCAAACCCTGCCAGAAGCAGAAAAATGCGTATTCCGAGAAACAGGTAATGATAAACGTCCATGATGGTTCTCCTCCTTTTAATAATTGCAGCTTGATTTTCTTATGTTTGCATTTTCATGGGTATGGTAAACCAGAAAACAGTACCTTTTCCTGAATCGCTTTCAGCACCCACTTGTCCGCCGTGAGCTTCTATGATTTCCTTTACAATGGAAAGCCCAAGTCCTATTCCACTCTTATCATCCTGACCGGGAACCCTGTAAAACTGTTCGAAAAGGTGTTCCACATGTTCCGGTGAAATACCAGTGCCGGTGTCAGCAACAGAAAATCTGATACCCTCCTGATTTTCTGTTGCACTAATCGTTACACTCCCTCCAGGAGAAGTAAACCTCAAGGCATTCGACAAGAGATTGGCAAAGACATGCCGAAGACTGTCAGGGTCTGCAAGAATTTCCGGCAATCCTTCAGGAGTTGTATTTTCAATGGAAACTCCTTTATCGCGGGAAGTGACAAGAAACGGCTCTATTCCTTCAATACTGATCCGAAAAGGAGAAACTGGAGAGATGTGCAGATTGGCTTTTCCTGATTCAATACGGTGAATGTCCAGAAGATCGTCGAGAATATTGACAAGGCGTTCGGTTTCCTCGCGTGCAGCAACAAGCAGGTCTTCCTGTTTCTCATTCAGCTGACCAACACGCTCTTCCAGCAGCAGATGAATAGACATTCTGAGTGAGGTCAAAGGAGTTCTCAATTGATGAGAAACCGTGGAAATAACGTTGCATTTCAGTTCAAGCTGCTCATGAAGTTGCGTAACATCCTTTAAAATCAATGCCGTTCCGACAAACTCATCATTTCCCCTTCCTGCAGGAACAGGTACTGCCATTGGCTGAAAAAAGTACTCTTGTGTTCCTGAAAAATGCTGTACAAATCCATTTGGTTTTCCATATTCAGCAGCAGATCCCTCTCGAAAAGCTTTCTGCAACAAAACCTTCAGCCATTCATAACCCAGCTCATGGACGTTAACCCCTGGCTTCATGCCGAAATAATGATCAGCTGCTTCTGTTGACACTTCCACATTTCCGTTAAGGTCAAGCACCGCTATCGGTGAAGGAAGTACCTTGAAAACCTCCTGCGTGACCCTTCTGGTTCGAAGCAGGGTTTCCTTGTCGCTATTACGCATTTTGCGGAGAGTAACCGCCATTTCGTTAAATGATTCCGAAAGCTGTCCGATTTCGTCGGTTGAATTGGTATCAAGCACCAGATCAAGGTTGCCCTTCCGGATTTCATCAGTCGATACAATCAGCTTTTTTATAGGCATGAGTATCCAGCGATGAGACAGATAGCTGAAAAGCACTGAAACAACCGCACTTGCAAATATTGCGGCAAGCATGGTGTTATGCGCTGAAGCTGCCATATCCCTTGCGTTATTATTCGCCTCATTCATATTGGACTGGTTCATTTCCAGAACCTGCCCTGATAGATGCTTGATACTCCGGAAAAGAGGAAGCAGCGTAGAAAAATAAGTATGCTGCCTTTCGGACAAAGAAAGAGATGAATCGGTAACCTTTTTTATAACAATAATATATTCTGAAAACAGACTTTTGATTTGCTGTGCTTTCTCGCCTTCGCCAGAAAGAGTAATATTGCCAAGTTCAACACGCAGAGCTTTATCAAAGTTCAGTTCATGTTCCCGAATATTATTCATCCCTTCATTGTAATGACCTGAAAAAGTAAACAGCACACCGCTGTCGATTCGCTCAAGAGCCTCTGTCATATTCTGACAGGCAACAACACTGCGATAGTTTTGTTTGAGAATAACATCAATAGCGCCACCAAGCGAATCAATCTGCTTGATAGTCATCACACCCATGGCAACTATAATCATGAGCAAGCCACTAAATCCAAGTACAAGTTTTTGGCGTATACTAATCATATTGATTCCTCTTCTCAGTTAATCAGCAAATTGCGTGCCGTTTGATATTTACTGATAAATCAATGAAAAAAAAGGTAAACAGGTATGGGTACCTTGCAGAAATCAAGAAAATACGGTTAGGATGCTTGCATTTTGCAAGGCACAGTCAATAGAAAAAATGAAAAAAGGAGAGAATTGTAAGCTTTAATGGAGACGTCATCAAAAGGACATTGCTCTCTTTGTTTTTTTGATGAGCGGCAAAAGCAAAAATGAACTGAAGAACCAAAAAGGATGGTGGAATTAAATCATGTATTGTTTTCGTTTTCTCCAGAGAGTTGCTTGATCAATACCCAATACCTTTGCTGCTTCTTGTAATGATTTTGTTGAAGCAAGAATACTACGTATGTGAGTTTCTTCAAGTTCGTCAAGGGTTAACGGATTTTCACTCCATCCTTTTTGCGCTGTGGCCATGATTGTTTCAGGCAGAACTTCAGTACCGATATGTTCTGTTTTGGTCAAAATGGCGGCTCTTTCTATAGCATTGCGTAATTCCCGTATATTGCCGGGCCAGGAATAGTTTCTAAGGGCCAGCATTGTATCATCCTTAAATCCAGCAAGATTTTTATGGTTCTGCGCGGCAAAAAATCGCAGCATATTACGGGCAAATTGTTCAATATCATCAGGCCTTCCTGCAAGTGGCGGAAGATCAATCTGAATGACATTAAGCCTGTAGAAAAGATCTTCACGAAAACGACCTTCACTTACAGCTTTTTCTAACGCAGTATTTGTAGCCGCAATGATCCTTACATCAGATTTTCGTGTTTGATGGTCGCCGACCCGTTCATATTCCCGTTCCTGAATGAAACGAAGAAGCTTTGACTGAATGGAAAGAGGAAGATCGCCAATTTCATCCAGAAACAAAGAACCCCCTTCACATGAAAATACCCTTCCGGGATTATCCCTGACAGCTCCAGTGAATGAGCCTTTGATATGACCAAAAAGCTCACTTTCAAGCAGTTCAGGACTTAATGACGGGCATGAAATAACTCCGAATGGTTTTTCTGCACGGTGACTCCAATGATGAATAGAACGAGCAAGAACAGTTTTTCCTGTTCCACTTGGCCCTCTTAAAAGTACTACTGCATCAGAAACTGCTGTCTGACGAGCCAACTCGACAGCTCGCTGCATGGAAGGGTAACATGAATTGAAATTTGCTTCTGGATGAATACGGGTCAGATCCTCCTGTAACGATACAATGCGCCTCTCCATGCCACAGAAAGCAGCAAGACGTGCAGTAATCAGCTCAAGTTGAGCGGGTGTAAACGGCTTGGCAATATAGTCGACAGCGCCGCGCTTGATTGCTTCAACAGCAGTTTCTATTGATGAATAGGCGGTGATAACCACAACCTTGATCCAGGGATAAGCCTTTAAAAGCAGCGGCACAAGATCAAGACCGTTTTCAATTCCTAAACGCAAATCAACAAATGCGAGATCAAAAATCTGAAGTTCAGCTACTGTAAAGGCATCTTTGGCATTACTTACAGCTTTCACATGATGACCACGAGATTCAAAAAAAACGGATAGGGTTTTACGGATATTAATTTCATCATCAACAATAAGGACATTGAGGGATATCATTTGAAGAATGATGTAACTGTTGTTCAGATATTATCCTAATGATAATCAAATTTTGATTGATATTTCTGAACCGATTTAGTACTTATCTAACTGGTTGACAATGCCTTTATTGAAAGTGACTTTTTTGTCTTTTTTCTGCTTTTTGGTACGATTTATTGGGTTAAACTCCTAATTAATGATCCGACTCTGGCCGATGCCCCTATGGGGCGACTGACCGCAAATATACATCGGATTGAGTTCGATTGAGATAAGCTAAGTGGGAAAAAAACTAAATTTTTTAGTATATTTTTTCATCAAATACACTCACAAGGACAAAGCAAGTTGACAGCTCGATCTATAACACCCGATAAGAAAGGCTAACTTCTAGGAGTCATAAATGCAGCAGCTCATTGAATTATCTATCAACGAAAGTGGTGCATTGCAGTTAATTGTCAGCAACTTGCTTATTGCCGGATTGGTCGGAATTTCACTGATCATCATTCTTGTAAGATGGTTTTATGTCCACAAATTGAGAACAACATTCGAAATCAACGAGGCAGAAATCGGCATTGGTAGCGGCAAGATCAAATTTCGTCCCAACAGAGAAGATTTACAGATAGCGTATCAGTTATGGGTCGAACTCAAAACAAGAAAGCTTGGAATCAAAGTTGACGAAAACAACGATGTTATTCATGAGGTATATAACTCTTGGTATGAATTTTTTGGAATTACCCGTCAGCTGGTCAAATCTATCCCAGCAATAAAGGTTCGTTCGTCTGAAGATACTCGCGCTCTTGTCGTCTTGGCTATGAAAGTGCTTAACCAAGGATTGAGACCGCACCTTACCACTTGGCAAGCAAAATATCGTAGGTGGTATGACCAAGAGTCTCAAAATGATGCGAATAAACAATTGCCTCCTCAAGTAATTCAGAAGAATTATAAGGAGTATTCGTCTTTAATTGCGGAAATGCAACGGGTAAACTTAATGCTTGTTAAATATGCTGAACTACTTGAAAGCATGATCTATGGGAAAGAATAAATAGACCAAAAAGGTCTTAAGCGCTTAACAGAAAGTCATTCCGTAATAAAATCAGGCCAGCCACGAAATAAATTCTGTAAATCATCAAAGAAATGCTCAAACCCTTGAAATAGATATCTGCCAAATACTGAACAGTTTTTGAACGGATTACGGAACGACTTGTTGCTGAACGCTTATGGCCGATTAACGGAAGAAGTTTGATGCGGAAAAACGATTTTTTTAGGATCACATACTCGGGTACGAACCAACGCTGGTGCTGGGATGTGAGTTACCTGAAAACTGATTTTCTTCGTGTATTTTGGTAACTATTTTTTTATGCTTGACGAATGGATCCTTAAAGTGATTGCTTGGTGGATCAGCCTATCAAAAATCACTTTGTTTGATTTATGATTCTATTCTTACTGAGAAGTTTTTGGACTGATCATCACATTACACAAAAGGAGAAGGAGTGTAGTTTCTTAAAATCAACTTTGGCGATAACATCAAAAAACCGCATAGCTAAAATAAGCAGTCAAAACCTATTTTTTTTTATGTATGCAGGTACTTCACTTTTAAGTAATACATTTATAGTAATTTAAATTAGTTAATATTAAGATTTATAAAAAATGAGTTATTCAGCTTTTATAAGTTACCGACGAAATTTAGGCGATGACAAATTTATAAAAAAATTTAAGGCAATTATAGAATGCGAGGCATCAAAAGTTACAAATATTGAAAAGGTTTTTTTTGATGAGGATTATATTAAATGGGGAGATCATTTTGATGATAAAATATATAATAGTATAGTTGATTGCTATTTTTTTATTCCTTTTTATCACAATGCTTACTTGCATGAAGATAATCTTTGGTGTGCAAAGGAGCTCTATAGAGCAATTGAAGTAGAGAAAAAGATACGTGATTCTGTTGATGGTTATTGTTTTATACTTCCGATAATCGATAGAGGTTCAGCAGACGCTTTTCCTGATTGTATTGGAAGAAAACATGCAAAAGAAATCAAAAAATATAGACATCTGGTGGTTAATAATCGAACTAGCGAAGCTTTTGAGGCCTTTAAAGGAGAGATGTATGATGTTTTCTTGAAGAATTATATATTGTTGAATAATGGTATTGACTTTGTAAAAATGTGTGTTGATATAGTTATACCGTCAGATGAAGAAATTATTAGTTGGATAAAAGGACAAAAAGACATTGAAAAAAAATCTGAAGCTAAACACCTACCAATACTAAGAAAAAATGATCTTGAATAAACAGCATAAAATTGAATTAAAAGGTAAAGTAATAACTTTTTACTCTTATAAAGGCGGGGTAGGCAGAACCATGGCTTTAGTAAATATTGCATGCTTAATGGCGACGCAAAAAAAGAAAATATTGCTTATAGATTGGGATTTAGAAGCGCCTGGCCTCCATTCTTTTTTTAATAATGCAATTAATAAAGAACAGGTTGGGTTCGTTGATTTTATAACAGAGGTAATTGAAAAATCTACACCTGAAGTTATAAATGATAATAAAAATTGTTTTGAGTATTTATCGAAACATTTAAACAAATATATACAAAGTAATATTCAAATAGAAGAAAGCGAATTTCAATTAGACCTTATTAAAGCCGGTAAATTTGATAATGATTATATCGTTAAACTAAATGCAATAAATTGGTTGGAATTTTATAAAAATTCCCCTGCATTCTTTAGAAACTTTGCTCAATATCTTGAGTCTTATTATGATTATATATTAATTGATTCCAGAACAGGCTTATCTGATACGGGTGGTATATGTACAATGTTAATGCCTCAGATATTGGTATTAGTATTCGCATTAAATAATCAGAATATTAATGGTGTGTTTGATGTTGCGAAACAGAGTATCAATTATAGATTTAATTCAAGTGACTTTAGAGATTTAACTGTCTTACCTCTTCCTTCAAGAATAGATGATCAAAATTCCGCAGAATTGGCAGAGTGGATGAAGCGGTATACTAAACGTTTTGAAGCTTTATTTACAGAGATTTATATGTTAGACGAGTGTTCGTTGACAAACTATTTCAATATAGCAAAAATACCTTATAAGCCCATACATGCTTATGGTGAAAAAATTACAGTACTTTCAGAAAGTATTAGTAATGACTTCTTTATATCATATCATTATGCTCAATTTTATAATTTAATTGTACATGATACGCCTATATATGAAATATTATCTAGAGAAGAAATAGAAATAAAAGAAATAAATACGAAAACAGCAAATTTTCATTTTCAGAGAGGTTTGGACTTTTTCTTTGTAAACAATTTTGAGTTATCTGAACTTGAATTTGAGGAAACATGTAAGTTAGATCCTACAAATCATGAGGCCTTTTACTATTTGGGTACTTCTTTAGGAAATTTGGCAAAGACCAAAAAAGGGAAAAAAGCTGAGGCTTTGTACCACCAAGCATTTGAGAAATACCAAAAATCTATTGAGATAAAACAAGACCAGTACAAAGTCTTTAATAATTGGGGTGCTTTGTTAGGTGATTTGGCAAAGAATAAAAAAGGGAAAGAAGCTGAGGCTTTGTATCACCAAGCATTTGAGAGATACCAAAAAGCTAAAGCCAAACTCAATACGAACGAAGACATTCCTGTTGAATATGTTCACAACACTGTTCATCGTTTAAAAAATGAAGTTTTTGCTGTGGAATTATTAAAAAATCCTATATATATTGAAAAAGATAATGATGGACTTATTGATATAACAATAAACCGAAATAATGTTAGAAAAGCAGTTATTACAACTCAGGCAAAAAAAAGTATTTGCAATAAATATATAACGAATAAAGAAGTAATAACTCAAAAAGATAATGAATATCATAAATTTTTGACAAATAAGTCTTGTAATGAAAAGCTCGAAATAAATCTGGATGAATTTCCTTTACGGTGGGCTTCTGGTGGAGTGTTATCCGTAGTAAATTATCAAGATGAGAAACAACTTTGGACTCCCTTTTTTTTTAGAGATATAGAGCCTGTTGGGTGGAACATTTCTTTGGGAGCATCTGAGCGGCATTTTAACGAAGAAGGTAAAGTAGTTACTAATTTAAATGCGGAACTTAATGACCCTTTACGATTTATATTAAGAGAGTTTATCGAGGAAACTCTTGTTTTAACAAAAAAGCCAAAAGCAGGAGCAAGAAATCCATCAACAGCAAAAAAATTTTGTTTTCCTATTGGTGAATTAAAAAAATATAGAAAAAATGCCTTAAAATTTGCAGATGACCATATTAACTGTAGAGCTAACTATGACAATTTAGTTATTAATATTGGTCCATTAAAGGCAGGAAATAATTCTAATCCTGATTTTGATATTGATGTTGATTTTTTAGAGACAAATACGACCTTAAATATAATTCATTCAGGACAACAATACAAAATTAGACATATATTAGTATGCCTTAACTTATTGGAACTTGGTATTGAGGTCGTTAAAGTTGCGAAATACACTATTAATGATGATGATTATCTATTAGACGGTGAAATTCTGAATCATAATGATGGTACTCAAGAGCTGGTTAGAATGCCTTTTGCATTAATTTCCCATCGATATTTAGAAAAAGAATTTGGGATGGAATATAAACCCAATCATACATTAGATATTGTTCAATCATCAATTATTGGAAGCCCTATTCCTCCAGAAGATATTCGTATATTTAATTGGGATATTGAAAAAAGATTAGAAGTTTTGAATGGACGGCAGCTGGGAATCGGTAAGGAAAAAGAACGATACGAACATTGGAAAAATAGATTTCATCTAAATTTTCTGGATGATGAAGGTAATCTAACAAGCAAGAACCCTTCATCGTTGTTTACTCCTGCATCTGTAAAGATTATTCATAGTTATTTTTCAAATGTGAAAAAAATTTAACAATAAATAAAGACTTCAGCTTTATATAATTCTTTCTTTTGTTTACTCTATTAGATAGCTCTTTTGATTTCCTTATCATCCTGCTCGGTATAGTCGTCCAGGCTGAACCGGTTGATTCTCATGAGATTCAGTTCATCGATAATATCAACAAGTTGTTTGTATCTGGCTTTATTGCTGATTTTAACGACAATCACTGTTTTTTCGTTGGCCAAGGTCTGTTGTTTCAGCAGTTGACGAAGTCCTTTGCTTAGTGCAAGCTGACGGGTATCAAGTGAATCGTATAGGGGGAGCTTTTTGGGCGCATCATTACCCAGAGAACAGTAGGCCATACCGTCGCCAGCTATTCTGAGGGTCATGACATTGGTTTCGTACACTTTGACTTCCGTCATTTCTGGCGGAATAGTAATCTCCATGGTATTGGCTTTCGAAAAGGTTGTTGTCAGCATAAAGAACGTCAATAGAAGAAATGCCACATCAACCATCGGTGTCATGTCAAGATGAAAGCCGATTCTTTTTGAACGGGGTCTCCTTTTTTTCAGGCTTCGGTGGTTGTGTGGAGTGTCGAAAAGAGCCATATCAGTTGACTTCCTTTTCAAGAGTGGTCATGAGCTTAAAGGTCAGAAATTTTGCCTTTTTATAGATCTTGATAACATGATTTACTGCCTCAAAGTTGGTGTCCGCATCAGCCTTGATAACGGGAAGAAGCTTCTGATCGGCAAATCGAGCCCTGACTATAAATTTTTCAAGTTCATCGCGTCCGACAGGAAAATTCTCGCTAAGTCTGAAGTTTTTCAGGGAGTCCTGTAATGCAACCGTGGAATATTTTGCAGCTTCCAGCTTTGGTTTGATTACGGAGTTGAAAATTTTTTCCCGTGACTGTTTTGAAGATACGCCCATAAAAAAGGTATTCTGTTTGCTTACTGTTACGGTCAAAACATTTGATTCCGGTAGCTTCAGATCCGAATGAGAAGATGGAAGGTCTATCTTGACCGTTTCGGGCGGGCGGAATTTAGTGGTCAGCATGAAAAACGTCAACAGCAGAAACGCAACATCCACCATTGGCGTCATATCAATCCGGAAGGCAATCCTTTTCGATTTGATTCTCGACATCAGCAATCCGATTTTGCCGTTCCAAGAGTATGAATGATATAGAAGGCGGCTTCATCAATCGTATAGCTGAAACGATCGACGCTGTTGGTAAAGATGTTATAGGCCACAATACCCATAATACCGCCGATAATACCGAGTGCCGTGTTGAACAGGGCTTCAGAGATACCCAGAGAGAGCTGAACCGCATCAGGGGCTCCGTTGGTAGCCATAGCGGCAAACGCACGGATCATGCCCAGTGTTGTTCCCAGAAGCCCAACCATGGTGGAAATTGATGCAATAGTGGAAATTGCTACCAGATTTTTCTCCAGGAGCGGCATCTCCAAAATTATAGCTTCCTCAACAGCCTTTTCCATTTCACGGACTTTTTTCTCTTGATCGGTCACGTTGAATTGGGCAAGTTTTTTATACCGTTCAAGTAAGGAGTGCAATACAGCGGCAAGAGAGCTTTGATGATCATTACATTTTGCAATAGCCTGATCAATATTTCCACTTTCAATATCCTTTTTTAGCGCTTTTACAAACTCAGGAATATTTCCTTTACCGGAAGCCCTGTTTAGTGTAATGCTACGTTCAACAGTATAGGCAATCACCATAAGGATGAGCGATATGAGTACTGAAACAATCACTCCACCTTTCCAGATGGCGTGGAACATCGAATCCGGTGGAGTGGTACCCATCCACGTGTAGAAACCGAAAGAAACCAAGTAGGTCAGCACAATAAGTAAACTTGTAAATACGCTCTCTTTCATCAACTGTTTTTTATTTTGAATGCCCTGAAAAAAAAGGCAGCATTATAAACCACGCTGTAATTTGCTATAGTATAGTTACATGTAAGAACTATCAAGATGAACTATAACACTCAATAAAGGGGCATCGTGTATTTCTGTAATGCTGTGGTTTTAATATAAGGCACGGCTGTTATTTGAACTTGTAAGCAATAATGGGCTTAATTTAGTAAACAAGCTTGCTATTTTTTAATAGTAATTGAGCATTGTGGAAAAAACGTATTTTTGATTTAATTTTACGATAGAGAGTAAACAGATGATTCCTCATTCGGTCATAGATGATGTTCGTCAAGCTGCAGACATTGTCGATATTATATCCGATTACCTTACGCTTCAGCCTTCAGGTCGCAACTACAAGGCACTTTCTCCTTTTACCAAAGAGAAAACTCCTTCTTTTGTTGTTTCAACTGAAAAACAGATTTACAAGTGTTTTTCAACGGGCAAAGGAGGAAATGTATTTTCATTTATCATGGAAATGGAAAAAGTTTCATTTCCTGAAGCAGTCCAACTGGTTGCCAAGCGTTTGGGTATTGATATCAGCCGTTTTACCGAAAAAAGAGAGCGTAAGCCGGATGTCAATGATAGCCGTACTGAAACCCTTCGTTGGGCGGCAAAGTTCTTTCAGCGGATGCTGGAAAGTAATCAAGGGAAAGCTGGCTATGACTATTTTACTGCGGAAAGAGGGCTTTCAGAAAAAACCATCACGACCTTCAGTCTGGGATATGCTCCCGATTCCTGGGACAGCCTCTTTATCGAAGCAAAACGATCTGCTCTTCCGCATGAGCATCTGGTTGATCTCGGCCTTATAACGCAAAACAAGCAGAAAAACTCATGGTATGACACTTTCCGTAACAGGGTCATTTTTCCTATTTTTTCAGTTGGTGGACAGGTAGTAGGCTTCGGTGGAAGAACCCTTGTAGATGAGCCTCAAGCGCCAAAATATCTGAATTCGCCGGAAAGCACACTGTTTGAAAAATCAAAACTGCTTTATGGGCTTCATGCCGCGAAAGATGAAATCCGCAGAATGGAAACTGTTATACTGGTTGAAGGTTATATGGATGTTCTTGCCCTTCACCAGGCCGGCATCACCAATACCGTAGCTTCATGCGGCACCTCTCTTACACGCTACCAGGCGAAGATCCTGCATCGTTACAGCAACCGAGTTCTTTTTATTTATGATGCCGATCCTGCCGGTATAAAGTCCATGATAACCGGTATCGAAACACTTCTTTCACAAGGGATAACCCCCTTTGTTGTCATGCTTCCTTCGGGCGACGATCCCGACAGTTTTGTTCGACGTGAAGGCCGGGAAAATTTTTTACAGTTCACCGAAAAAAACAAGCTTGCGTTTCAAGACTTTCAAATCCGTTTTTTTACGGAATCTGGTGATTTTGCAAACTCTGAGACAAAATCTGTAGCGATACGGGCCATGGTACAAACTATTGCACTGATTTCTGACCGTATACGGCAGGAACTTTACTTGCAGGAATTATCGGAAAAACTTGCTATCAATCAGTTGGCACTGCATGAACTGCTTGCGACACAAATGGATGCACAGAAAAAAAACACATTTTCAGAAGAAAAACGATTGAATACCAAATCTTTGCGCCAAACAGCAATGGAACTTTCTGTGCTTGAAAAAACCTTTTTGAAAGCTCTGCTTGAAAGTACGATTTATGGAAATGTGGTTCTGGAATTTGCGGCTTCGCATGAAGAGATGCTGGAGCTTCAGCATCCGGTGGCGCAACAGATTTTTACCCATATGATTCGCCGCTACCAGGAGATTAGCGGCAACCCTGATGCTCGGATTGACATCGCATCCGAAATAAGTCAGTTCAGCAACCCTGAATCAAGAGATATCGCATCCGGTTTACTGATGGACCAGCCAGTCAGTAATAAATGGCTCGAACTATCCGATCTGCATGCGGAAAATGCAAAACGATGCCTGACAATGTTCCTTGATGCATTCAAAAACCTTATTCTTGAACCGCTAATTTTTCAGAGAAAAATGATTACAGAAAACATCAGGGTTGAAAACAATACAGAACGCGAGATAGAATTCGTTAAAGAGAAAAGCGCACTTGATAAGCAAATCAGAAAAACAACTCAGGAACTCAATGCAATGATTGCAAACATTATCAAAAGCTTTTGAATTTTCAACCTGTTCATAAAAAAGCCTTTCTACAGATGTTTGTTGTAGAAAGGCATTGAAAAAACCAGGAACCCCAGAAAAAACAAGTGGTTAAAGCTTAATGCATCATTTCATAGCCCACAAGAGGGTTACGCAAGCAAAGCGCTTTGATTTCCTCCCTGATGCTTTGGCAAAGGTCACTGATATTTGGCTGGTCGGCGGCAGAGATAACCCGGTCAATGAGCTCGGCGATAAAGGTGCTGTCGGTTTCGACCATACCTCTTGTGGTCATTGCAGGAGTGCCGATACGGATGCCGCTTGTGACAAAAGGAGACTTGTCGTCAAAAGGTACCATGTTTTTGTTGACGGTAATGCCCGCTTCATGCAGCAGGTTCTCGGCAACTTTGCCGGTAACGTTTTTATTGCGTAAATCAAGCAGCATGAGATGATTTTTTGTGCCACCGCTGACAATATTGTAACCGAGAGTGATAAATTTTTCAGCCATCGCGAAGGCGTTTTTCCTCACCTGAATTGCATATTCCTTGAATTCAGGTTGTAGCGCTTCGCCAAAAGCCACAGCCTTGCCTGCAATGATATGCATCAGCGGGCCTCCCTGAATACCAGGCATAACTTCAGCGTCCATAACCTCGGACATCATTTTCACGCGTGAACCTGTTTTTGTTTTGATGGTGATGCCCATAGGATTTTCGAAGTCGGAGCCCATCATGATCATGCCTCCTCTTGGTCCACGAAGGGTTTTGTGGGTTGTGGTGGTTACAAAATGACAATGTGGCATGGGGTCACCCAACAGTCCTGTAGCAATAAGCCCGGCAGGATGAGCAATATCGGCCATAAGAAAAGCTCCGACTTTATCGGCAATCAACCGGAATGCCTTTAAATCAAATCCCTGTGAGTAGGCACTTGCACCGGTAATAATCAGTTTTGGCTTAACCTTAAGAGCCAGTTCTTCAACTTTATTCATATCAATACAGCCAGTCTGGCGATCTACACCGTAAGGGTGCGCCTCATACATCTGGCCGGAAAAATTGACAGCGCTGCCGTGAGTCAGGTGCCCGCCATGTGACAGTTCAAGCCCCATAATGCGGTCGCCGGGTTTTAAAACAGAAAAAAGAACAGCCATATTGGCGCTCGAACCAGAATGCGGCTGCACATTGACATATTCACAACCGAATAGCTGTTTGGCACGATCCCGGGCAAGGTTTTCTACCACATCCACATATTCACAGCCGCCATAGTAGCGCTTGCCGGGATATCCTTCGGCATATTTATTGGTCATCACCGATCCGCAGGCCTGCATGACCGCCTTACTGGTGAAATTTTCCGATGCAATAAGCTCAAGGGTTTCAGTCTGCCTGATTGTCTCATTGGTAATAGCCTCAAAAACATCTTTATCATGCATTTGAAGAATGTCGATATCCATCTCGAATAGTTCCTTTTCCTGACGGAAGTTTACTTGTTGTGATGTTTTGCTTGTAACTGTTTTGTCATCTGCTGGATCAGCGCTTGGTATTGCATGAACAGCCTATCATATGGCCAAGCTTGTCGCGTTTAGTATCCAGATAGCTCTGGTTCAATGAGTTTGGGATAATTTCCAGCGGAACCCGTTCAACAATTTCCAGTCCATGCCCCTCAAGACCAACCACTTTTTTTGGATTGTTCGTCATGAGTCTCATTTTTCTGATTCCGAGATCCTTAAGAATCTGGGCACCAATACCGTAATCCCGCAAATCGGCCTTGAAACCGAGTTTTTCATTAGCCTCAACCGTATCAAATCCTTCATCCTGAAGATTATAGGCTTTCAGTTTATTGATAAGGCCAATACCTCTTCCTTCCTGCATCAAGTAGATCAGCACACCTCGCCCTTCTTTTTCTATCAAGGTAAGGGCTGATGCCAGCTGACTTCCGCAATCGCATCGAAGAGACGCAAACGTATCGCCGGTAGCGCACTGTGAATGAACCCTGACAAGAACTGGCTCATCACTGGTAACATCGCCTTTCACAAAAGCCATATGGTTCTGCTGATCGGTAAAAGATTCGTAAGCGATGAGTCTGAACTCTCCAAAAGCTGTCGGTAATTTCGATTCGACTGCACGATTCACTAATTTGTTCCGTTGCATCTGATAGGTCACAAGCTCTTTAATGGTAATAAGCTTTAGATCGAATTTTTCTTTCAGTTTGATCAGATCGGGAAGTCTGGCCATACTTCCATCTTCATGCAGAATTTCGCAGAGCAGACCAACAGGGTTACAACCTGCAAGTCGGGCAAGATCTACTGCCGCCTCGGTATGACCTACACGCCGAAGGACTCCTCCATCCATGGCACGGAGGGGGAAAATATGACCTGGGCGCGAGAAATCATCTGCAGTTGAGGATGGATTCCCAAGCATTTTGATAGTTGTAGCTCTGTCATAAGCTGAAATGCCTGTTGTGACCCCTTCGGCAATCGCATCAATAGAGACTGTAAAATTAGTTTCGTGGTGAGAAGTGTTTTTCTGTACCATCGGATCAAGCTGCAATTTTTTTGCCAATGCCATGGTAACGGCCACGCACAGCAGCCCCCTTGCCTCTTTGGTTATAAAATTCACCATTTCAGTGGTAACCATATCTGCAGCAGCAATAAAATCGCCCTCGTCTTCACGATCCTCATCATCAATAACAATAACGAGCTTGCCCTGCTTGATATCGTTCAGAGCCGCTTCGATGGTATCGAAATTTTTTTTGTCCATACGTTTTGTTACACTTATTTTCAAAACAAGAAATTACACGAAGAACATTGTAATGTAATGTAAAAAAAATCCTGTTCCATTTTTATGGAGAGGCAAAAGAACAGGAGAAACCGATTCAAAGAACGACTTTGAGAAGCATGGGCATTTTTGTATAATGCACCCGCTTAATTCATAAAGAAATGAATTGCTTTACACCGTTACATGTTACTATTCTGAAGCTTTTTATAACAATCGAGGTTGTATGACCACACCAGCTGTCGACCTGCCGCATGCGGTTATTGAACTTTCCCGGAAATTTCCAAAAGACCGGCTTCTGAAAGCAAAACAACACGGTTTTTCCGATTTTCAGCTTGCCAATATTTTTAATACTTCCGAGCCTGTAATAAGAGCACTCAGAAAACATTACGGTGTTGAGTCCGTTTTCAAAACTGTCGATACCTGTGCCGGTGAATTCGATGCAAAAACACCCTACCACTATTCGACCTATGAAGAGGAGAACGAATCAGTAGCTTCCGACCGGAAAAAAGTAATTATCCTTGGTGGCGGACCGAACCGGATTGGCCAAGGTATTGAGTTTGATTACTGCTGTGTTCAAGCGGTTTTCGCTCTCAGAGAAGCTGGCTATGAAACCATTATGGTCAACTGCAATCCCGAAACTGTTTCGACTGATTACGATATTGCCGATAAGCTCTATTTTGAACCACTCACTTTTGAAGATACCATCCGTATCATAGAGCATGAAAAACCTCTGGGTGTTATTGTCAGCTTTGGTGGTCAGACGCCGCTGAAGCTTTCAACCAAACTGCATGATGCCGGTGTAACTATTCTTGGCACTTCATCAACAGGTATTGATATTGCTGAAGATCGTAAAAAATTTGGAGAGCTGCTCAAACAGCTTGAGATTTCCCATCCTGAATATGGAACAGCGATAAGCTTTGAGGAAGCTCGCGAAATTACTCTCAGAATCGGTTACCCTGTACTAGTACGTCCAAGCTACGTTCTTGGTGGAAGAGCAATGAAAATCATATACAGTGACGGTTCACTCAAAGAGTATGTTGATCAGGCCCTGTTCATCACGGAAAAATATCCTCTTCTGATTGACCGTTTTCTGGAAACTGCTGTTGAATTTGATATTGACGCCATTGCTGACAGTTCTGACTGCGTTATCAGCGGCATCATGCAGCATGTCGAAGCTGCAGGCATACACAGCGGCGACTCGACCTCGATTTTACCCTATCACAACATTAGTCCTGAGGTCATTTCGACCATGAAGGGATATACCCGAACCCTTGCCATGAGCCTTAAGGCCATAGGGTTGATAAACATTCAGTATGCTGTTCAGAACGAAAGTGTTTACGTGCTGGAGGTTAATCCGAGAGCAAGCAGAACGGTTCCTTTTGTAGGCAAGGCAACCGCTGTTCCTGTTGTAAAAATAGCGACTCGCGTCATGCTGGGCGAAAAACTCAGCGATTTACGTAAGGAATATGACCTGAAAGATTGTGATGAACTTGGAATGAAACACATATCCATCAAGGAACCAGTTTTTCCCTTTTCCAAGTTTGTTAAATCGGGAGTCTATCTCGGTCCTGAAATGCGCTCAACCGGCGAAGCAATGAGCCTTGCCGACAATTTTCCGGAAGCATTTGCAAAGGCTTACCAAGCGGCAAATATGCATCTGCCTCTCTCGGGGTCGGTTTTCATCAGCGTCAATGATCAGGATAAAAACCATCGTATCATTGCAATTGCAAAAGCACTCTACCGGATGGACTTCGATTTGATTGCTACTGCTGGTACACATAGTTATCTGACGGAAAATGGCATTGAATGCAAAAAGGTTTTCAAAGTAGGGGAGGAAGGATGGCCAAACATCTTTGATATTATCAAGCACGGAAAGATAAACTTTGTCATCAACACACCGAGAGGCGAAAAAGCCTTACACGACGAGGAAGCTATAGGTGCAGCCTCGGTGTTGAGCAATGTGCCATTTGTTACAACCATTGAAGCAGCCGAAGCATCAGTACAGGCTATAAACTGTATCCGTCATCAGGAATTCGGTGTCAAAAGCCTTCAGGAATACGCTTCCTATCGTAATAAAACGGTAGAGTCCCCGGATAAGATGGAGCGAGTGGTAAAACAGTACCCCGGGCATTCTTCATTGACTGTTTATTCAGTGATAAAAGATTGATCAGCAATACCTGTTCTTGTGCAGATTTTTTATAAATTCCTTTCCTATTTGTATAAATATTGATGGTGCATGTTAACCATTCAGGAAAAACACGAAAATATCAACTAAGTTATTAGTTATTAAATATACGGAGAGGTGCGAGAGTGGTTGAATCGGGCGGTCTCGAAAACCGTTGTGCGCGTAAGTGTACCGTGGGTTCGAATCCCACCTTCTCCGCACTCTATTCGAACTTATGATAAAAATAACTAATTATCTTGTAAAAAAGTCCGAAAATTGCGGCATTTTTTGATACTCATCATAAACTGAGAATTGTTTCTTTTTTCTTTCAAACTAACCGATCAATGCCATTCTCAGTTGCACTTTCTCATTAATCAAATTATGGACTCACTTCTTGGATGGTAGTCCATTCATGAATAATATGAACCAAAGTGTGCCATCCAAGGATGGCTTTTTAACTGTAATAACAATAGGGGGGCAGGGCATTTCTTTTTGTTTTAAGATACAGTTTTCCGCTCTGTCTCTTAAAATGTAACCAGTCCAGTTTCCTTGTAATCAAGCAATACTATCGCAACAACCTGTCATGCGGCATTTAGGACTTGCACCAACGAAAACACTGGCAAAGGGTTGCCAACCGTCTGGCCAAAAAGAGACCGGAGTATAAGGGTGTCTGCCTGCTTGAGAGTGATGATGCCATCAGATCAGCATTGAAAATGACAAAGGTTGAAGATGTCTGGGGAATCGGGCGGCAGTTGAGCAAGCTGCTGTATGCACAGAGGATTGATACGGCTGCCGATTTAGCCGATGCACCTGCTGAGTGGGTACGGAAACACTTGCATATTGTCGGTAGCAGAATCCAGACGGAGCTGAATGGACAATCCTTCCTTGCAATGGAACTGGTGAGGCCGGTAAAGCAGAGTATCTGTACATCCCGATCATTTGGCCGGAATATGACCACAAACGAGGAACTGTAGCAGGCTGTTGCAACATTCGCGGGGAAATGTGCCTTCAAGCTCCGTCAGGACAACTCGAGGGCGTCACTCCTG
This sequence comes from Chlorobiaceae bacterium, assembly GCA_037134935.1. Lineage (GTDB taxonomy): Bacteria > Bacteroidota > Chlorobiia > Chlorobiales > Chlorobiaceae > Chlorobium. Next base: position 7,699 of record JBAXLG010000020.1, on the reverse strand, counting down.
ACACTCTTTATTGCAACCAGCCCCTTTGATACAGACCAGCGATATTGGGGAACCCGAACCGTAGCACTGCCTCATCCGACACAGGACTCCATTGTCATCATTAAAACTGCACAGATAATGCTTGATAATCTCTTTCATGCCGGAAAGAACTACAAAAAGGCAGGAGTCATCGTGAGTGGAATGGTGCAAAGAGAGTCAATAAAAACAACGCTTTCCCTGTTTCTGGAAGATGAGCCTGCAATGAATGAACGGGATACCAAAGTCATGCAGATGATGGATGCTCTGAACCATCGCTATGGAAGGGGAGCTATTCGTCTTGCGGCTGAACACAGTGATGCCTGGAAACCCAATCAGGAGAAGCTGTCACCAAGTTATACGACAAAGTGGAATGATATTATCGAGGTGAAGGTATAATGATTCAAGTGTAACGGGATTCAATAATATTGTATTTACACCGAAGCTTCTTTTCTTCTCATTGTCAGGACGGATTATTTCCCGGTAACGGTAAAACAACTCATGCCATGTGCGGACGATTTGTTTTTTTGAACTCAGGTATTTCATCGAGCAGCTCTGTCAGTACGAACTGTTTTTTGAAGATGAGATGAATACTGGTTTTTTACCAAGGTACAATATCACTCCCGAAACGGGAAAAACCTCTAAATGACACATACAAAAATATGATTTAACTGTTTAAAAGTATTTATCTTGTTACCTTTCTGGCACTTCTTTCCACTGAAAAATACACCACTGTCGGTATATTAGCTTTATAAAAGATGACTGAAATACTAATTATAGGTGGTGGCTTTTTTGGAATGTATTTAGCCAATTACTTATCACATCAAGGTTATGCCGTGAATCTGGTGGAGAAGGAACAGGAATTCATGTCACGAGCCTCATACGCCAATCAAGCCCGTGTACACAATGGTTATCATTATCCTAGAAGCGTCTTAACAGCATTACGATCCAGAATTTCATTTCCACGGTTTGTCAATGAGTTTAGTGAGTGTATTGACTCGGATTTTGAAAAATACTACTTGATCGGCAAACCGCTCGGAAAGGTGACAGGGAAACAGTTTGTCAAGTTCTGCGAACGTATTGGTGCTCCATGTGAACCAGCACCAATAAAAATCCAATCCTTAACAAATCCATCGTTGATTGAGGCGTGCTTTTCAACCGTAGAATATGCTTTTGATGCCATCAAGCTTCGTGATTCAATGATAAATCGTCTATCTCACTCATCAGTAAAATACAGAGTTAATACATCAGCAGAAAAGATTAGTCAATCCAACTTTGGACTCCATATAGAATTGCTTAACCGTGCGACAGGCGTCACAGACGTAGTGTATGCGGATCATGTATTTAACTGCACATATTCTCGCCTCAATTATGTTAACGCAAATTCCGGATTGGAACTCGTGCCTTTGAAGCATGAAATAACAGAAATGTGCTTTGTTACTGTGCCTGAAGTTTTACGAAAAGTTGGGATCACAGTGATGTGTGGCCCATTTTTTTCTGTTATGCCATTTCCCCCTGCTGGCTTACATTCTTTCAGTCATGTTCGTTATACACCTCATTACGACTGGACAGATTCAAATCAGGCACCCTACATGGATGCTCATAAAATAGATAGAGCTGAATACAGGTATAGTGCATGGCGTTATATGCTAAAGGATGCAGCTCGCTATATACCCGTGTTAGAAGAGTGCCGATATCAAGACTCTCTTTGGGAAATAAAAACCATACTGCCACAAAGTGAAACTGATGATTCACGCCCGATATTATTTCTTCCGCACTATAAGTTAAAAGGATTTCATTGTATTATGGGAGGAAAAATAGATAATGTATATGATGTTCTTGAAGCAATTGAATTACAAAACCTTATCAACTAAACTAATAGAATAATGTATGAAAAGTAATTCATTTGTATCTGTTATCCTATTGTCAGATAAACCTTTGGCAACGCTTGAATCTGATTTGCGGATTATACACGATGAACTCGATTCTCATTATTCGGATTACGAGGTGGTAGTCATTGGGAAAAGCATAACGCGATCATTCTCATTACAAGATGAGGCTCTGCTACAGCGTTTATCGGGAATTCGATATATCCAGCTAACACAACAGGTTCATAATGATGTGGCATGGGCTGCAGGTCTTGAAAATGCGATTGGGGACTTTGTGGTTTTATTGAATCCTGAAACTGATCCCGTAAAAGTAATACCAGAAACAGTTTCAGTTTGTAAATCCGGTTACGATGTGGTCGTTGGTGTTGCTGTTCAATCCTCGTCATTGATTTATAAGATATTTAGGCCAATGGCTGATAGCATATTGAGGCTAGTTGACTATTCTTTGCCAAAGAATGCAACAACACTGCGTTGTCTGAGTCGCCGAGCAGTAAATTCGGTAACTAGTACAGGGCGTTTTCATCACCAGTTATCAATGCAAATACAAAAAACCGGTTACCCTCAGGCTGAATATAAATACACTTTCTTATCAACAGAACATATTGCTTTGCGACCGAGGGCCTTTCTTAGTGGATCAAAAGATTTGATACGTCTTATTATTTTTAATTCATCTCGTCCATTACGATGGATGTCGATGCTAGGAGCAACAGGTAGCTTAATAGCTTTTCTTTTTGCTGTATACAGTGTCTTAATTCATCTTTTTCTAGGACATGTTGTTGAGGGGTGGACTACCACAATTCTTTTTATGTCGGCTTTATTTATTATCCAATTTATTATGATGGCGTTTTTTGGCGAGTACCTTGGTAGGCTGTTAGACGATAGTAGTAAGCAGGATGACTACTCCGTCATATTTGAAAAAAATAGTGCAGTGATGGTGAATCAGGATCGGGTTAATGTTCTAAACCATGCAGAGATTAGAGAAAAAAACCTTGTGCAAACAGGTCGAAAAGCTTGATTGAGTTAGCGTTATTGTTTTTTATATCTAAATTAGAATGTATGACTCATTTTTTAAAAAATTATTATATGGCCATAATTATTGGCATCTTGGCTTTCCTCTCCTATAATTATAATACTTTTATGGTAGCCTCTAATGATTTTTTTCAAAAACATCAACTTGATAGCGAACAACTTGTTCTAGATGGCATTTTACATGGTACACATGATAATAATCATATTATTCTTGGAAGATATACTCGTCCAGAGATCAATAATCAATCACTATATTCTCATGAGTTATATTTAAAAAAAAATGAATCAGGCGTATTTAATGAATATCGGTCACAGTTTGGACTGCAATTATATCTTTATAATTTTATTGCATCGAAAGTTAATTGTGATATTAAATTTCTTCAGGCATTTTCTGCATTTCTAATGAGCTTGATTGTCTCGACTTTTTTTGTAATAATTAAAAGAGAATTTTCTGATAAGTATGCTTTTGCCTTTTGTTTGCCTTTGATTATTAGTCCATGGGTTGTTGTTTTTGCTAGAAATCTCTATTGGGGAGAAGCTTTTTGGTATTTACCAATCATAATAGCCTTTATTTTTGGAAAAAAAGCTTTTTCCTCATTCAAACGCGCTGCTATTTTATTAATTTTGCTATTCTTAACGTTTTCAATAAAACTCTTGTGTGGGTATGAATATATAACGACTATAGCATTTTCTTCATGCATTCCGATAATTTATTATGCTGCAAAATACCGGATAAAATTAATAAGTATGCTTCGCTTATTAATTTTATCCGGTATTACATTTTTGATTGCATTTATATTTACGATTATTGTTCATGCTTATTCGCTGAGTACTGATACTAATAATGGGTATAAAGAAATATACACTACTGCAGCAAGAAGAGTTGCCATAACAAATTCCGAGACGGTAATAAAAGAGTTTTCCAATAATCCCAATAATTCGGATGGCTATCAAGAATATATCTCTTCATTAAGAAGTAATGGTTTCGCTGTTGTTGGAAAATATTTTTTAATGCGCCATTTTCTCCCTTGGATTGATAATTTTGATGTATCTCCAACTCTTTCATATTCAACTAAATCTTATATGAGGCAAACAAAAAAAAATCAATCATTTCAATCTTATTGCCATATACTATCAACAATATCTCCTCAAGAATTACGAGATATTGTTATTCAGTTTGTGGTTAAAGTTATTAATTATTTTGCGTTTATTGTGTTTTTTGTTTTTGTTTTTATAGAAGCCTTAAAGCAGAGAAATTATATTTCTCTAAGTGTTTTGTTGTCTTTATTTGCCACTCTTTCATGGTTTGTTTTAGCAAAAGGGCATTCTTATATTCATTACCATATGAACTATGTATTGTGGTATCTTCCTTTTATTCCATTATCGATGATTCTTTTAGTCAATAAAGGCAATAAAATATGATTACTGTATTAGTTGGTGAGAGCGGCTTTGTTGGGAGCACCTTAAAAAAACAGACTTCTTTTGATTTTCTGTATCGTTCAGTTAATATAGGATCAATTGATTATAATTCATTTGATAAACTTGTTTGTGCTGCTGCTCCTGCTCAGAAATGGATTGCGAATCAATCTCCTCAAGTAGATCTTCAGAATATTAAGTACTTAATTGAGCACATAAAAAGTATAACTTGTGGATATTTTATTCTCATTAGTACCGTTGATGTTTTCAAAGATTCGAAAGGAGTTGATGAAGGCTCATTAGTGACTGAGTATGGTTTATCTCCTTATGGTTTACATCGAAGAATATTAGAAAAATTTGTCGAAGATCACTTTCCGAATCACCTCATAGTAAGGTTACCCGGACTGGTTGGGCCTGGGTTACGGAAAAATATCATCTATGACTTTCATAACAATAATAACCTACATGCAATTGACTGTCGAGGAGTTTTTCAGTTTTACCCAATGGTTAATCTTTGGCATGATATTGATATTGCTCTTAAGTCAGGCCTGAAACTTGTTCATCTTACTGCTGAACCTATGAGTGTTTCAGACGTTGCATCGCATTGTTTTGCCCGTGAATTTACTCAAATACTTCCTGACTCTCCTGCTCATTACGATTTCCAATCAAAATATGCCGGATTGTTTGGAGGGCAGAGTAGATACCAATACAGTAAACGGGAAGCCACTATAGCAATTCGTGCCTATGCTCAATCAGAGCCTCTTGCTATAAAAAATGCTAAGCAGTAATTTATGCGAATTGCCATATCTAATCTTGCATGGGATGTTTCAAATGATGAAAGCATTGTTACACTGCTAAACAGATATGCCATTGACGCAATTGATATTGCTCTAGGAAAATACTTTCCTGATATTAGAAATGCTACTACTGCTGAAATTTTGAAGGTTCGTGAATGGTGGGCTATGCGAGGCGTTGCTATTATAGGATTACAGTCATTATTATTCGGGACTACTGGGCTTAACGTTTTTGGATCGCAGACTTCGCAGAATATGATGCTTGAACATCTTGGAGAGGTTTGTCGCATTGGTGCATTACTGGGAGCTACAAGACTGGTGTTTGGCTCACCCAAGAACCGCGACCGTAGTGGCATCAGTGATGATGATGCCTTGGGTAATGCAGTCGACTTTTTCAGACGTGTGGGTGACAAAGCATTTTCCGAGGGGGTGGTGGTGTGTCTAGAGCCCAATCCATCCTGCTACGGTTCCAACTTCATGATGAATAGTGTTGAAACAGCCAGAATAGTGACGGCGATAGCGCATCAGGCTATCCGTATGCAGTTGGATACAGGAGCTATGTCCATTAACGATGAAAACCCTGAAGCAGTAATTAAAAATTATGCTTCACTTATTGGTCATGTTCATGCTAGTGAACAGGATCTTGTTGTTCTTGGCGACGGAACTACTGATCATGCTATGATTGCTGCTTTATTACAGGCTTACCTTCCTGAACAGATTGTTTCAATTGAAATGCTTCAGCCCAAGAACGAGCCTTATCATGATGCAATTGAAAGAGCGCTTAATTTTGCGATAGGCTATTACGGTGAATGTAATTACAGGAGAGAATAGCTAATGAAATGGATTATTGTAATTATAGGGATTGCCGCAAACGCGTCAGCAAGTGTTTTAGTGAAACTTTCCATGCTGCCACCTCGAAAGTTCCCTTCATTAGGAGAACCTTTGGTTGCACTGACTAACTGGCCATTCTGGGTTGGTCTAGGGCTTTATGGCGGAGCATTTTTGCTTTATTCGGCGGCTTTGGCTCGCTTGCCTCTAAATATTGCTCATCCGGTATTGACTTCAGGTGCTGTCGCAACAGTTGCCCTGCTTTCGGTATTGATTTTTCGAGAGCCATTTCACTGGACAACAGGAGCTGGAATTGGACTGGTTATTGCTGGTGTTGTATTGATTGCATATCGAATACCCTGATTGTTTCTGTTGAAAGAACAAGCGTATGTCTGATTTATCAAAAATAATTCGTGATAACTGGAAAGTTCCGGCTTTTACTACATCCTTATGGTTTGGTCGGCAGCGGCGTTGGTGCGTAGTCATACCGGTTATTAATGAAGGTATTCGGATTGGAAGTTTACTTTCAAGAATGGTGGATCAGAAAATTTCGGGTAAGGCAGATATTATTATTGTGGATTCTGGCAGTACTGATGATTCTTTGGAATTAAATTTGTTAAGAGACAACGGTGTGCAAGGACTTCTTGTTAAAACGGGACAGGGCAAACTTAGTTCGCAGTTGCGGTGCGCTTATGCTTTTGCTCTGGATCAAGGCTATGAAGGAATTGTTACCATTGATGGGAATGATAAAGATGATCCTGAAGCTATTCATAGATTTATTGATGCTCTCCAGAAAGGCAATGATTTTGTACAGGCATCAAGATTTATTCCAGGAGGTATAGCTGAAAATACACCGACAATAAGAGATTTTGCTATTCGATGGATACATGCACCGCTTCTCAGCCTTTTTTCCGGTTTTCACTGGACGGATACGACTCAAGGTTTTCGGGCATATAGCAGGCGGATGCTAATGGATCCTGAAATCAATATTTTCAGGGATATTTTTTTATCCTATGAGCTGTTAGCGTACCTATCTTATAGAGTGCCAAAACTGGGGTATCAATGCATTGAATTACCTACCATACGACGCTATCCGACTTCAGGCAAAGTGCCTACAAAGATTAGTGCTGTGAGAGGGAATATATCGCTGTTAAGCGTTCTTTTCCGCGCTTGTTTAGGGTTTTATAATCCTAAATAGGGTTTGCTGGATAAATGATCACTATATTATTTATAAAGAGATAAGTGGACTTGCAACAAAAAAATAGACACATCAAGAAGCCATCCGTAGTGATTGTTGATAACGGTTAAGAAAATCGACCGGCGACAAGTATCCTAACATTGAATGCCTGCGCTTCCTGTTGTAAAACATTGCAATGTATGCAAAGATGTCCCGCCTTGCTTCTGCATGATTCTGGAACTTCTGCCCATAAATCCACTCGGTTTTCAGACTCTTGAAAAAGGTTTCGGTCACCGCATTGTCCTAGCAATTACCGGTACCACTCATACTCTGAATCATCTTGTGCTTTTCAAGCTTTTCCCTGAAGTCTTTAAAGGCATATTGCGCACCTCGATCGGAATGCATGATCAGCCCCGCTGCTGGTTTCCGATTCATGACTGCCATAGGACCAAGGCGGGAAGGACGGTTGTTTCTGTCGTCAGAGCAGAACTGCATGGGACGTGCCCCCGTTTATAAGACCACTTCTTCTTGGTAAAAATCCTTTTGCTTAA
>JBAXLG010000019.1:0-38854 GCA_037134935.1 Chlorobiaceae bacterium | reverse complement strand
TCGCTGTTTCTCAAGTGGTTTTCAGACCAGCTTTATTTTTTACCGGACACTACTGTTGTTTATCCTATTGTATAACATCTGGAAAATCTTAATCTCTTCTATGAAAAAAAGTTGTTCGAAAGTTTCTTTCTGCTTAATTCCGATGGTTGCAATCGGCGTTGTCATGGCGAATATACTTTTCTATACATCCACGACAGCCGAAAACATCAGCTATCCATATAGCACGGTTACTGGGGATTCGCTCCATACAAGAATTTACAGGTTGAAAAACGGCTTGACCGTTTATATGAGCCCAAACAGGGACGAACCCCGTATTTATACCTCAATTGCCGTAAGGGCTGGCAGCAAGGACGACCCTCCTGAAACAACCGGTCTTGCTCATTACCTTGAACATATGCTTTTCAAAGGTACTGATTCCATCGGCTCTCTTGATTATAAGAAAGAGCAGGTTGAACTTGAAAAGATCATCAATTTGTACGAACGGTATCGCGTAACAGGTAACCAAGAGAAACGTGCCGCGATCTATAGGGATATCGACAGCATTTCCAATGTAGCTGCAAGTTATACTGTGCCCAATGAGTACGACAAGCTGCTGAATTCGATCGGGGCACGTGGAACCAACGCCTATACCTCTGTTGAAAGGACGGTCTATCTCAATGATATTCCATCCAATGAACTCAGTCGCTGGCTGACTATTGAGGCGGAGCGGTTTCGCAATCCAGTGATGAGGTTGTTCCATACTGAACTCGAAACTGTTTATGAGGAAAAAAACATGACAATGGACAGGGATGACGATAAGGTTTGGGAAAACCTCTTTGCCGGACTGTTCAAAAAGCATACGTATGGAACACAGACTACCATCGGGAAGGCAGAAGATTTGAAAAAGCCGTCAATCAAAAATGTGATTGATTATTACAAACGGTACTATGTTCCGAATAATATGACTATCTGTATGGCCGGGGATTTTGACCCGGATGCTGCCATCAGAATAATAGATGCGAAATTCTCGAAACTTGAACCCCATGACGTTCCTGCTTTTCATCCTGCTGTTGAATCGCCCATTTCAAAACCGCTCATCAAAAAAGTTACAGGTCCGGAGGCCGAAGAGCTGGTCATAGGGTTTCGCTTCAATGGAGCAAACACTCCTGATGCGGATTACCTGACCCTCATTGACAAGATCCTTTACAACCAGACTGCGGGACTTATTGATATCAACCTCAATCAGCAGCAGAGGGTTCTTGATGCCGGTTCAATGGTAGTGCTTATGAAGGATTATTCCGCCCATATCCTGAGCGCAAAACCGAGGGAAGGTCAAAGCCTTGATGACGTAGGGAATTTGCTGCTCGGTCAGCTTGAACTTGTCAAGCAGGGGCAGTTTCCTGACTGGCTTATCGATGCGGCCGTCAACGATCTCAAGCTTGAAGAACTGCAGCTTTTTGAAACAAACCGTTACCGCGCTGCGGCCTATACTGATACGTTTATTTTGGGTGCGGAGTGGGCTGATCATGTGCACCGGTTCGAGCGTTACAGAAGGATTACAAAACAAGATATTGTCGAGTTTGCAAAAAAACACTATGCCGCAAACTATGTTGCGGTTTACAAGGAAAACGGCAAGCGCACCAGCGAGGCCAAAATCCAGAAACCACCAATTACACCGCTTACAGTCAACCGGAATACTTCATCAAAATTTGCTGAACAGCTTCTTTCAGAGAAAACAGGGATCATAGAACCTGTTTTTGCTGATTTCAAAAATGATATTGCCTGTTATGATCTTAATTCCGATATCAGGCTGCATTATGTAAAGAACAGGGAAAACGATCTCTATTCACTTTATTATGTCTTTGATTTCGGTGAGAACAACAGCAAAAAAATTGAACTTGCACTTGATTATCTTTCCTACCTTGGAACATCGAAATATACTCCGGCCCAATTCAAACAGGAATTGTACAAGCTCGGTGCAAGTTTTTCAGTCTCAACCTCAGAAAACTACCTTTACTTTAAGCTGACCGGACTGCAGAAAAACTTCCCGCAGGCAGTTCGGCTGCTTGAAGAGATTCTTGCCGATCCAAAGCCCGACAAGGTGGCATTAGAAAAACTGAAGGAGGGAACTCATAAGAACCGTTCAGACAACAAGCGTTCAAAAGAAACCATCTTGTTCCAGGGAATGGTAAGTTATGGAAAGTACGGTGCATACTCACCCTTCACCAATGTTCTGAGCAACCAAGAGCTTAACCGGATAACTTCAGAAGAATTGCTGGCCGAGGTAAAGAGCCTTTTCGGATACAAGCACCGTGTACTCTATTATGGCCCTGAACAACCCGAGGTGCTGCTCAAAGAACTGAGAGATCAGAACCATTTCAGCAGAACGTTCAAGCCTGTACCTGAAACCAGCTCTTTCGTGGAGCTGAAAACCAAAAAAAACAGGGTTTTTGTTGTCGATTACGACATGACGCAGGCAGAAGTCATACTTCTTTCACGCGCCGAACCCTATAACCCTTCAAAAGTTCCTTTGATTTCTCTGTTTAATGAATATTACGGCGGGGGAATGTCATCAGTTGTTTTTCAGGAACTCAGGGAAGCCAAGGCTCTTGCTTATTCAGTATTTTCGGTTTACCGTTTACCGAAAGAGAAATCCAAACACAATTATCTTTTCAGCTACATTGGAACCCAGGCGGATAAACTGCCAGAAGCTCTTGAAGGAATGCAGGCGCTTACGAAAAAACTCCCTGAATCACCGCTGCTTTTTTCATCAGCAAAAGCCGGTATTCTTCAGAAAATACGCACTGAACGACTGATTGGGAGCAAGCTTCTTTTTGCCTATGAAGCTGCAGGAAAGCTTGGTCTTGACTATGACATCCGAAAAGAGGTATTCAAAGAAGTACAAAACCTTACATTCAAGGATATTGAGCAGTTTCATGAAACACATTTCCGAAACAAAGATCATGTCATGCTGGTGCTCGGCAGCCGGAAAAACCTTGATATGAATGTGCTGAAAAAATATGGTGAGGTAACGTTTCTGACACTTGATCAAGTGTTCGGGTACTGAAAGCCATTCTCTTCTTGTCTGCTGTTTGTGCATAATTACCAGCATTTTGATGCGCGATCACCATATAGTTAATCAATGACCATAGTCATGCCCAACACTATTACTTTATTAGTACTTTTTACTCTTTTTGTTTTGCTTGCCTTTGTTGCTTACCGTATTATGCGCGATGCTCCCTTGAAAGCTGAAATGCTGCGCCTTCGGGGTATTGAAGAGGAGGCTAAATGCATATCCATGCGGCTTGAGTCAAAATCTGTTGAGCTTGAAAATCTGAAAATACGTTTTGTCCGTCTCGAGTCCGATTTTGACAATGAACGGCGCAGCGCCACTGAAAAGGTTGCCTTGATGCAGCAATCGGAGCTGCGTCTTAAAACTGAGTTCGAAAATCTTTCAAACAGAATTTTTGATGAACGGGGCAGGGCATTGGGGCAGGAAAATCGTGAACAAATTGATACTCTTCTACAGCCTTTACGCCAGCAGCTTGATGCTTTCAGGAAGAGGGTTGATGAGGTTCATACTGCCGATACTGACCTTTCTGGCCGTCTTTTCGAACAGGTACGTCAGTTGCAGGAGCTGAGCGGCAGGGTGAGTGAAGAGGCTAACACTCTGGCGAAGGCGATCAAGGGAGATTCAAAAAAGCAGGGGGACTGGGGGGAATTGATTATCGAAAGAGTTTTTGAAGCCTCGGGCCTTGAAAAGGGTCGAGAGTATCTTGTGCAGGAGAGTTTTCGAGAGGAAGATGGCTTACTCAAACGCCCTGATTTTCTGGTACTGTTGCCTGGCAACAAGGCTGTGATTGTTGATTCAAAAGTTTCATTAACGGCGTATGAGCGGTTTTGTGCTGTTGACGAGGAACTTCTTCGCCAGCAGGCTCTCAAAGAGCATGTAAGCTCTGTCCGGCGTCATATAGCTGAACTTGAGGCAAAGGAGTACAGCGGAATCGGTGGAAACCGGACACTCGATTTTGTGATTATGTGCATTCCCCTTGAGCCTGCATGGCAAGCAGTTATGCGGGCTGATTCTGGGTTATTGTATGGTCTTGCTGGTAAAAACGTTGTGTTATGCGGTCCTACCACGTTGATGATAACCCTCAAACTCATTGCCCAGATCTGGCGAAGGGAGAATGAGAATCGCAATGCCGAGCTTATAGCTGAAAAAGCAGGTAGAATCTACGATCAGGTACTCCTTGTTCTTGAGGCGGTAATGGACGGTCGTAAAAGGCTTTCTGCGGTGTCGGATTCTTTCGATCTTGCGCTCAAGCGTTTGAAAGAGGGACGGGGCAATCTTGTTGGCAGGGTAGAAGAGATCAGGAGGCTTGGTGCAAAAGTCAGTCGTCAAATACCGCCCGATCTTGCTGCGGAATTTGAAGCCGGTGAATCTGAAAGTGATTACATTAAAAGTGCTTAAGAGTGTTCATAGTTTTGAATTGTTGCCTGCCGGCATCAATTGAAAAAGTGAGGGTATAAAGTTTTTTTAAGTGGCTAAAGTTTTTTAAAAAAATCGGTTAAAAAGAAATAACTTCATGAGAAGGGCTGCGTTCACGCTTAAGGTATTTGGAATATATATGAATTTTCTTGGCAGTTTACTTATTCTGGCACCTAATTTCATGCTCTCCTTGTTACAGATAGTTCCTACTTCTGAGGTATGGATCAGGGTTGCCGGTGTTCTCGTTTTCAACCTTGGTATTTACTACTGGTTTGCGGCAAAGTGCGAAGCAAAAGCTTTTATGCAGGCATCTGTTTTTGCCCGATTTTTCGTGCTGGTAGCATTCATTGGTTTTACGATTCTCAAGTTTGCCAGTCCTGTTTTAATCGCTATTGGTGCCGTGGATTTTGCTGGAGGCATTTGGACGTATCTTGTGCTGAAACGTGATAATCGGCAATGATTCAGGTGCACGGTAACTTGCAGATGTTTTGGTGTCGTATTTTAAGACTTGTTATCTTCATGTTGTAAAATATGTTATTTCTACATTATCGGAGACTTTAGCTGCGAGGTGTTGGCGCAATCAGTTGTTGAACGTTCGTGTTACTATTACCCATGCTTATAAAATTTATTCATACTGCGGACCTGCATCTTGGCAAGACATATCGTACTTCTGAAGCCGAGTCTGAGCGGTACGAAGATTTTTTCAGCATGTTTGGCAGTATTGTGGCAACAGCCATTTCCGAACAGGTTGATTTTATGCTGATTGCAGGTGATCTATTCCATACTGGCCAGATTCTTCCTCGTACTTTTGCCCGAACCATAGAAACTCTCCAGCCTTTGAAGAATGCTGGTATAGCATGTATTGCTGTTGAAGGAAACCATGACTGGATTCATCGTCGCGACAGTATTTCCTGGATGGAGGCTCTTTCGCAGATGGGTTATATTCAACTTCTTCGACCAACTCGAACCGAAACTGGCGGTTACCAGTTTGATTCTTTTGATGCAGCAACGGGTTTTGGCGGGCATATTGAAATCAGTGGCGTACATATTTATGGTCTCGGCTATATCGGTACGCAGCCAGGTAACCACGTGGCTCGTATCTGTGACGCGGTTTCAACAAAAAACAACATTCTGCTTTTTCATGTTGGAATCTGGTCATATTCTCCGGTAGAAATTGGCAACATGAAGCCCGAAGAGGCGATGCCACTTTCGGAAACCTTTGATTATGTTGCTCTTGGCCATGGTCACAAGCCTTATATTGTTGATGCCGCTAATGGTTTGCCATATGCCTACAATCCCGGTTCTCCCGAGTGCGTTAGCTTCGGCGAAGAGAAGTTTGGCAAGGGTTATTATTTCGTTACCATTGAAGGAGATTCTTACCGGCACGAGTTTTGCCCCACATTTCCCCGGCCTATGCTTGCAATAAACATTAGTTTGGATGGTGCTGGAAACCCCGATGATGCTTTGGCTTATCTTTCTGAGGAGATAAGTTCTAAACTTAAGGTAAGTAATGATGAGAGAAAGCTGCTTCTGGAAGTTAAGTTAACCGGAAAAGTCCGATTTCACCCTTTTGAACTGGGGCGGGAGCGATTAAGGCTTGCTATTGATACCCTTTGTGCTCCACTCCATACAGAGATAAAAAACCATCTTTCCCTGATCACTCGTGAATCCGGAAAGGAAACAGAACATAAAAACCTTGCAGAGATTGAAAAGGATGTATTGCTTGAGCTGGTCTCTTCAAAAAGTGAGTTTAAAGGGCATGAAGATGAGCTGATCAGAATCTCTCTTGCCATTCGTGACCAGGTAATGAAGGGTGACAGTGAGGGAGAGGAGCTTCTCGGGATTCTAAGCGACAGGTAAAACATGCACATACTCTCTCTTTATTTGAGTGATATCAAATCTCATCGCAATACGGAGCTCTCATTTTCAGCAGGAATAAACGTGCTTTCCGGAGCGAATGGTGCGGGCAAAAGCACTGTATTTGAAGCTATTGGTTATGCGCTGTTTGGCGTTGATGCCCGGGACTTTGTTAGCAATGTTGAGCGGTTTATTTCCATTGGTGCCAAAAGAGGAAAAATTTCGGTTGTTTTTCAATGTGATGATGGTCAAATATGGCAGGTGACCCGTACGGTTGGTAACGCTTCAAAGTGGCTTCTGGCTAAAAAGAGTGGTGATTCTTTTGAAGTTGAGGAGCATGCAGGAATTGCGGAAACTGAAACACGTCTTGCTGGACTTCTCGGTCTGGCTAATGGCCGGTCGCTCTCCGAACAATTCAAGTTGGTTATCGGTCCGTTTCAGAATGATTTTCTTGGTCCGTTCATTATAAAGCAAGCTACACGGCGACAGGAAGCATTTGACGAGATTCTCGGCATTGACACTTGGCGTAAGACATACAAAGGAACAAAGTCGTTACTTTCCGTTGTTCAGGAAAAGATAAAAATCCTTGATGCTGAGGTTCAGTTGCTGAAAAATCAGGTTGAGATTCTGCCGGAAAAGGAGCAAGAGTTTATCGTTAGCAGGGAAGTACTCGAAGAGAAGCAGATGGTTTTGAAAGAGAAGGATGCTGCATTCAGGAAAATTGAAACTCTTTTAACGGATTTTGACTATAGAGCAAAAGCAATTACAACACTTTCAGGTCAAATTGATGTTCTTGAAGGCAGGATCAAGGATGGTAGGGAGAAAATTGCCAACCAGAGACAGCGGGTTGATGAAGCACTCAAAGCTTTGAATATTGTTGAACAGTCTCGAAAAGGTAAGGATGGTTTTGATAAGGCTGAAAAACTACTTGAAGAACTTCGGAAAATGGATGTTCAGCGGCGGTTGATCGAGCAGGGAATTGCAGAACAGGAAGTTAAAGTCCGTCTGTTGTCGCAGACTTTGGAATATGAAGAGAAAGAAATAACGAGGACTGATAACGAGTTGAATGCTGAAGAGATTGAACTTAGCAAAACCAGAGCGACCTTGCTGGAGAATGAACAACTTGTCAACACTGCCGCTCTGCTTCAAGAGTTGCGCCATGAAGAGAATCGTCTTCAGGCTGAACGCTCTATTTTGGAAGGCAGACGTGAGGGGTTAGCTGAAGGGAAAGATGATCTGGCGGAAGGGATCTGTCCATTCTTTCAGGAACAGTGCATGAATGTTGTTGGTTTTACACCAAAAGATCTTTTTTCTGTGAAGATTGACGAGCTCAACAGCATAATAACCGATTTAGAGATGCAGATCAAAGAGGTAGCTCAAATGGTTGCTGCCGCTCAAAAAGCCGAAAAAGAGTTGAATGAAAACAAGATACGTCTGCATGAACTTGATAGGCGGTTTACTAATCTGGAAGAACGGCGCAAAAAAAACAGAAAACGATTCGATAGCCTCGAAAAAACAAGGCATGAGAAGGTCGTAGCAGCTTCACAAGTGGAGGGCCGGCAAGCTGATCTGAAGGTATTTGCCTCACTGGATGCAGAAATCGAAAAAAGCGAAAAGGATCGAAAGATTTTTCAGGTGGCACGTGATGCATTTAATGTGAATCTGAAGGATGCAGAGGATCTTGCAAATCGCCGTGAGATTTTATCTCAATGGGAGCGTGGTCTTAATGATCTAAAAAAGAATCTTACAAAAAAGCAGGCTGAGTTATCGTCCTTTCGTGAGCAGTATCAGGCTGAGAAACATCAGGAAATGAATTCCGAAAAGTACCGTCTTGTAACTGAGTTAGCAATTCATCAGCAGGAGATTGAAGAGATTGGAAGAACACGAGAACGCCTCGACAAAGAGATAAAAGCATTAAAACAGGGTCAGGTTGCAGTATCTGAAAAGCAGCAACAGATAAACTTATTAAAGGATAAGGAAGAGTTGGTCGAATTTCTGCGGAACCAAGTATTCAAGAATGTGTCAGCACAACTTTCTGAACGGTTTCGAGAGGAGATAAGCTTTCGTGCTGACAGTATTTATCGTACGATTGCCGAATCTGATGAGGAGTTGCATTGGGGTGATAATTATCAAATTATGTTGAGGGATATGGTTGATGGTGTCATCCGAGAGCGAAGCGATGACCAACTGTCTGGTGGACAGACTATGAGCGCAGTGGTTGCCTTGCGCCTTGCACTTCTTCAGACAATCGGAGCAAGAATTGCTTTTTTTGATGAACCTACATCAAACCTTGATTTCGAGCGCCGAGAAAATCTTGCCCATGCTTTTCGTACTATTGATGTTGGTCGGGAAGAGGTTGCAGAGCATTGGTACGATCAACTTTTTCTTATAAGTCATGATGTAGCATTTACTGAAATAACTGATCAGATTATTCGGATCGGAGGATGACAATATGTTCTGCATATAGTAGTCATTCTTTGATTTCAAAAAACAGTAATGCGATTAACTGTGAATGAGGGATAATGAGTTATTTTTTACTGTATTGAACAGTGTCAGTAGTACATTACGATGTAAAAAAGATTTTTTTTGATCTCGTTGATTACAAATTGATAACTTTTTTTGTTTTTCCACCAGAGCAACGGGTTCCACCATTCAGGCTGTGTTGAAACCAGAATAAATTTTTTGGATGTGCCTTCAAAAGCTTTGTCCCATGTCTGGTGAAGTCGGAACATGTGAGGAGGGTCACTGACGACAATTGCACTTTTCCATCCTTTTTTCTGCATGGTTGCAGAGGTATTTACAGCCTCTTCCCAAGTTGTTGTAGACTCGATATCCACCCTGATTGCTTTTTTCGGTACTCCAAGTTTTATCATTTTACGTTCACGCCAATTAGGGTGTGCTGGATGATAAAAGCGCTCATCAATGCCTGTCAGTATAATATTGGATGAGTAGCCCGAATTGTAAAGTTCTGCCCCTTTGCGGACACGGAGACCGTTGTCGCCTCCAAGTACAATAATAACATCGGTTTTTTCTGGATTACCTGCATAGAGCGAAACCAAAAAGCCTAAACTGAAAAATACAGCTACAGCTGCAATCGATACCGAAAAAATAAAGAATAAGACCCATTTAAGAAAGATTTTCATAGAAACGAATGCTGGTTTTACATCCAGTAAAGCAGACGCTCAATTCCATTGCATACCTTTATAGTTTGGAGTGTTTTCGGCGTATTTGTAAGATAGCTCAATAAATAAACACCGGCAGAAGCACTGCTGGAAATTTCCCCTCACAAATAAAAAAACTTTACTCTTCTTGTTTGGGTTTATATATAAGATATTGTAGCGATATCAAGAATGTTCGGTGTCCTTATTTTCACCATTAAGTTTTACCGGTATACTTGGAATTTTTTCTGAAGATGGTTCAATTAAACGTACCGCTCCAGCAAATCGTTTTTGGAAATACTTCTGTTTAAGCTGGTCTTCTGTAATACCTTTTGAGAGGGAGGAGTGTACAAAGGTATCGTTACCGATAAAGATTCCTACATGGTTGATACGTTGGCCCTTGGTCTGAAAAAACACTAAATCACCAGGACGAAGGTCGTTTTTATTGACTTTATTGCCTATGCCAGCCATTTCCCTTGAAGAGCGCGGAAGTTCCATATTGAATGCCTTATCGAACATAAAGCGTACAAAACCTGAGCAATCAAATCCTGCTGGAGTTTGCCCTCCTGATCGATATCGTGTTCCGAAATATTGCACAACATTGGTAAAAAATTTCTGCATGGAAACAGAGTACTTGGAAGATGGTTCTGATATCTGATCTGTTGGTATTTTGCCAGATATTTCAGGATTAACTTCACAAAGTGCGGTTGCGGATTGTATCAGTTGAGAGATCGGTAAGGCAATTATGAGCAGGAAAATACGGTATGACTTGAGATTTTTTTTCAGACGGCGAACCATGCGAAAAAATGGTTTAATACTTTGTTCAGGTAGCATAAGCAATCGTAGTCTTATAGGGTTTGAGCTTATGGTTGTTTAACTGATACAGTTTATTTCTTTTATTATAAGAATATATAGAGAAAGATTCTAACTTTTTTATGCAAAAATTGCTTTTTCTTTAGAAAGAAAAACTAATAGAGACAGTTTAATATGAACGTAATTTCCATGATTAAAGAGTATGCAACGCATGTATTTGCCGGAAGTGCGAGGGAAAAGGTGATGTGAATGCAGAACATCAAAAAAATAAAAAAAGTTGCAGGAGGTTCTCTTGGTATCGTTATTACAGGAGGAAGTGCAGGGCTGGGATATGCTCTTGCTGAAAAGTTTCTTGCATCCGGCGATCGGGTGGTTATCTGTGGCCGGAATCTGGAGCGACTGGAAAAAGCTTTAATAGCACTCAGGAAGGCTGTTCCTCACGCAGCAGTTTATGGCATCAGGTGTGATGTCGGTAATCCTTCAGAGGTCAAGGCACTTGCAGTGTTTGCCAAATCACGGCTCGGTCTTGTGGATCGCTGGATCAACAATGCGGGTACCGCTGGTCGATTGAAACGGTCGTTATGGGAATTGCATTCGGACGATATCATTGAAACCTGTACCACCAATCTTTCCGGTTCAATAGTGCTTTGTGCTGAAGCAATCAAACTTATGGTTCCACAGCCCCCTTTTAAGGAACCGATTTATCACATTTTTAATATGGGTTTCTCAGCACTTGGAGTAAACTTATCTCGTTCTGCAGTTCCGCATAAGGCATCGAAAAGGGGAGTAGCGGAAGTGACATATTTTCTTTCAAAAGAGTTGAAAGCTGCAGGCAAAACAAGTATTGGCGTTCATGAACTAAGCCCCGGATTGGTATTGACCAGTCTGCTTCTTCAAGATGTTTCTGCTGAAACGAGAAAGTTTTTGAATGTTATTGCCGAGAAGCCGGAAAAAGTTGCTGCTGTTCTTGTACCGAAAATAAGACGTATATCAAGCTGCAATGGGAGTGTGAGGTACCAACCTCTGGCGATGACGTTGCTTAAGGTTGTTATCGGTTTGGCTAAAATTATCCGGAAATAAGATCTTGAACGGTTCGGCGTGATTAATTTATCAACGGATCGGCACAAAGTTCTTCCCAGAGGTTGCAGTAGGCTTTTGCTGCAGCGGAACTGGGCAGAACGGCGTTAAGTGGAGCTCTGTAGATACCCATTTTTTCTACTTCTGAATTGAAGGGAATTGTTCTGGAGAGAAATCCGTGTGTATTACGGAATTCCTCAATGATATCCTGGTGCATTTTCTTTCTTTTTTCTACCATAGTAAAAAATGCTCGAATTTTAGAGTAGTCAAGATTATTAACTTTAAAAAAATCTGTTAACTGAACATAAGTGCGGATTGAAAGCGTCGTGGGAATGAGAGGTATAAGGATTACATCTGCTGCAGCAAAAACACTTTCGGAAAGCAATGTCAGGTTTGGAGGGCAATCAAAAAAGATAAACCTGTATGCGTCACTAAGTTCATCCAAGTTTTTTTTTAGCTTTTTTCTCGGCTTTTTTTCTTCTGAAAGTTCAATATCAAGGTTTCTGTAGGAAAGGTCAGATGGAAGCAGATCAAGATGTTTAAAATCTGTAGCCTTAATATTGGCGTACATTTTTTTATTTCCCTTAAGAAATTGTTCACTACTGTATTTTTTTGAAGCAGTGATCCTGAAATAGTAGGAACTTGCACCCTGAGGATCCAGATCACAGATCAGTACCGGCGGAGAAAGTAAGGACGAAAGGTATGAGAGGTTTACGGCTGTAGCAGTTTTACCTACCCCACCTTTAATACTGTAAAGAGCAATTGTTGTCATAGTTTAATGTGAGCAGGTTAAAAGATCAAGAAACAATTGAGCAGTTTTGTCATTGTCAAATGTATTGAACGTTACGTTGAATTTTTGTCGTGCTTCTTCCTGTTTCTGATACAGTGCAGTCATCAGGCCGCCTATTGATGCTGCAAGTAACCGTTTTTCAATCTCATTATTGTTTGAGAAGAGGTATTCATTAAGAAATTTGATCTGAACAGCAAAATCGACAAAATCGCCAAGATTTTCCTGAAGTTCCTTCAATTGCTTTATTACCGGAGATATGCTTTTTTGTGGAAAACATGAGACAAAAAACTCAAGAAGATAGCGAAGTTTTTTGCAATCGATTCGAAGCGTATGAAGCTCGGTATTGGTTGCTTGCGACCCAATCTTTCGACCATGCCGAAGTATTTTTTTCCATGCTTTTTTTATGGTATCTGAAGCAACATCCAAAGTAGAAAGAGATGCATACGGTGCTTTTGCAGGATCAGGAAGTACTGGATTGTTTAGAAATGTCTCCCATTCTTCAAGAAAAAAATGATAAGAGCTGGACGCAAGGTATCGGCAGAATCTTTTGTGCAGTGCGTTACGGGATATTGCAATATCGATGAAAAAAGTTTTAAGTGGGATTTGGAGATTCGGGGGGAGATACCTGAAATATGTTGCCTGTCTGAGCAGGTAAACATCCTGGTCCCTCAATTCGTTTGTTCGTTTTCCGAGATTTCTGAATGCATTGAGATAATGCTCAGTTTCAAGGGGATCAAATAGACCTTTTAGCTGCTTCAGAATCGATCTGGTGCGACGTATAGCAACACGATAGTCGTGCAGAAACTCCGAATCAATGTTTTTTCTGATGCCGGATTCATTCAAACGCATGATAGAGAGTGTGAATTGCAATAGCAGTATGGCATTTTTATAAACAGGCTCATTTACATCCAGACTTAGATGATGTGTTTTTGAAGAGTACCCTAAAACACTACATCCAGCAGCACTCATGATAAGCAAAAATAGTTCTTTGAAACAAAAGGGATTGCTAAGCCATTCCTGCTGTGAAAGTGATATTTCAATCCGCTCCATCTCTTCCTGATATCCCTTAAGCGGAATAAGTGAAAAAAGATGTACGAACGGTTCTTTGGTGTTATTCTCGTCGGCAAAACGTAATGACTCTGATTTTAGTATGCCGATGGTTTTATCGTTCTCATCAAGGATTCTGTATGACTGAATGATAGCCTCAATGGTACAGAGTTTAATGAATGATCTAATAAGGCTGCATGTAAAAAGGAGTTCATTGGTCTGGCCGACTGGAAGATTTTCAGCGAAGAAAGAAGATGGTTTCTGATGAAATTTGACCGAAGATATTGTATGACCAGTATTAAGATCAATAAGAAAAAGGCTCTTCCCTTTTTTTACAACAGCTACATTTTTTTCAAAAGCATGCCATTCAAAGGTGTCATAGAAAACACTGACCTCAATCAGACGGTGCAGTACGTCAAGTCGATATCCAGTAGGAAGTGTGATTCCTGGATGCTGTTCCGGAAAAACATCCTGATTTACACTGAAATATACTTTCTTAGGTGTTGTGTTCATCTCTTGGTGAGCTGACAGCTACATACTGTTAATCCTTTTACAAGATAGTGAGAAACCTGTAAATAGTTATACGTAACTTTGCGGAAAAATTCTTATTATCCTGTCCTATTTTTTTAAATAGAGAGATTATTTGATAGTTTGAACGTTTTTTTAAAAAACGATTTAATGGCCGCATTAACCTTTGTTTATTAAAAACAATTTTATGAAGCATCTGTTAACTTTTCTGATTTGTGTTTTTTTCCTGTTTTTCGGTTGTTCCAGTAATAACGGAGAAAAAAAAGGTAAAGAGCTCTCTTCAAATAATAAACTGCAGATCGGCTTGGTTTTTGATATTGGCGGCAGGGGAGATAAATCATTTAATGACTCAGCATACAATGGCTTGGAAATGGCCAAAAAGCAATATGGGGTTAATTTTCTTTATGTTGAACCACAGGGAGAGGGGGCTGATCGTGAAGCTGCATTACGCCAGATGGCTTCTGACCCTGATATCGGATTAATTATCGGTGTTGGTTTGCTTTTCAGTGATGATATTACAAAGATTGCTGCTGAATTTCCTGATAAAAAATTTGCCTGTATTGATTATAACCGTAAACAGGGCTTAGCCATACCGGTAAATCTTCAGGGGATCGTTTTTGAGGAGAAAAAAGGTTCTTATCTGGCGGGAGTCCTTGCCGGACTGGTGAGCCGAAAAAAAACGGTTGGTTTTATTGGTGGTATGGAGTCTAATATCATTAAAAAATTTGAGTCAGGCTTTATTGCGGGTGTCCATTCTGTTAATCCGGACATTAAGGTATTGTCAGGTTACATCGGCATGACGGGAAGCGCTTTTGCCAATCCATCCAAAGGGAAGGAGCTGGCACTGGGGCAATATGCCAGAGGAGCAGATATAATTTATGAAGCAGCGGGAGCAAGTGGCCTCGGTGTTATTGAAGCTGCCCGGGAGACCAAAAAGCTTGTTATCTGTACTGACAGGGATCAGGAGCCCGAAGCACCCGGTTTTGTGCTGACCAGCATGACCAAAGCTGTTGACAAGTCGGTAATGAAGACTGTCGAACGTGTTCTTGATAAAAGTTTTAAAGGTGGTACTGTTTCGGTATTTGGTATTGCTGATCGTTATACCGACTATGTGTATAACGAAAAAAATGCAGCGCTGATTGGTACTAAAAATCAAGAGATAGTGGAGAGTATCCGCAATAAAATCATGAAAGGAGAAATTGTTGTCAATGAGACCTCAGTTGAACAATAATGGTTGCGGGATTTTTCAGGCAAATCGAATTATCACTTTTGTTGAGCGTGGAGATTGAATGATATGTTAACTTGGATTGAAGTTATTTATTTGTGAATAAAAAAATCTTGGTAACAGGGGGAACAGGCTTTATTGGTTCCCGCCTTGTGAGCAAACTTGCATCAACGTCATCTGATGAAGTTTTTGTCCTTGTTCGGAAACGTTCTGATTTGACATCTTTGTCCGGTGTACTGGACAAGATACATCTTGTATATGGTGATATAACTGACAGTGACTCAGTTAATGCTGCAATGCAGGGTATTGATTTTGTTTACCACACTGCCGGATTGACTTATATGGGTGACAAAAAAAATGCCCTGCTTTCCAAAATCAATGTTGAAGGTACCAAAAATATTTTATATGCCGCAGCTGCAGCCGGAGTAAAAAGAGTTCTTCATGTCAGCTCCATTACAGCGGTCGGAATCGCTTTTGACAAAAAACCGGTCAACGAATCTGTTCCATGGAATTTCGAAGCGATTGGTCTTGAATATGCCAGAACAAAACATATTGCCGAACAGGAAGTTGCTAAAGCGGTCAAAAAGGGACTTGATTGTGTTATTGTTAATCCGGCATTTGTATTTGGTGCTGGCGACATTAACTTTAATGCAGGACGCCTTATTAAGGATATTTGCAACAAGCGTTTGCCGTTTTACCCACTTGGAGGTATTTGTGTAGTAGATGTTGAGATTGTCGCCGAAACAATCATGAGTGCAATGGAAAAAGGAAAAACTGGTGAGCGATACATCATAGGAGGTGACAATGTCTCTTACAAACAGCTTGCAGATACAATTTCCCTGATTACCGGAGCCCCAAAAATACTTTTACCACTTCCGTTCTGGATGGCAAAAATAATGAAGTTGGCAATTGATCTCTACAAAAACCAGAACAGGATATCGAAACTTTTTAATCTTTCAATGTTCAGGGTTGCTTCCCAGTTTTTGTATTATGATTCGACAAAAGCTTCCTGCGAATTGAACATGCGGTTCGAACCTTACGAGAAAAGTATTCGAAGTGCTTACGAGTGGTATCGTGAGCGTAATCTGCTTACATAAACATTGAAAAGCTCTTCCAGCCAAGCAGATAATCATTTTTTGCAGAAGAGCATCATTCTGGACGACTCTTTTTCAGAGAACGGATTGCCCTGATAGTCGCCTGCAATCGTTGTTACCGAAAAGCCGATCTCGTGAAGCATGGCGCAGATTTCTTTTTTGCTGTAAAGCCTGACCGACTCATTAAAATTGATCGTTTCACTGATAGTGGAGAGTATCGTAATGGTTTTGTTGATCCTGTTGTTATACAGTGTACGGTCTTCAAGCAATGTCAGGTTTCCAATTGTTCGCTCGGAATGAGGAACTAAAGTCTGTTCAAGATAGACCGGGTTTATAAGATCAAGAACATACCATCCACCATTTTTCATTGCTTTGTAAACCTTGCGGAGTACCAGCAAATCGTCTTCCTTCGAAAGGAAATAACCAAAACTTGTAAAAAGCTGAACTACAAGATTAAAGTGACCATTCCAAGCAATATTCCTCATGTCGCAGCAAGTAAATTCCAGCTTGAGGTTACAGTTCAATGCTTCTATTCTGGCTTCTTCAAGCAGAAATGTTGAAAGATCATTTCCTGTTACACAATAACCAAGGCGGGCAAATTCAAGAGCATGCCGACCTGCCCCACAGGCAATATCAAGAACTGATACCAATGCTGGCATGTTAAGGTCAATGCCTGAAATAGAGAGAATTGTTTGAATGCATCGCACAGCTTCACTTTTATCCCTATGACTGTAAAGCTCCAGGTAGAGTGGGTGGTTAAACCAGCTTTCAAACCACTGACGAGGTTCGCCAGTTCCTATTATACTGGAACTATCTGATATACTGTTCACAAAAAAAGAAATAAAAAAGGAAGGTGATTCAGGGCATTTTGTAATACCCTGAAAAGGCGGCTAACGTGACTATTTTGTATAATCGCTTATCACTTTCAACAGAATTTGCTGCTCATTTTCCCCATTTGGGATTCGAACATTTTTTTCCACAAACCTCCAAGCATTACTTTTTTCTGACTTCACGGAAAAAACAAGTTTAGCAACCTTGAAATCACTGATACCGGTTTTTTTCCCTTTATCTCCAAACGTTTGTTTTTTTGCCATGACTTCTTCGTTATGTCTTTTGGTTATTTCTTTACTAAAAAATGAGAACAAAACTAATAAAAAAATATCGGAGCACCAACTATTTTATCATCTTAAAAAGATCAAGACGTTACAAGTTTTCCTTTGTGAAAGATGCCACTTGCCTTTCCTTTCAGGGCACGATTCAAAAATGGAGTGTTTGTCGATTTTGAGTGGATGGACTCTGGTGTGACAGTCCACTGTGCGTCTGGATTTATGAGTGAAAAATTTGCCTCTTCTCCCGCTTTAAAAAGAATCGGTTTAAGATTCATTATTTTTCGTGGATTAACCGAGAGCAGTTCAATGGCGCGGTACATGGTAATAACGCTCTTTTCAACCAGTTCAGTTATGGTAAGGCCAACTGACGTTTCAAGGCCAATAATACCAAACGCAGCCTGATCTGCCGGACACTCTTTCTCATGTGATGCATGTGGTGCATGGTCTGTTGCTATGGCATCAATGGTTCCGTCAGAAAGGCCTTCAAGCAGGGCATCAAGGTTCTCCCTGGAAGCGAGCGGTGGCTTCATAATATAATTCCCTTTTCTTTCTGCATAGAACATATCTTCATCACAGAGAGTAAAATGGTGTGGCGTTACTTCACAGGTAACCTGAAGCCCTTCACTTTTAGCCTTGCGAACAAGATCAAGAGCTGCTCTGGTACTGATATGCGCAACGTGGTAGCGTGGCCTTCTGAGTGGTTCGTGAAGCTTATGCTTTTGCAGATACTCCATCAAAAGCAGATCTCGAGCCAATGTAATGGTTTCAGATATTTCGGGAATTCCTTTAAAACCAAGTTTCGATGAAAAAATTCCTTCATTCATGACAGCACCCTGAGTAAGCGATTTATCTTCACAGTGCTGGATGATGAGCAGATCAAAGTTTGATGCATACTCAAACGCAAGACGCATGATCTGGCTGTTCTGAATAGCAGTACCGTCGTCCGAAACAGCAGTAACTCCATACGAGCAAAACTTTCCGAACGGAGCAAGATGTTCGCCTCGGCTTTCTACAGTCATTGCCCCGACTACTTCGACGTCTACAGGGAGCGTTGCCGCATGATGACGGATATAGGCAACACCGAGCGGGCTGTCAATAACCGGTTTTGTGTTTGGCATTACGGCAACACCTGTAAATCCACCGGCTGCTGCTGCTTTTGAGCCGCTTTCAAGAGTTTCTTTATATTCTTGACCAGGCTCTCTAAAATGGCAATGCATGTCGAAAAGTCCCGGAACCAGAATCTGACCTTTCATGTCAATAACCTTATCCTCCGGTACTACCTCAAGAGATGCACCATCGTATGCAACAGCCGTGATAATTCCATCATTGGCAACTTTTATTGTTCCTATGCAATCAAGATGTTCAAAAGGATTGAGAAGACGGGCCTGCTGAAAAATAAAACTCATGATTCCTGTATGTATTTTATAGTGTTAGCCGTAACTCGTCCAACTTCTGAAACAGCGTTCTCGTACAAACAAGATCTCTGCTACACAGTTTGCCAAGATACAACAAATAATAAATAAATATGTCTGGAGCGCATTGAGAGCTATTTCCGAAACAACTCCATGTTAAACAAGTAACCCATTCATGCCATCTGGTTTGCATTTTATTATTTTACGTTTCCGTTATCTGCTGTATCCATATTACTCGAGAAAATCATGAATACTGAAGGGGAAAGTCAGACTGCATGCAACTCAACGGATCGCGATAAGGACGTTGCTGTTCAAAAAGCAGAAGTGCGGAAAGAGATGATTGCCCGTAGAAAATTAATTCCGGAAAAAACAAGGCTGGCAATGAGTGAGCTCATTGCCGGGCAGGTGCTCTCGTTGCCTGAAGTTATCAACGCCCGAAACATTCATCTCTATCTGTCCATTCCTGATCAAGCTGAAGTAAGCACAGCATTTCTTGTTGACGCTTTTGCTGCAATGAATAAACAGTTGTCTGTTCCAGTTGTTCGTGAGATAAACCTCTTTTCAGTAGCTTATCAAAAAGGGAAGCCGCTAAAAGCTGGAAATTTCGGTCAGCCTGAACCTGAAGCAATGGTGATGGTGGACGAATCAAACCTTGATGTTCTGCTGATGCCTCTTGTTGCCTTTGATCGAAAAGGTAATCGCATTGGATATGGTAAAGGATTTTATGACCGTTTTTTGCAACGACTGTACAGGCAAGGGATTCGTCCCTGGTGTATAGGACTTGCTTTCAGTTTGCAGATGATTGCCAAGGTGCCTTCAGATCATTGGGATGAACCGCTTGACGGCGCTGTTCACGAGCATGGGATTATGAGATTTACCTGAACGGAAAGGAAATGATCACATCATGGAATGGCTATTTCCTTGATTGAATAGTTCGGACATACAGCTGAGTGGAGTTTCTTAGGAAAAGTAGACACGCTAAAAGGCCATAACTTTCGATTGTTGTTTATCAAGTACAAACTCAAAGAGTGATTGATACCCTAAATTAGAAGGCTTGCATTTTCGGTTGTAAAAGATGTTTAGTTATTCTACCAGAGGACTTGTGGGTTTTCTTGTCAAACGGGAATATGGAACGTTCTTAACGATGCTACAAATTCAAAGCATCCTAACACGGGCATGTAAATAAAAAACTTACAGGCTGAAACCTGTAAGTTTTTTTATTTGGTACACCCGAAGGGAGTCGAACCCCTAACCTTCTGATCCGTAGTCAGATACTCTATCCAATTGAGCTACGGGTGCATAAGTAGTGGTAGCGTGTACGGGATTCGAACCCGTGATCTTCGCCTTGAGAGGGCGATGTCCTGGGCCACTAGACGAACACGCCAGGTATTTCAGTATTTCCATGTTTTCACAATCTGTGGGCCCTGTAGGACTTGAACCTACGACCCAGCGATTATGAGTCGCTTGCTCTGACCAACTGAGCTAAGGGCCCTCAATGTTTCGCTTTAAAGGTAGCAAATATAACGCATAAGAATTAATAAGCAAAATAATGACTGCTTTTTTTCCTGCTATAAAAATTCTTTATACTTTTCACGGTTGATATCCGCACCGAGGCTTCTTAATTTAACTTCAATTTTTTCGTATCCTCGATCAAGATGGTATACCCTCAATACCTCTGTTGTGCCTTCAGCAACAAGTCCGGCAAGAACAAGACTTGCCGAAGCCCTCAAGTCGGTCGACATGACTTTTGTGCCTGATAATTTTCTTGCGCCGTGTATTATTGCTTGGTTTTTCCGGATTTCGATATTGGCACCGAGTCTGTTAAGTTCGGGAATATGATTAAATCGTTCATGATAGATTTTATCAGTAACAAGGCTTGTTCCCTCTGCCTGGGTCATTAAAGCGATCCACTGTGCCTGCATGTCGGTTGGGAAGGCTGGGTAGGGTTTTGCCGTTATGTCGGTCGCAACAAGTTTGCCGGTGCTTTTCAAAGTAATGCTGTTATCTGTTGTTTCAACAATGCAACCCGCATCGACAAATTTTTTCAGTACTGCCTTCAGTTGTTCAGGTTCAACGCCGTTCACCGTTATGTCTCCACCAGTTATAGCCGCCGCGGTTAAAAGTGTTCCTGCTTCAATCCTGTCAAAAACATTGTAAAATTCAACGGCATGGAGTGAATCTGTACCCTCTATTTCAAGCTCTGTTGTACCTGTACCCTTTATGGTAGCACCCATGGCAATGAGAAATTTACAGAGTGTTTTGATTTCTGGTTCTGTAGCAGCATTACTGATTGTTGTGATACCATTGGCAAGTACTGCCGCCATTAGAGCATTTCCTGTTGCACCAACCGATGAAATTGGAAAATCAATATGAGCACCTTTTAGTTTCCCGCCAGAAACCGAAGCATCAATAAATCCTGTTTCTATGGAAATATGGGCGCCAAGTTTTTCCATCGCCATTAAATGAAGATCAATTGGGCGTGGTCCGAAGGCACATCCTCCAGGAAGTGAGACACTCGCATGGCCAAACCTTGCAAGTAGCGGGCCAAGAACATATATAGATGCCCTCATTTTTTTTACCAGTTCATACGGAGCTTTGAGGCTTGATACATTTCTGGACGAAACTTTCAGGGTATTGTTTGAGAATGTCGTTTCTGCACCAAGGTGGTGAAGGAGTTGCGTAAATGTTATAATATCCTGTAAATCGGGAATATGATGAAGAATAAATGTTCCGTTTCCGCTCAGTAGTGTTGACGCAATTATTGGCAGGGAGCTGTTTTTTGAACCCGAGGCTGTTACGTTACCGGTAATTCGGTTACCGCCTCTAATGACAATCTTGTCCATATTGTAGTAGTTGATGAAAAAGAACGATATTTAATTATTTCATAGAAAGAAAAACAAATTATTTTTTTTCTGCTGACCTATGCGAAGAAAAGATTTTATCCTTTACCTTGAACGGAAGTTCAAGTAAAATTTCTTGTGTTTTTTGTAACTGGTTCATTGTAGATGGCATTTGAATTTATGGTTCGAAGATTTTATATGAGTTTTATTTTATCCTCAGGTTTTTTCGAGTTGTTGTGGCGAAAGCGAATTCTATCCTTATTGTTTTTGTTTCCCTATTTTTTTATGCTGCAGTCAATAGTTGCTGCGCCTCGGGTAAACAACGAGATATCAAGAATTATGAAAGAGCGGGCTGCCGTTGAGCAGAACTTGATGGGCTTGAAACGGCAGCTTAAAGAGTATCAGTTCAAACTGAGTTCTACAAAGAAAGAAGAATCAATCTCTCTAAGGTCGCTTGAAAATATCCGTCGCCAGATTTTAGTTCTTGAAAAAATAATTGCTGAAAACCAAAGTTATCTTAACAGACTGAACCTTGATATTGACAGGCTTCAAAGCGAGCTTCAGGGTAATCGACAAGCTTACAATAGAATTTCTGATGATTTTAGACGAACAGTTGTTTTTGTTTACAAATATGGAATAAATCGTGATGTTGAACATTTGTTTGCTTCCGGTTCGGTAAATGATGCTTTGGTAAGGAGCCAGTATATGGGATTTTTTACCCGAGCGGTTCGCCAAAACGTTAATAATTTGCAGGAAGCTGCTGTACAACTTGAAAACAACCGCCTTACGCTTGAGCAGACTTACAAGCAAAAAGCCGAAATGGTAAAAGAGCAGGAGAGCCAGTTAAAAACCTGGGCTACCAGTAAAAAAGAAAAAGAGATGATACTTGTACAGTTAAAAAAAAATAAACAGGAATATGCTGCGCAGCTCCGAACTGTTCAAAAAAAACGTCAGCAGTTGCAGTCAAGGATAGAGTCGTTGATTCTTGCTGAACAACATTTTTTAGAGGCTGAACAAGAGAGACGTCGCAAGATTCTTGAAGCAAAACGTTTTAAGGCGAAACGGATGGCGGGTAAAAAGGAAAAAGTTGTTGGTCCGTCACAGGTACCTTTGTCAAAACCATTAAAAGAGTCGCCTGTATTAGGAAAAAATGAGGTCAGAAAGCCAGAATCATCTGTTCAGAAGGTTCCTGAAGCGAAGAGTGTTAAAGAAGTAACTGAGGCTATTTCACCCGAACTTGAAAAGGTTTCTATAGATTTTGATCATTCGTTTGGTTCATTACCATGGCCTGTACTCAATGGTATTGTTTCCCAGAAATTTGGATCGGTTGAGGACAAAGAGCTGAAAATTGTTACTACAAATAATGGAATTGATATTTCTGTACCAGTCAATACTCCAGTAAGAGCGGTATCAGGTGGCAAAGTTGCCCAAATTTCCTTTCTTCCTACTTTTGGCAATATTGTTATTATACGCCATCCAAACTCCTACCTTACTGTTTATGCTAATCTTGGCCAGTTAAATGTGGTCAAGGACGATCTGATAAAATCTCAGCAATTAGTAGGGCTTTCCGGTAGGATGAGTGAAGGTGGTTCTGTTGTTCATTTCGAGATATGGAAAGGTCGTGTTAAGCAGAATCCTGAAAAATGGCTTAAACGTTAACCTGTCAATTCTAATAAATACTATTTGATAGAGATTTGTTGTTGAACAGAGGCAAAAGTCATAATTCAATTATAAATGCTGGAGTATGCAGTTTAGGTTATTAATTTTTGTTTTCTCCAGAACGTTTTTTCTTTTTGCTTTTTAAGCGTGTGATCTAAGATAATGGAGCAACATATCTATTGGTACGGGAACAACCAGAGGCAGTGTTTTCTGCTGTTATTCTATGAATCCTGACTGGCTGCTTTACTATCTGTTAAATTTTTTAGTTGTTTTTTATGGGAGTTCAGAATCTTCACCTCAATTACCAGATTGTCGAGGATATACTTAAAGCATTTATTATTAACGAGATCCGTAAATTTGGATTCCGTTCAGTTGTTCTTGGTCTTTCTGGAGGAATAGATTCGGCTGTTGCCTGCGAACTGGCTGTGCGCGCTCTAGGTGCCGACAATGTACTTGCACTCATGATGCCTTATTCTTCAAGCAGTCCAGAAAGTCTTGAACATGCAGAACTTATGATCAGTAAGCTTGGTATAAAGGTTGAAAAAGTTTCCATTACTCCGGTTGTTGACGCCTTTTTTTCCTCCATACCGCATAACGAGTTGTTGCGAAGAGGGAATATCATGGCTCGTACCAGGATGGTATTTCTTTACGATGTATCGGCAAGAGATCGGCGTCTTGTTATCGGAACAAGCAACAAAACCGAGCTACTCCTCGGATATGGTACTATGTTTGGGGATATGGCTTCGGCAGTTAATCCACTCGGTGATCTCTATAAAACACAGATACGTGGCCTTGCCCGACACCTTGATATTCCTGAGCCAATTATTATTAAAGCTCCTTCAGCCGATCTTTGGGAAGGACAAAGTGATGAGGATGATCTTGGTTTCAGTTATGAATCGGTAGATCTGTTACTTTATAAGATGCTTGAAAAAAGGATGGATAAGCAGGCTATTCTCAGCCAAGAAGTGCCAGAGTCATTTTATGACTGTGTTAAAAAAATGGTTGTCCGAAACCAGTACAAAAGAATGATGCCGGTTATTGCCAAGATTTCGAGTCGTACCCCCGGGATTGATTTCCGTTATGCAAGAGATTGGCAGGAGGTAAAGTAAAAAAAGTGTTTTTCATTTCCCTGCATGAAAAACCCCTAAAATGATCTGAGTACTGTGTTGATAAGAAAATGCTTATCATCTTTGTCTGGATAATCGGTCGTGTAATGCAACCCTCTTGATTCTCGCCGTTTTATAGCACTTTCGATGATAAGGCTTGCCACTTTTATCATATTTCTTAATTCAAGGATCTGGGTGGTAATCTTTGTTTTTTTATAGTATGATTCCGTTTCATCTTTGAGAAAATCTATTCTTCTTTTTGCTCTCTCCAGCCGTAAATCGCTTCGAACAATACCAACATAGTCATTCATAACCTGCTGTGCTTCTTTTTTGTTGTGGGATACCAGAATCCATTCTTCGGGGTTGACGGTTCCTGTATCGTCCCAGTCTGGGAAATCAACGTTATTTTCCTGCAAGTGTAATTGTTCACGTACATCGAGATTTGCCGCCCATGCAAATACAAGAGCCTCAAGCAGAGAATTACTGGCAAGACGGTTTGCTCCGTGAACCCCCGTGCAACTACTTTCTCCGCAAGCGTAGAGACGGTTTATGGTGGTTCGACCCTTATTATCTGTGCGGATACCACCGCACGAGTAGTGTGCAGCAGGAACAACGGGAATCATTTCCCTTGTCATGTTAATACCGTAACTGAGGCAAGTTTCGTAAATATTGGGGAAAAATTCTTTTGTTTTTTCAGGTTCAATATGTGTTACGTCAAGAAAGACGCACTCTTCACCGCTTTTTTTGATTTCCGAGTCAATAGCTCTTGCTACAATATCCCGAGGAGCAAGATTCTGGCGTTGGTCATACTTGTGCATGAATTCTTGACCATTTTTCAACTTTAAAATACCTCCAAACCCTCGGACTGCTTCGGAAATCAGATATGAATTAGCTTTTGGATGGTATAGTGAAGTTGGATGAAACTGTATAAACTCCATATTGGCAATCTCAGCTCCAGCTCTATATCCCATTGCTACACCATCTCCGGTTGCTATTTCAGGATTGGTAGTGTACGGGTAGACGTGGCCAAGTCCTCCAGAAGCAACCATGGTGATTTTTGCAAGAATTTTTTTTGGTTGTCGCTGTTTTGAGTCAAGTACATAGGCTCCATAACAGGTTATATCGTTTGTTTTGATGCTGAGGTGATGTTCCGTAAGTAGTTCAATGGCAAAATGGTGCTCAAGCAAGGAGATATTCGGATGACTATTGACTTTTGCGATCAGTGCCGTTTCAACCTCCCGTCCGGTAAGATCCTTTACATGGACGATCCTGCTTCTTGAATGTCCACCCTCTTTTCCCAAATGAAGGTGATTATGATCCGATGTTGTAAAGTTCACACCGAGCTCTTTAAGACGCTGTATATGCTGGGGTCCATCCTTTACCATGATAGATACCATATCCTTTTGACAAAGGCCAGCCCCGGCAATGATTGTATCAGCAATATGCAATTCCGCACTGTCATTTGTATCTATTGTGGCGGCAATTCCTCCTTGGGCCCAGTTGGTATTTGAAGTGAAACTTTCTTTTTTGGTGATAATTGTTACGTTGGCGTAATCTGCTATGTGAATGGCAAAGTAGAGCCCACCTATGCCACTACCAATTATCAGAACATCAGTTTTTATGGTTTCAGTCATAACCTTAGTACCCAATTTGTTAAAAATTGTTCTACGCAAACATCACAATACCCGGAATTAATATTCGTAAATTCCTTGAATCTTTTTTGTTAAGAGAGCTATGGTGTTCTTTTGGTTACTTTTTTGAACTCAGATATTTCGTGTTCACTGCTGCAATTAAAATATCTTTGCTAAGATAGTTGGTCGAATGTATTGGGATAAATGTTTAGCAAAGCGTAACACTATTATTAGTGTAATACAAAATATTCAAGCTTTCGAAAAGGTCTTTGTTCCGTTGCTGAAAAGTCACACCACCAACTTCCAATACAGTCATTTAAAGGTATTGGAGATTAAAAGAATTCATCATTGGCAAGGATAAACCATAACCTATAATCCCTTTACCTGCAATACTTAAAAGGAGAACCATATAGGTTCCTGTTTTTTTCATTTAGAAAGTAAGTGAATGCAGGATAGTTATATTTTGTGACGCCTGATATTTTGATTTGGTTCATCTTTATCAGATATAGGTGACAATTATGGAAGGAGCACAGCGCACGAAATAACTGTTGTCCAGAGGCCATTTTCACCTTCTGCGGACTGTGTGATATTGTAGGAATTAATAATTTTCCCACTCATTTTGTAGATACCTTCACGTTCATCCCAGTCCTTGTTAGGGTCAAATTCAATACCGAGCGTTGTTGCGAGCATTGTAGCTGCAAGATCTTCAGCATACTCACCAGACTGTTCGGCAGATTCTCCGAATGGATGATGTTCTGACAGATACCCGTATTGTGTATCGTCAGCTGGAATAGCGACTCCGACCGAAGCCGCAATAAGTCGATTATATTCATTAGTTGAGTTGCGTGCCATAACAGCAAAAGTTATCTGGCCTGGAGAAAGTTGCTCCAATCCTTCTTCCACAGTGATTCGCTCACACTTTGGTGGAAAAATACTTGATACGGTAACAAGGTTGCATTTCTCAATTTTGGCTTCTCTCAAAGCTAACTCGAATGAAGAGAGGTATTCCTTGTGCCTTCCTACTCCTTTAGTGAAAAATACTTTTGTTGGAACAAATGACAATGCCGTGCCTCCGGATAATTTTTTTGTAAAATAGTATACAGTATCAAAATTGAGCCATTATAGGAAAAAGCGCTGGCATTCAAAATGTTTTTTTTTCGCTACTTTGAAAAATTTTCTTTTTCCAGCCTTGATTATTTTTGGCTCAGTTCCGATTTCGATTTTCTCATGGATTTCCGAAATTTTTCGGTTGTCCACAAGAATAGAGTTTTGCTGGATCATCCTGCGAGCCTCGCTTTTTGACATGGCAGCTCCGAGTATTGTGAGAAGATCAATAATGGAAACTGATTCTTCCTCAAATTCAAAAAGCTCAATATGATCGGGGGCTTTTTTGTGAATAAAAAGCTGATCAAACTGTTTTTCGGCATCTTCAGCTGCTTGATGGGAATAGTATGTTGCTACGATTTCCCTTGCCAGTGCCCGTTTGGCACCTCTCGGGTTTTCCGTTCTCTGTTCAAGAATATCCTTTGTAGCGTTTTTTTCCTGCCGTATCAATAATCGGCAGTAAGTTTCGATGAGCGAATCTGGAATGGAGAGTATCTTGCCATACATGTCTGCAGGCATATCATTGAAACAAATCGCATTACCGAGAGATTTCGACATTTTTTCCTCGCCTGCTGTTCCTACGAGTAGCGGCATGGTTATACAGACCTGCGGTACAATACCGTATTCCCGTTGCAGATCCCTGCCTACAAGAAGGTTGAATTTCTGATCGGTACCACCGAGCTCAATATCATTTTTTAGATGCACCGAATCCATGCCTTGAGCTAAAGGGTAGAGGAATTCATGAATGGAAATGGGTTCTTTGGACTTGTAGCGTCGTTCAAAGTCATCACGCTCAAGCATTCTGGCTACAGTGCAATGGCTTGAAAGCCTTACGACATCGGCAAACTTCATCATGTCAAGCCAATCGGAATTATAGCAAATGGTTGTTTTATCATGAGCTAGAATTTTTGATGCTTGTTCAAAGTAGCTTTCACCGTTTTCTCTTGCCTCTTTTGCTGAAAGCTGTGGTCTTGTTTTGCTTTTTCCCGAAGGGTCACCAATCATTGCGGTAAAATCACCAATAATAAGGATTGCTTCATGGCCGAGATCCTGAAATTCCCTGAGTTTTCTGAGGACGACAGAATGTCCGAGATGCAAATCGGGTCTTGATGGGTCAGCCCCGAGTTTTACCTTGAGTGGGATGCCTTTATTTAGGCTGTATAGCAGCTTTTGCTCCAGTTCATTTATGCTGATTATTTCTACTACATTATCCGCAATAATATCAAGCTGTTCCTGTAAAGTGGGAAAACGCATAGATTGATATGTTTGGTGTTTAGTATTGTTTTCTTGCCTGCTGGAGCTGTCGTTCACTCTCTCTGGCTTTGATTGTTTCACGCTTGTCAAAAAGCTTTTTCCCCTTGGCAATGGCTATTTCGATTTTCAGAATACCTCTCGGGTTGAAAAACGCTTTCAGTGGAATCAAGGTAAGTCCTTTCTCATTGATTTTTGCCTGAAGTTTATTGATTTCTTCTTTGTGCAAAAGCAGTTTACGGCTTCGTTTCGGTTCGAGATCGTCAAGATGATTATGCTCATAAGGAGTGATCTGCATGTTTTCCAACCAAACTTCACCATGATGGAGGATTGCAAAGCTGTCATTCAAGCTGGCTTTCCCCAGACGAACCGATTTTACCTCGCTACCAAGAAGCTGAATACCGGTAACGATGGAATCGAGAATGACAAATTCATACCTTGCCTTTCTGTTATGAATGGCCTGTATGTATTGTTGAGAGTTTTGCTTTTTCGACACTGTAGGGTTTTCAATGGTTTTCTGTTTCCAAATATACAGCCGGGATAATATTCCCTATGTTCAGTACCATAAAGGGATCAAAGCACTTTTTTACCCGAACCATTTCCATTATACCATCTTCATGAAACAGTTCAACCAGATACTCTGTTTTAAGCTTCCCAATTCCATGTTCAGCGGAGAGTGTTCCTCCAAGGGCAAGGGCTTTATCGACAAATTGACGGTATAGAGCTTTCGCACGAACAAATTCTACCCTGTTTCGCGGCAGAATGTTTAGGTGTACATGTGCATTGCCTATATGGCCAAAAATAATATAGATAAAGCCATGTTGTTCACAAGAATTCCGATAAAAATCAAACAGTTCGCGGAATGCATCATCCGGCACTGCCATGTCGGTGCTGATTTTGCTTTCATTTTGTCGGCTGAGCCAATCGTTGACGAGGAGTGGCAGGGTATGGCGAAATTCCCGTAATTTGTACTGTTCTTCACGGTCAAGCGCCATCCATGATTGTTCGTTCATGGCATTGCAGGATTCCGTGAGAAACAAAAGGTTTTCAATTGCATGTTCTTCAGTTTCAGGTGTTGTTTCCTGTTCAATAAAAATCGCACCCTCACTATCTCTGGGCAATTCAGGGTGCTTTTGGGAAAGAAAACTAAGAGATTCTTTATCAAAAAATTCTATAGCTCTTGTTGACACGGCATTTTTCTGCACTTTAATCAGATGGACAAATTGGAAGAGATCATCAAGTTTCCTGAAATAGATCAAGCAGGAAATTATGGCTGCAGGAAGAGGTCTGAGTATGATGTCGGCTTCAGTGATAATGCCAAGCGTTCCTTCAGATCCAATAAAAAGATCAATAAGATCCATTCCCGCTGCTGAATAATATCCGGCATTGTGTTTTGATGTTTCCGGCATATGGTAATTTGGCCTTTGGAAAGTAATCTCGCCGGCTAAAGGCAGGTTAAGCCGGAATATGCCGTTTTTGTCAGCCATACAACTACCTCGGGAAAGATCAAGGATGTCCCCCTGTGGCAGTACAAGCAGAATTCTTGCGATATGGTTTCGTGTCGGGCCATATTTGAAGGTTCTTGCTCCCGAAGAATTGTTTGCTATCGTGCTTCCGATAAAACAGAGCTTTTCGGTTGGATCCGGTGGATAAAACCATCCGTACTCTTCTGCTTTTTTCTGAATGTTTTCGAGCAATGCTCCAGCCTGTACAGTCATATACGCTTTCTCTTGGGTAAGCGGCACTGGTTTATCTATCCGGTCAAGTTTCTGCATTGCAATGACATAATCACCAAGCGGGATTCTGCCGCCAGTTGTTCCAGTGCCATTTCCTGCAATAGTAAAGCGGCGATGCTTTTTTGTCGCATTTTTGAGCAGTTCAGCAAGTTCTTCGGTCGTTTCAGGAAAAAAAACTCCCGGGGTGTGGCCGGTTTTCAGATTGCTGGTATCCTCAAGGAAACCCTGTATTGATACCTGGTCATGTTTATAAATCATTCTGCTGCGATTCGTTCTTGTTTTCAAATGTCTCATTTGTAGCTGGAGGGTTGTCGGTATTTATGGCTTTATTCTGCGATTGAACCTCCGGCAGGGTATCTTTAGTGCTGTCGGGCCGGGAAGAGGATGCTCCAATAGAGGATGAATCTGGCATCTTTTCCCCCTTGACATAATATTTGATCAGTTCACGGGCAATAGGTGCGGAAATTGCACCGCCAAAACCAGCATTTTCTACAAGAACAGCTAAGGCGATTTTAGGATTTTCTACTGGTGCGAAGGCGATAAACCAGGCATGATCCTTACCATGAGGATTCTGTGCTGTACCGGTTTTTCCTGCAATGTTTAGACCGGGGACTTTTGCCAATGTTCCGGTTCCCCGAAGTACAACGCCGACCATACCGTCTTTGATGATACTATACGTTTCATCTGAAACAGGTAATTGTTGTTTTGCGAACGTCAGGGGAATATATTTCCCTGTTCCCGTATCGCGGTATCCGTTTACAATATGGGGCTGAAACAGGGTTCCATTGTTTGCTATTGCTGCGGCATAGGCTGCAAGCTGTACCGGAGTTGTACCGAGCTCTCCCTGCCCAATAGCAAGGCTAACAAGATATCCTTTTGACCATTTATCCCTGCCGAAACGGTTATCGTAATATTCGGTTGACGGCAAAAGTCCTGGACGCTCGCTTGGTAGATCGATACCTGTTTTTTCACCAAAACCAAACATACCGCCATATTTTGTCCAGTCGTCCAGTCCGACATTAAAAATCAATTTATAAAAATAGACATTGGATGAAACTGTAATGGCTTCACGCATATTGACCCACCCATGCCCTTTGCCTTCATTACTGAGAAAACGCCGGTTTCCGAACATGAAAGAACCACCGTCAAATATTTTTTTTGCCGGATCAATTTTTTCTTCTTCCAGGGCAGCCATGGCAAGAATCATCTTGTAGATGGATCCGGGAGGATAAACCGCCTGAACTGTACGATTAAACAATGGTTTCTGAGGAGAGGTAACAATGTCATGCCACCCCTTACTGTCAGTAGAGCCGTTGAAAATATCAAGGCTGTAGTCTGGTGCACTAGCAATGGCCAAAATACCACCGTTGGAAGGATCTATGGCTACAACAGCTCCTGATTTTCCGGTTTTTCTCAGTAATTGTTCTGCAAGCTGCTGTAAACCGGCATCAATAGAGAGGTAAAGGTCATCACCCTTAATAGAGTTAATATCGTTCTTTCCATCATTGTATTTTCCTGCGAATTTCCCGAGCGGAGTAATCATTTCAAACCTAGCCCCTTTCAGTCCTTTCAAACGCTCTTCATAATACTTTTCCAATCCGCTGAATCCGATCTTGTCATCCAGCGCGTAACCCTGATCGGACATTTCTTCAAGTTTTTCTTTTGGAATAGAGCGTAAATATCCAAAAAGGTGGGCGCCATGGAGGGCATCAAGATACTGCCGCTTGTTATCGGTTTCAATAAGAACACCTGGTAACTGCCAAAGATTTTCGCTCAGTCTTGCTACTGCTATTGCATTCAGGTTACGGCTGACAGTAACGGCAGAGAATCGATTGAAATCATATCCATTGCTGATTTTTTCAGAAAGATCGCTTTTTGGCATTTTTATCAACCATGCAAGGTATCCTGTTTTGTCTGTTTTGAATTCAGAAGGAATGACTTTAACACTATAGAGAGGCTGATTATCAACAAGGATAATTCCGTTTTTGTCAATCATGCGTCCTCTTGGCGGTTGAACCCAGACCCGGCGGATACTGTTTGTTGCTGAAATAGAGCCAAGTTGCTGAAAATCAAGAACCTGCATATAAAAAAGCCGGACGAACAGCACAGTGAAAACAGCTATCACAAGCAACGATATGAGCGTAGTGCTTCGCTGAATTTTATCCATTGTTCAATCGGAAAAAGTTTTTCTCAATAAGAGCCAATTAACAATAACGGCAAGTATGAGGGCGAAGAGTGAGGCAAGAAGACCAAGAACCACAATTCGGTAAAGAGGTGACAGATTGAGGGGATTGTACCCGGCAGCAAATACGGCATGGGCAGCAAAGCTTCCAGTCACCACAGCCCCATAAAGGCGTTTGCTTTTCTGTTTTGCTGTTGCATGGCTATTTTCAGGAATATGGAAATAACCGGCAATAAAACTCTCTACGGTTTTTGCAAGCATAGTTAGCCCTAAGTTTCCCGAAAAGATTCCGCTTAACGTGCCAGCAGCAAACCCGAAAGTTGTGCCGATTCTTTGGCCCATGATTATTGAAATAAAAGCCAAAAATACTGAAATAGCATCTGGTGATACATTAAAAAAAGAAAGGTGAGATAGGCCAAAAACCTGCACGGCACAAACCACGAAAAGTATAGCGATATAGATAGGAATGTTTCTTGTCACAAGGTTATACGGTCTAAAATAATTAGGGGAGTTGTTCACTGCTTATATTATCGCTGCTCATGGCAACTTTTTCCGGATCGATTTTCAGTGGTGCAATCAGTACTTGGGTTAAAGACGAAAAATCAACGGCGAGCCGAACATCAACTCTGTAAAACAGTTTATCAGGTATTATCCGTTCTACACGGCCAACAGGAATGTTACGGATCGAAAATGTGCTGATATCCGAAGTGACAATCTCTTCGTGAAGTTTTAGGCCACTGCTTATAGAGACATGTTCCATCTGGGCCACAAACTCCCTGCCCCCGTTCCAACTGAGGATGCCAATGCTGTTGCTATTGTCGGATACAACGCAGACCTTGAAATCACTGTGGATAACAGGCATTACCTTTGCATAATGTTCAGATACTGCAGTTACTCGTCCCACCAGTCCTTCTGGCGTCAAAACAGTCATATCCTTACGTACGCCGTTTCTCCAGCCAGCATTGATAAGCAGCATATTCTCCCGATCGCTGAATTTACGACCAACTACTTTTGCCATGATAAACTTTGAAGCATTGATGGTTGAGTCTGCCAGAATTTTACGGCGGTTTCGCTCATCCGTAGTTACAGCTTCAAGGTTCAGTACCTTTGCAAGAAGATTTGTGTTCACCTGCAACAGGTGGTCGTTTTCTTCTTTCAGATGAAGCAGATAGTTGTAGCTCATCAATTTGTCGGTCACGAAGGCGCTGAACTCGATACTTCCTTCGCGCAACAGGGTCAGCATGTTGTCATTCTGCAGTTTTATGAACAGAAATGCAATCGCACAGTACACTACAAAGAGCAGATAGTTATTGTATCTGATAAAAAGAGCGAAAAACTTCTGCACGTTCGAAATTCTGGTTTTATGATAAGTGTTCGAGTTTTTTTGTTTTTTAGCGAGCAGTCCCTCGTTTCTATTTCAGGTATAAAGGCTTCTGATTTGCCTGCCGCTTATTTTTTATTACATTTTCCTCATCAAACACAACAGTTATCAGTTCAATATGTCAAGAGAAAAAAATATGACTCAAAGTGCAAATATAACAGATAAATTTGTTGTTAT
This sequence comes from Chlorobiaceae bacterium, assembly GCA_037134935.1. Lineage (GTDB taxonomy): Bacteria > Bacteroidota > Chlorobiia > Chlorobiales > Chlorobiaceae > Chlorobium. Next base: position 5,209 of record JBAXLG010000019.1, on the reverse strand, counting down.
CGGCGATAGAGTACTAATCAAGCCAAAATCTCTTGACGATAGAACAAAATCCGGTATTTATCTTCCTCCTGGCGTTCAGGAAAAAGAGAGAATCCAAAGTGGTTATGTTATAAAAACCGGGCCTGGTTATCCCGTTGGGCCTCCTCCCGAGTCTGACGAACCTTGGAAAGAACGTGGTTCCGCAGCCCAATACATTCCATTGCAGGCCAAAATAGGGGATTTAGCGATTTTTATCCAGAACAGCTCTTATGAGATTGAATACGAAGAGGAGCGTTACATTATTGTACCAAATTCAGCTATTTTGCTCCTGATAAGGGAGGATGACGATCTTGACTATTATCTCACTTAGTGTGGTATCTGACTTCCGTAACCCCGTCTGATAGAAGAATTTTTTCTGGTTTCTGCATGCCTTTGTTTTCAGGTGCTTAACCGATTGTATAGAGACTTATGACCACAGATATTGTTTCAACCGGTGCCACTCAAGGCAGCCTTTCGCAGGAAGAACTTTTTCAGCGGATCAGTGCACTTAAAAAAGAGATGAATGCGCTTATCCTTGCACACTACTATACCGTGCCTGAAATACAACAGATTGCTGATATTGTTGGTGACAGCCTTGCCCTTGCCCGTGCTGCTGAAAAAAACAATGCCGATGTGATTGTTTTTGCCGGGGTTTATTTCATGGCAGAAACAGCCAAACTTCTCAATCCCCAAAAGCTGGTGCTGATGCCCGATTCATATGCGGGCTGCCCACTTGCCGACAGTTGCGCACCCGATACGTTCAGCCTATTTAAGGCAGAGCATCCCGGCGCCATTGTTATTACCTATATCAATTCTACTGCGGAAATCAAAGCTCTTTCCGATATTATCTGTACCTCTTCCAATGCAGAGCAGATTATTCGCCAGATTCCCGAAAACCAGCAGATAATTTTTGCGCCCGATAAAAACCTCGGCGGTTATCTGGCAAAGAAGCTCAAAAGGGAGATGTTTCTTTGGCAGGGATGTTGCTATGTGCACGATGCATTTTCCGAGCCTTATATTCTTCAGACCTGTCGTGAGCATCCGGAAGCGGAGTTTATTGCCCATCCTGAATGCCGCGAAGAGGTGCTTCGTCATGCGGCCTTTATCGGTTCAACTCAAGCGCTTCTGCAGCATACTGTTTCAAGTTCATCCGCAAGCTTTATTGTTGCTACTGAGCCAGGCATACTTTATGAAATGCAGAAGCGTTCTCCCCAAAAAAAATTTATTCCTGCGCCTAAGGATCCCGATAATCCCCGAAGTGTCTGCACACAGATGAAGCAGAATACGCTTGAAAAGCTTTATCACTGCATGCTTAACCAGTCACCTGAGATTACCGTTCCAGCATCGCTTTTTACAGCATCCCTTACACCGATTCGGCGGATGCTTGACATGTCGGTATGATGGATAGCAGTAATTCGGATTGAGAGGCCAGGTATAAAACAGTTACAATAAAAAAGGAGATGTAATGTTGGTAAAACCGGAACATCTGGCTCTCCTTGAACAAGGCGTAGAGGTTTGGAACCGCTGGAGAAAGGAAAACCCTGATGTTGTTCCATACTTTGAGGGTGCTGCTCTTCAGGAAAGATCTCTTAGGGATGCAGATTTGCGAGGAGCAAAACTTCTTCACGCTCTGCTTGTTGACGCTGATCTTAACGGAGCCGATCTGAGCAGTGCAGACCTGAGAGGGGCTGATCTCAGCAGGGCAGACCTCAGCGGAACCAATCTCAGCAAGAGTACTATTGATATCCATACCAAGTACCATGCCATCAAAGGGTGCGACATTGGGGTCAACGGGTTTTATTCCCCGGTTACCGACTCAGCCGCACTCATGAGTATTGACCCGCCGGGAAACTCCATGCAGGGTTCCAGTGCTGCAGCCGTTATCGAAAGCCTCGCACATGCCCGCAAATTGCATACCTTTTCGCTTATACTTTCCGGCATTGCCATGCTTTTTATTGTTATCAAGCCTAAATCAATCACCTTGCCCTACCTTTCCGGCTCATTCAAGTTTGATGCCTTGAGTTATGCTTTTCTTGCTACAATTCTCTCTACAGGCCTTCTTAGCCTTGTAAGCACTTTTCTTGATTCGGCTCTTCAGGGAGCACGGTATCTCAATGACCGGAACGCCGCAATGACTGTGGGCCATTTTCCCTGGCTTCTCTCAAAATACGAGCATGAGCCTCCGCTTAAACGCCAATCGAAAATCATGCGTTTTTTTTTGAGTTTTCATCCAATTCTGTATCTCTATTTTTTTGTCAGCTGGAGTTCATTGTTTGCCGGTGACTGGGAGGGAGTTATGTTGTACTATCAGGAACAACCAGTCATTCTTGGCGAAATACTTCTGCCGATCTTTTATCTGCTGCTTCTCAAAAGCTGTTTCAAGATTTTCAAGCTTTCCGAAGGATTCCAGAAACCGATTCTTTTTGATATTGCAACTGAAAGGGAGCGGCGTACAGACATGGAACGGCTTACTGCTGCCGTTGAAAAACAGGCATCACGAACAACCGAGCTGTTTGAGTTAATGCGTAAAAGAGAAGGATAACCGTTTTGGGAAGTTGTTAGTCAAGCTCTCGAACAGGTTTATTTTTTTGCTATGAGCTTTAAAATTTTCCCAACATTTTTTTCATCATTCAGGCTCATGCACTTCTTGAGGTTACGGTCGAGCACAAGCGCGTATGTTGAGTCAAGAGCAGCTTTTGCGGCCTGAAACTGGGTAATGATCTGTTCGCAAGGTTCCTGACGGTCTATCATTCGTATCAAGCCCTCAACCTGCCCACCAATTCTTTTTAACCTCATAATAACATCTTCATTCATTACTGTGCTCCTTTTTACAAACTTGTCGATAGTTTCATAAGAATACCATTTTAATTTTAAAAACGTTATACCGAAAAATCAGGGTAACATTTGTAACGTTCTTGATCCGTTGCGGTAACTTCATGCCATGAGCATATTCGAGATTGTCTCGGTACATCCTTGTTTGAGTTCCCTGTATTTAAGATTAACTTAAAATTAAATAATAAGGTATGGGAAAAATTCTAAGCTCAATATTGAGTCACAGGAAAGTAAACAGTGCCCTTATGTAGTTTATTAAGAACCAAAAAGAGGACATTTTATCTCATGCTCAACCACATTTTGATAAGGCTTTCTGACCTGAGTAAAGCACCATTTTGCTGGTGGTACTCCTTGTCAAGCAGTAATAGTGCACTTGCTCCAACTGTAGAGATACGGGAACTGCATGCGCATTGTTCGGAAACAATCAACAAAACTATGCTCACCCTTCTCAGCGTTGGGTTGTATTGTTTGTTAACAGTTATTGGTACACCTGATAAGGCACTTATCATGCCCAACAGCATCATTCAAACACCTCTGGTTGGCACTTTTCAATACCTTTTCTTGGTTTTTTGATTGTTGCCCCTTTGCTTCTGCTTGTGCTTACTGTCTACCTACACCTTTTTTATGGCTACTGGTTGCAACTTGAACAAGCGAGGCTGGCATACAACCAGCAACCTGAACGGACAGAGTCTCCCATCGAAAGCAAACCGACGTTGTTTAGCTTACCTGGACCCATTCCTCGTATTCTCACAACCTTTGTTTTCTATTGGTTTGTTCCTATAATATTGGGAATTATTGTATGGAAAGGATGTGTGCGCCATGAATTTCGGTATCCACTTTTTTACTCGGCCTGTTTGGTGACCTTTTCGCTTCTTTTTTTGCAGATCAATCGGTCTCCGGAACTCCATAAATTAAGATTAAGTATTAAGCACTGGGTAGTCTGGCTTTATATCATTATGATAGCATTTTTGATCTTTACATTAGAATTACTTCACCGACCACTATATCTTGAGCGGGGTGATTTTCGTGGAGCAATGTTTGAATTATTGGATCTGCGTTATGCTCATATGTCCAACACCAATCTTGATGGTGCTTTTCTCGTAAAAACTGATTTTTGTGAAGCAAAACTTGAGAGTTCTAGTCTTGCTGGCGCAAAACTTATGGGTGCAAAACTTATGGGTGCAAACCTTATGGGTGCAAACCTTGTGGGCGCAAACCTTATGCGAGCAAACCTTATCGGGTCAAACCTTATGCGAGTAAATTTTGAGGGGGCTGACCTTCAGGGGGCAAGTTTTTGTCAAGCAAATCTTATCGGAGCTGACCTTAAAGGAGCTGATCTTGAAGGAGCTGACTTACAGGAAACTAATTTTAAAGGGGTAAAAAATTTAGAATCTGAGCAAATAAAGAAAGCTATAAACTGGACTCAAGCATTTTATAGTGAAGAGGATCTTGTGAAGCTCAACTTGCCAAGCGATCATAATAAAATTGTGCAAGAATCAATTCATAAGCAAATGAAGGAAACGCAAATGAAGGAAACGCAAATGAAGGAAACTACACCAATAAATATACCATTTTAATAGGGTAACATCAGTTATTGGGCTAGAATACACCAGATAAAGTTTACCAGATAGCTAGGGTGAGGTGCAAAGAAACAGTGCCTTTCCGCTGCATGAATAAATGTGGATACCTAACTTGGAATCTATTCGTAAATAATTTGACATTGACAATAGTTTACTGTCTGATCTCTTATACTACGGAATTATTTCTTGCACAGCGCTTAGAGCAGAATTACTACAACCTCTCAAGCTGACAAGCCATGAAGAAGAATACTCATTTTATTATTTTTCTCCTATTAGCTACAATCAATCTTTTAGCTATTAAAATATATTATGATAATCATTATCATGATGATCTTCGGTATTCATTACCAGATATCAAAGCAAAAGCTGAGCAAGGGAATGCCCAAGCACAATACAATATAGGCCTTGCGTATGCAACTGGGAAAGGGGTTAAGCAGGACTATACCTATGCAATCAAATGGCTTAAGCAGGCAGGAGTTCAGGGTTATGTCAAAGCGCAGCTTACTCTGGGACAAATGTACTATACAGGAACGGGGGTCAAACTGGATTACAATATGGCTGCGCAATGGTTTGATGAGGCGTGTGACAATGGTTCACCTGAGGGTTGCAGAATGTACCAGCAGCTGAGAACTGCAGGATATAATACTTCCCAAAAATAAGACAGGTTTTTTTTGACTTGCTATATTTCCGTAGACAGCGGAAGAAGCCGTACCTTTCTAAAAAAGAGGTATGCAGATGCCCGAAGCAACCTTACGTCGGCAGTACAGCAAAGAGTATAA
>JBAXLG010000018.1:0-41459 GCA_037134935.1 Chlorobiaceae bacterium | reverse complement strand
TTGATCTTATAGCCTTTGTCCTTACACAACCATTCCCACATCCGATAGACACCGTCGTACGGTTTCTTCAAATACTGCTCATCAATCAGCCGCTTCAGTTCCTGATTCAGCGCCGTCGGTTTTTTCGGCTGATAAAACAGTCCTGAACGATGGACGGACAGTAACTCGCATTGCTTGACTATACTGAGTCCTTTATGTTTTTGTTCGATCATGCTCCGACGCTCCCTAAGCGTTTTCAGCTCAACATTTTTTTTAGAAAATCAGTTTCAATCTGTAATTGACCGATTTTCCGGTAGAGCTGCTCAATCTGAGCTTCATTTCCTTTTTGTTGATCCTGTTTACCTGCTGGCTTGAACACTTCGGCTGTATGAACGAGAAATTCTTGTTTCCATGCTCCAATCCGGTTCGGATGAAGTTCATACTTCTGAGCGAGATCTGTCATCGTCACGTGCTCGCTCACAGCTTCAAGCGCTACTTGTGTCTTGAAGTCTGCACTGAATGTGTTTGGTTTCATAGTAACAGCAATTTATTGGTTCCTTCTTATGCTTGCTGTCCTATTTTTGGGGAGTGCTTCATGTGCAGTACCTTCATTAACTATATAATATCTCAATGATTAATCAATAAATTCCAAGTAATCTATTGCACCGAAATTTACTTGGCAAAAGGGCAGGTGCCTGTCGAACAAGAATCTTTAGAACAGGGGGATGGAGATACTTGGGCTTGCTCCGGCTTACTGTTTGTGTAATCCGTTTTATAAAAACCTGATCCTTTCAAAACAAACCCTCCTTCGGCGCTGATAACCCTTTCAAAAGTTTCTTTCTTACATTTGGGGCATATGGTCAACGATTCATCACTCATTTTCTGAAATATTTCCAGTTCATTCCCACAGTTTTCGCAACGATAGTGGTAAGTCGGCATAATTTACACCTCTCTTTTATAAAATTTTTCAGGTTATTAATATAAAGTTGTTTCGTTATTCGATAGTCTATTGTTGGCAGTGCTCTCACTTACTACTCATTTCAAGACAAATTATTTGTGCTCCGTCCGGCTTATTTTTAACTAGTCCTAAAGGTACCTTTTTAATTAACGAATAATTAAGAGTATATCTACTTTACTTGGAATGAGATACAGTTTTGAATTTTTACGACTAAAACGTCATTTAAGTGTATTTATGCTGTATTAAAAAGTGAGCAATAATAAACTCACATCAACTAACTATCAGAAAATATATCATCGGATAGTTAATTAAGAACAATTATAAAAGAATAAAAAAGATTCTGATATGATAGTCAAAACCCAAGCTGTAATATTACGAGAAATCAAATACCTTGACCAATCGAAGATCTGTGCAATTTATACCCGAGATTTCGGCAAAATTTCTGTGATCATCAATGGGGCGCGTAGTCAAAAAAACAAATTGTCGGGATTGTTCAATACAGGCAATGTCATTGATCTGATCCTCTATAAAAAAAACAATAGTAATATTCAGTTTGTTAGTGATGGGAACCTGATTTTAAGTCCAATGGTTCCCTCTCCAGATATTGAGCGCCTCGCTATCCTCTACCGGATAATTGACACTGTTCGCTGTAGCACGGAAAACGAAGAAAAAAACCTGCGGCTATTTACATTACTGGTTAGTACACTCCAGCAGCTATACCGTAACGCAATCAATAGTCAGCAGCTCTATGCATGGTTCTTACTTCGACTTGTTTCAATAATGGGATTTCAGCTTTCTTTACGAAATTGCGTTTTGAGCGGTAAAGAGCTACTTCCAGCAGTGAAAGCTATGAATTTAAGTGAACTATATTTTATAATGAAACTTGGTGGATTTGCATTACCGGTAATGATTAGTGGCGACCCTTCAAAAAAACAACTTATTCCCGTAAGCCTTGCCTTACAGATGAGCATCTTTGCATCAACGCAATATCCAAATGGAAACTTTTTTGATTCTAATTCCGAAGATATCGATATACTGTGCAATCTGCTACAGGAGTATTGTTCTTTTCATTTGCATCTGGATCATACCCGATCGCGTAAAAACCTTGCCATCATTTCACAAATCCTTCTAAAATAGCAGTTCCAGTGACTTTTGAAGTTTTATATCTGCCGTAGTATTTCTATCTTAGAAAGACATTTTTACATTTATTAACTATTATTCAATTCTAAACAGAAGTGTCTGACATGCTTCAACTAACCAAATCAGCCGAGCTCTTTGAAAAAGCAAAGAAGTTTATTCCCGGAGGAGTAAACTCTCCTGTAAGGGCATTTAAATCCGTTGGAGGAACTCCGATCTATATGGCTAAGGGATCCGGCGCATACCTGACCGATGTTGACGGAAATACCTACATTGACTATGTTGGTTCTTGGGGACCTTTTATTCTCGGTAGTATGCACCCGAAAATAACAGCAGCGCTTGAATATACTTTAAAAAATATTGGAACCAGTTTTGGTACCCCGATAGAAATGGAAATTGAAATAGCAGAGCTTCTCTGCAAAATTGTTCCTTCACTTGAAATGGTTCGAATGGTCAACAGCGGAACTGAAGCGACCATGTCTGCAGTGCGTCTTGCAAGAGGTTACACTGGTTGCGATAAAATCATAAAATTTGAAGGCTGTTACCACGGTCATGGGGATAGTTTCCTCATTAAAGCAGGTTCAGGCGCCCTCACTCTCGGTGCTCCTGACAGTCCCGGGGTCACCAAAGGTACAGCTATGGATACTCTTAATGCAACGTATAATGATATTGAGTCGGTGAAACTTCTCGTAAATGAAAACAAGGGGAACGTTGCTGCAATTATTATAGAACCAGTCGCAGGAAATACAGGCGTTATTCCTGCAAAACCCGGCTTTCTTGCTGAATTGCGTGAGTTGTGCGATCAGGAAGGTATTGTATTGATTTTTGACGAAGTGATGTGCGGCTTCCGTGTAGCACTCGGTGGTGCGCAAAGCCTCTACAATGTAACCCCTGATTTAACTACAATGGGGAAAATTATCGGTGGTGGCCTTCCTGTTGGCGCATTCGGCGGCAAGCGCAAAATCATGGAGAGAATTGCTCCGCTTGGCGATATTTACCAAGCAGGAACACTTTCAGGAAACCCGTTGGCACTAACAGCAGGTCTTGAAACCCTGAAAATTCTTATTGATGAGGATCCTTATCCGGAACTTGAAAGAAAAGCTGCAATTATTGAAGCTGGTTTCAGAGATAACCTGAAAAAACTCGGCTTAAACTATGTGCAAAATCGAGTCGGCTCAATGTCCTGCCTTTTCTTTACTGAAACACCAGTGGTAAGTTATGAGAACGCAATAACCGCTAATGTCAAAAAACATGGGAAATACTTCCATTCCCTACTTGAACAAGGAATCTACACCGCACCGTCTCAGTTCGAGGCTATGTTTATAAGCTCTATGCATACTAATGAGGATTTAGATAAAACAATCAAAGCAAACTATAACGCGCTGGTTGCTTCTGAAAAATAATATCCTGCTTACATTACAGCACCCAAGATAATAATACCGTCTCATATTCGAATTATGAGACGGTATTATTATCTTGGGTGCTGTAAACATATTACATGCTCATTATAGCGGTATAACGATGCTGTTTTCCGGAAAGTGAGCTAATCGGGTATTTAAGACTTTTTGTGCTGTTATTTGTTATTGCACAAGCTGTGAAAGGGCTGAAACAAATGGAAGATAATCCTTACCGGCTTCAGTCTTTGACAACGAAACTGAGTAGCGCCTATGCTGTTACCGATGCCTCGGTTCATGACTCTCAGGAACTCGACGCCCTGATTGACAAGATTGATGCTGGTCAGAAACTCTATGGCAACCGTGCCTATATCGGACCGTATAAAAGCATAGTCTTGTGCGCTATGACCAATGAAATCCATGAAAAAGGTGGCAGAAACCATCTTTTGACGGATGTACAGAGGGGAGCTAATCAAAAGAACTCAACGGTCAGGGCAAGAGTTGAGCATATTTTCGGTTACAGTACCAATAATATGAAAGCTCTGTATGTTCGTGCCATCGGCATATCACAAGAGCAGAAGCTAAAATCGGCCTGACAAATCTGACCTATAACATGATGCGCTGTGTGCAGCTTAACAAAAAGTCTCTGCCATCATGGGATAAGTAAGCCCTGTTGTAAGCAAAATGGAATATGTTATGCTGATAACAGGACAAAAAACAATGGGTACCAAATCAGAAAGGCCGAAATGATAGTCTTTGCTGTTCTGATCAGTTGCTGTGATCGAGAAAAAATCTATTCTTAGAGGTGCCCTTAAGAAACCTCTGAACAAGTCAATTAACCCCAAAACCTTTATAAATCAATGGATTACGGAGTTATTTTTCTGGAAATTCTGGTTTATGCAGAGGTTCCGAAGGAGATTACCTGAAATAAAGCAGCAAATCATTTGCGGGAACATTTCGGGCAGGGTTTACGGAAAATCTGTATTTTATTCGGTTTTTTGTTGGTCAACATGGTACTATGAACCAAAACAGGATGATAAGGAACCCATCTTTCAGCGATTGCGACAACTGGCAGATAAACACAAACGATGGGATTATCGTCGACTGCATCACCTTTTGAGATGTTACGGGTTAATGTTGCACATCAGAAAGCGAAAAAAGAAAACAGCAGAACAACGATCAACACCACCAAAACCTTCACGCATAAACTAATGTTGGGCTATGGACTTTATGAGCGACAATATTGATTTTTTCTCTTTTTGGCCTTTCTAATTCAGGCATGTATCTTTTGAAAAAGCATACCCGTAATGATTCGACTACCCATACTCTTGTATTTGATTACAGTTACATTCTTCTGGTCGGATATGTTCAGAGAATACCGTCTAAAACTGAAGGCGTATTATCTCTATGAAAAACATGACTACAGTAAAGCAGAAACCATATTTAGCCAACTTTTGCGTATTGTCCCAGAAGGAAAGGAGTCAGCTTCAATCAGATTTAATCTTGCCTGTGCTGTCTACATGCAAGGAAAATATTCTAATGCGGCTAAAATGTTCACAAGTAAGGCTATGCATAAAACGGAAGAATATACATCGGTAAAAAAATCGCGTTTCAATAAAGGCAACTCTCTTGCAATGACAGCAATTGAAACCAGCGAAAAAAAACAAAAAACTGAACTTTTCCGAAACTCTCTCGCCTATTTTAAATTGATACTTCTGGAAAATCCTGATGACGGTGATACAAAAATCAATTATGAAATTGTCCAACGCTACCTTCAGGAACTTGAGCATCCCCAGCCTCAATCCTCATCAAAATCCAAGAAAAACAGTGATACACGTCATAACTCAGTCGTTGATATCAATGTAGCTGCACGTCTACTTGAACAGGCACAACAGAATGAATCCTTACTGATGCGCAGGATTCCGAGACGCGGAACAACGGCTACCCCGAAAAGCGAAAATAAAGACTGGTAAAATTAATAATGGGTTCACAAAAAAAAGTCTTACTGGTTTTCCTTCCCTCTGAAAGTGGTGTCGATGGCGCCAACTCACTTTATATCGAGAAAAATAGAACCGCTATTTCATCATATTTCAATCGTTTAGTAAGAACCCTCATCAAAAAGAGCCAGTTTGCTATTCCTCCACTATCACTTATGATCCTCAGTTCAATTGAGGTAGAAGGAGTGCAACAAACAATATGTGATATGCGGTTTGAAAAGTTTCCTTTCAATGAAAAATGGGACTTAGTTGGTATCAGCGTTCAGACTGGTATGGCAAGAAAAGCTTTTGAGCTTGCCGACAAGCTTCGTGCAGCAGGAACTCGTGTAGCCTTCGGTGGACCACATGTAACACTTTTTGCTGATTCCTGCAGACCCCATGCCGATGTTCTTGTGCATGGAGAGTCTGATAATCTTTGGAAAGAAGTGCTTCACGATCTTAAAACAGAAAACCTCAAGCCATTTTACCGTTCCAGTATCTTTCCCAATCTGGAGCTATCAAGACCCGTCAGCAAAACCTCTCTTGTAAATAAACGATACTTCACTACAAACTTGATCCAAACAGGAAGAGGGTGCCCGCATAGCTGTGATTTCTGCAACGTACATGTTCTCAATGGCCATACTTTACGTAAAAGAGTAATCACAGACATTGTTAATGAAGTCGCTTGGTTTCACAAAAACGACCGCAGAATTTTCTTTTTTGTTGATGACTCAATTAACGCTGATCCTGCATATGCTCATGAACTCTTCCGGCAACTCATTCCTCTGAAAATCAGCTGGTTTGGGCAAGCGACAACATCTCTTGGCCAGCAGCATGAACTGCTTGACACATTCTCAAGATCCGGCTGTCGCGCCCTACTTGTTGGGATTGAAAGCATTGAACCAAAAAGCCGTACACTCCACAAAAAGTATCAGAACAGAAGCGAAGATCTTGTGAGTAACATTAAAAACATCAGAAACGCAGGTATAAGCCTTTATGGAAGTTTTATTTACGGGCTGGATGGCGACACACTTGAAACCCCTGCGGCAATTCTTGATTTCATAAGCGAAACTATGCTTGATGTCCCCGGCATCAATATTCTTCGTCCCATTCCTGGAACACGAGTTTTCGAACGGCTGAAAGAGGAAAACCGATTACTGTTCGATCCCGGCAACATCATAGCATTCCGATACACATTTGGTCAGGAAATGCTCTACAGACCAAAAAATATTGATCTTGATGCTTTTATCGAGAGTTACTCTGCTCTAACCAAGCAAGTTTTCTCTATAAATAACGCCATTGCAAGAGGCATTTCCGCTCCGAATGCTAAAACAGCTGTTCTGTTATTTAATCTTTTCTATACACATCTTTATAGGCTTTCTCGTCATGATCTTAGTTGCCAACTTGATAAAACTCTGCAAAAAACCATTTTGCCGTGTGATGAATAATTTTTACTATAGATTGTAATATTCTGAAGCATATTACAAGCTATACACATCAATAAGTTAAACCATTTCACAAATGACCACGAAGCAGTTTTTACCTCTTTTAACTTTTAGCCTCTTTACTCTTGGTGCATGCGGACTCGAAAAACCACCTACAAGCATCAAGTTTCCTGAAGTAACGGGAGAAAAATCTGCAGCTCCAGTAGTCTCCAACCCTTCAGCTTCTTCCACGGCACCTCTACAAGTATCTGCTACTACTCCGACTGACCCAAAACTTGCTGCAGGAAAAAGCCTTTATGAAGCAAATTGCGGATCATGTCACGAAGCGGAGATGATGGGTGCCCCAAAACTCGACAATAAGGCCGCGTGGGCGCCACGTATTACTCAGGGAGTAGAAGTGCTGGTCAGCCACGCCGACAAAGGATTCCAAGGTAAAAAAGGATTGATGCCGGCAAAAGGTGGAAATCCAAAGCTGACCACTGTTGAAATTGGTAATGCTGTAGCTTATATAGTGGAAAAAGCGAAATAAGAAACCATATTCCTTTTACCATTTTTTATACGAGTCACTCTAACTTTTTTAGGGAATTTTTAATTTATTATATTAAATTAAGAATGAAGGTCTACGACTTGTTCGTAAATAAGCCGATCATATCTATTGATTTTGCTCTATTAAACAGGAATAAGCTTCTTAGTGTTTATTTGTAGTAACAAAACGCAATACCGATAGCCTGATATTCAAAAAAACATTTAAAGGAGTAAAAACCTATGTCTCGCACTATTTTAATGGGCTTTGGCTCACTTTGTGTTTTGGCGGTCAGTTCTATCAATGCTTTGGCATATGATGCGACTGCAGGTAAAACTGTTTACGAGTCCAGTTGTATAGCCTGCCACCAGACAGGTCTTTCTAATGCTCCGAAATGTGGCGACAAGGCTGTGTGGGCACCTCGTATTGCTCAGGGAATCGATCTCCTTGTCAGTCACGCCGACAAAGGATTTCAGGGTAAGAAAGGATTGATGCCGGCAAAAGGCGGAGAAGCCAAGTTTACTACTACCGACATTGGTAATGCCGTCACTTATATTGTTGAGCAGAGCAAGTAAGAGACCATAGCTCTCGTTTTTCCAGCAACGGCAGCCAGACAAAAAAGTTACTGTTCGTTTTGTGCAGCTATCATATAACGTTTCAAAGAAGATGTGAATACGTTATTTTATATAGTTGCATTGTAAATTTTGCTTGTACACAAAACTCCATACTTATATCTAATAATAACCTCAATAACATCAAAAGGAGTAAAAACCTATGTCTCGTACTATTTTAATGGGCCTTGGCTCACTTTGTGTTTTGGCAGTCAGTTCTATCAATGCTTTGGCATATGATGCGACTGCAGGTAAAGCTGTTTACGAGTCCAGCTGTATAGCCTGCCACCAGACAGGTATTTCTAATGCTCCGAAATGTGGCGACAAGGCTGCGTGGGCACCTCGTATTGCTCAGGGAATTGATGTCCTTGTCAGTCACGCCGACAAAGGATTCCAAGGTAAAAAAGGATTGATGCCGGCAAAAGGCGGAGAAGCCAAGTTTACTACTACCGACATTGGTAATGCCGTCACGTATATGGTTGAGCAGAGCAAGTAAGAGACCATAGCTCTCGTTGTTCCAGCAACGGCAGCTATAGAAGCAAATGGTTACCGTTTTTTTGTGCAGCTATCATATAACTTACTTTTTATATATAATTGCATTGTAACTTTTGCTTCTACAGAAAACACCATACTGATACCTAATAACCTCAATAACATCAAAAGGAGTAACAACCTATGTCTCGTACTATTTTAACTGCCCTCTGTGCGTTTTGCGTTTTTGCTGTAAGTTCTACTGATGTTTCTGCTGCATATAATGCTACTGCAGGTAAAGCTGTTTACGACGCTAATTGTGTAAGCTGCCACAACACAGGAATAATGGGCTCCCCGAAACTTGGTGATAAAGCCGCATGGGCGCCCCGTATTGCTCAGAAAATTGATGTCCTTGTCAGCCACGCCGACAAAGGGTTTCAGGGTAAAAAAGGAATGATGCCAGCAAAAGGAGGTAATGCAAAATTGACCACTGCTGAAGTTGGTAATGCCGTAGCTTATATGGTTGGAAAAAGCAAATAATAAAAACCTATACTTTTAACTTTAACTGGAGCCGGGAAATCACCGGTTCCTTTTTTTTGTATAACCGGCAAACAACTTTTTAAAAAGTATTTTGATATATTGAATTACATAAATATATTTTTAAAAAGTTGTTTACGAATTTACATCTAACAAAGAAAGAACCAATTGTAAACCCTCCCAACAATAAACAACGGAACAACATCAAAAGGAGTAATCTTTATGTCTCGTATTATGTCAGCAGGATTTTGTGCACTTTTTGTTTTGGCTTTCAGCTCTACCAATGCTGTAGCGTATGATGCAGAGGCAGGGAAAGCTGTTTACAACGCCAGTTGTGCGGCTTGCCACAAAACTGGTCTCTCTAACGCTCCAAAAACAGGCGATAAGGCTACATGGGCTCCCCGTATTGCCCAGGGAATGGATGTGCTTGTCACCAATTCCGACAAAGGATTCCAAGGCAAAAAAGGATTGATGCCAGCAAAAGGAGGCAATGCAAAGTTGACAACTGATGAGATTGGAAATGCAGTAGCTTATATTGTAGAGCAGAGCAAGTAAGGTTGTTTGTTTTAGTAATAAAAAAGCGGGAAACTCATCCCGCTTTTTTATTTACTGGTTTACCCTCAATAAAAAGTTGAAAAACTACTGTACTGTCATGCATTAATTGACAGATAAAGATGCAATAGTTTGATTCTTATTTTTTTCTGTTGTGAATCGCTAATTGATCTTTTTTTTTATTAAAGGATTGGGTAACACTGTTGTCATAACAATTACCTTTGCCGCTTCTACTCTGAATCAACCCATAGTTCTGAAGCTTCTTGCTAAAGGATTCACTCGCCTATTGAAAGGCTACGGTCAGAATATATAACCTCTCCGTGAGCTGGTTTCCGGTGCTTCATTGCCATATCTCAGAGCAGGGTTCACTGTTGTTTCAGACATCATTCGCTTGCTAAATGAGTGGCCAAGACTTTCACGATTGTACAAATCCATAAGAACAGTGAGATAGAGCCAGCCGCTGTCAGTCCAAACATACTACGTCAGATCACTTGTCCAGGCGTCATTGATACCATCAGCCGTCAATACCTGATCCAGAAAATTATGAGCAATCGGTTCATTATGGCTTGAGCCTATAGTAACCTTGAATTTTATAGCGCTTTTAGAGCGAAGTCCCATTGAACGCATCAAACGGGCTGTCCTTGATCTGCTACCTTGAAAACTTTGCTATAAAGCCTCCGGCTCCCCGTTCACTTGCTCTGTCATTGCTCATATCTCCTTGTGGTGTAAGATACTGCTTTCCGCACTGTCTGTTAAAATTTAGCAAATCCAGAATTCTGGTTTCAACAGCTTGGAGGCTCTTGAAGATCATTTGGAGGTCTCGTTAAGGATGATGGAACATGATACACAAAGAATTCATTACATCGTCGCCTGGCCATGGATTATGAACTTCTTTTTTGTTTTAGAATTGGAATTAGAACATATTCCCCGTTTGATTTCTCATTTAGTTTTTTTAGAACGGCCATTTTGTTAGTCATTTAAGAAAAAAAGAATTTCGTATATTTTAAAGGGATTAAAAAAAACTGCCAGCATACAGTAACATTTTAATAAAAAAACAACAGAACATGTATAAAAGGACGAAAAGATATATCAGATATTATCTTCAGATATCATTGCTGGGCTTTGTGATGCTTATTGGTGCAACAGAGTTGCTTTTTTCCGCTCCAGTCAGCACTATAAATGCTCCGGCGCCTTTATTTTCATCCGAGACTATTGATGGTAAGACTATAGGGACTGCGAAACTGTCCGGCAAAGCCTATATTGTGAATTTTTTTGCATCGTGGTGTCCTCCTTGCAGAGCCGAAATTCCTGATATGGTTTCCCTTCAGAGCCAATACAGTCGGAAAGGTTTTACTTTTATTGGTGTAGCAGTTAATGAAACTGTTCCTAAAATCAAGTCATTTGTCGCAAAAAACCGGATCAGCTATCCTGTTGTTATGGCGGATGACAAAATAGTAAGTGCTTTCAGTCAGTTTGTGGATGGTGGCCTCCAAAGCATCCCAACCTCATTTGTTGTCAATTCTTCCGGTCGAGTGATTCAGGTTATTGTAGGAGGAAAAAATAAAGCTGAGTTTGAGCAAACTATTATAGTTGCTCTCAAAAAAACGGGGAAAAATAATAAATAACGATTTTTTAACTGTGAGTGATGGCTTTCATGTCCGACTCTCGTTTCATTCTGACATTTTCAGCTTTTCCTATACGTCAGCAGTCTGTGTTGGTTGCTGACATGTTTTTTTATAACGCTTAGACAAACAAAAGAACAATATGACAGTAACGCCAATCAATGCACCCGACTACGTAAAAAATAAAAAAGTGCTTCAGTGGGTACAGGAAACAGCTGAACTGTGCCTGCCGAGTACGGTCTGTTGGTGCGATGGTTCCAAAGAAGAGTACGACCGACTCTGCCAGCAGATGGTAGAGAGTGGTACGTTTATAAAACTTTCCCAGGAAAAACGTCCCGACAGTTATCTTTGCCGTTCAGATCCGAGTGATGTCGCAAGGGTTGAAGACAGAACCTACATATGCAGTATTCGTCGTCAGGATGCTGGCCCGACCAATAACTGGGTTTCCCCCAAAGAGATGAAAGCTACTCTCAACGGGCTTTTCACCGGTTGCATGACGGGTCGAACCATGTATGTCATACCTTTCAGCATGGGGCCACTCGGATCACCTATTGCGCAGATTGGCGTTGAAATATCCGATTCGCCCTATGTTGTCACGAACATGCGCATCATGACACGTATGGGTCGCCAGGTGTTCGAGCTGCTCGGTGAAAACGGGGAATTTGTTCACTGTCTCCACTCTGTTGGTGCTCCGCTTCAACCAGGAGTAAAAGATGTCGCTTGGCCATGTAATGACACAAAATATATTGTTCATTTTCCAGAAGAGCGTTTTATTGTTTCTTTCGGTAGTGGCTATGGAGGTAACGCCCTCCTTGGTAAAAAATGTTTTGCACTTCGTATCGCTTCGTCCATGGCGCGTGATGAAGGGTGGTTGGCCGAACACATGCTTATTCTTGGAGTTGAATCTCCTCAAGGCGAAAAAACCTATATTGGTGGAGCATTTCCAAGTGCCTGTGGTAAAACCAATTTTGCCATGCTCATTCCACCAAAATCTTTTGAAGGGTGGAAAGTTACTACAATTGGTGACGATATTGCATGGATCAAACCCGGTCCAGATGGCCGTCTTTATGCCATCAATCCGGAGTATGGCTTTTTTGGCGTTGCGCCTGGTACATCGGAAAAATCCAATCCGAATGCCATGGCAACACTTGCAAAAAACTGTATTTTTACTAATGTAGCCATGACTCCCGATGGTGATGTCTGGTGGGAAAAAATGACGGATACTCCACCGTCGGAACTTATTGATTGGCAAGGCAAAGCATGGACTCCCGATTGCGGAAGGCTTTCATCGCATCCCAATGCTCGATTTACTTCTCCGGCCAGTCAATGCCCTTCACTTGATGAAAACTGGGAAAACCCTGCAGGTGTTCCCATCAGTGCCTTTATTTTTGGCGGGCGCCGGGGCGATACTGTTCCTTTAGTCTACCAAGCTGCAAACTGGAATTTCGGTGTATACCTTGCAGCAACAATGGGTTCTGAAAAAACCGCTGCGGCTGCCGGTACAGTTGGCGAGGTTCGCCGCGATCCTTACGCAATGATTCCTTTCTGCGGCTACCACATAGGCGACTACTTCAACCATTGGCTTCATATAGGCCGAACGCTGACCGAGTTGCCAAGAATTTTTGGTGTCAACTGGTTTCGTAAAGACGAAAACGGCACATTTCTCTGGCCTGGTTTTGGTGAAAACATGCGTGTGCTAAAATGGATTGTAGATCGTGTTCATGGCAATTCGGGTGCTGTAGAAAGTCCTCTTGGCTGGATGCCGGAGTACCATATGATTGACTGGAGCGGTTTGGAGGATATGACGTTGGAAAAGTTTACAAAGCTGATGTCAGTTGACCGCGAAGCATGGAAGAACGAGCTACTTGCGCATGCTGAGCTTTTTGAAATGATTTACGACAGGCTTCCAAAAGAGTTTCCCCATATCCGTGAACTTATGCTTTCAACACTCTGGCGATCTCCCGAGCACTGGTCATTAGCTCCTGAATAATACTTGAGCGAAATTATTGCTCCGGCAACTATAGGTATTGATAAAAAGACACTATGGCCTTTATTCCTCAAGCGTTTTAAGAGCTACAGATAAACACTTTTAATTGCCGGAGCGATAAGCCTTATTAAAAAATCAGGAAGGTGAAAATTGGACTTGCTCCATTTTAAGATCCAGAGTGGAAGAGTAACTGAACGAGAGTCGCAGTCGGTATAGCAAAGAGTTCAAGGTTGATGCCGTTGAACTCCTGCTGCGCAGTAATACCATAATAAAAGCCAGGCCAGCCAGCTTAGAAATCAGTGCTGACTGGCTTGACTGCTGGAAAAAAGAATATTCGGCAACCAAAGAAGCAGCTTTCCCTGGAAAAGGGCATCTGAAAACTTGCCATCGAATTACAGTTTGCTTGCAAAAACAGGGATTTCAGTGGAGCAGATCAAGGACTGCCCGTTTGATGCGTTCTATGGAACTTCGCTCTAAAGTTGCTAAAAAATTCAAGGTGACTACAAATTCAAACCAGAAGGAGCCGATTGCTCAAAAGATTCTGGATCAGGTATTGACGGCTGATAGTATCAACGATGCATGGACAAATGCTCTGACGTAATATGTTTGGACTGGCAGCGGCTGGCTTTATCTGTCTGTCATTATGGATCTGTTCAATCGTGAGAGGAAGCTCTTTTACGATCAAAACAGGACAAAAAACTGATTTCAGGACATCACAGCTGAATTTTTATGATCTATGCTGATAGCGTCAATTCAAGTGATAGTGCAAAATGCTCTTTGTAGAGTTGCCCTAAAGAAAAGCTCACATAATATTTTATTTGCTGGTTATTCGAGGAACCCTTAGTAATTACACGTTATCTTTATGTTAATCTTTATCAAAAAAAAAATTATATTTACTTTCTTAATTTTAATCTGCTTCAGCCACCTTAGCTCAGTTGGTAGAGCAACTGTTTCGTAAATAGTAGGTCGTGGGTTCAAGTCCCTCAGGTGGCTCTTATATGGGGCAACCAGTAAAATTGGGGCTAACATAATGTTCAATTGCCGATGAAAGAAGGTAAGTAATTCCCAAATACTAAGTATTTAAGTTCCCTAAAATTAAAATCCTATCCACACTGTCACTATGCAAGAAGGTAAAATTTCCCAGATCATCGGTCCTGTTGTTGACGTTGATTTTCCAGAAGGACGTCTCCCGTCAATTCTGGATGCATTGACTATTACAAGGCCTGACGGAACAAAGTTAGTTCTTGAAACTCAGCAGCATCTCGGTGAGGAACGGGTACGTACCGTATCAATGGAGAGTACCGATGGCTTGATAAGAGGACTTAGTGTCACCAATACAGGAAAACCTATTCAGGTACCGGTTGGTCCTGAAGTGCTCAGTAGAATGCTGAATGTTGTGGGAGAGCCGATTGATGGACGAGGACCTGTCAACACAAAAAAAACCTATTCAATCCATCGATTAGCGCCAAAGTTTGACGAAATTTCAACGAAAGCTGAGATGTTTGAAACCGGCATCAAGGTTATTGATCTTCTTGAACCTTACTCCCGTGGAGGTAAAACCGGTCTTTTCGGTGGTGCTGGTGTAGGCAAAACCGTTCTGATCATGGAATTGATCAACAATATTGCTAAACAGCAGTCTGGTTTCAGCGTTTTTGCCGGCGTCGGCGAACGTACCCGCGAAGGAAACGACTTGTGGCACGAGATGATGGAATCCGGGGTTATTGATAAAACAGCATTGGTGTTTGGCCAGATGAACGAGCCTCCCGGTGCCCGTGCACGAGTTGCTCTGACTGGCCTTAGCATCGCAGAATATTTCCGTGATGAGGAGAACCGTGATGTGCTTCTCTTTATTGATAATATTTTCCGCTTTACTCAGGCGGGTTCCGAGGTGTCAGCACTTCTTGGACGTATGCCAAGCGCTGTTGGTTACCAGCCAACTCTTGCTACTGAGATGGGAGAGCTTCAGGACAGAATCGTTTCAACCAAGAAAGGTTCAGTTACTTCTGTACAAGCAATCTATGTACCTGCAGATGATCTTACCGACCCGGCTCCTGCTACTGCATTTGCCCACCTTGATGCGACGACTGTGCTTTCGCGCTCAATTGCTGAGTTAGGAATTTATCCAGCAGTGGATCCTCTTGATTCAACTTCGCGCATTCTCGATCCGAACATTGTCGGTGATGACCACTATAACACCGCCCAGGCTGTGAAGCAGCTCTTACAGCGTTATAAGGATCTTCAGGATATCATCGCCATTCTCGGTATGGACGAACTCAGCGACGAGGATAAGCTTGTTGTTTCCAGAGCAAGAAAGGTACAACGCTTTCTTTCTCAGCCTTTTTTTGTTGCCGAAGCTTTTACTGGTCTTGCTGGTAAATATGTCAAGCTTGAGGATACGATCAAAGGCTTCAAGGAAATCATTGCAGGACGTCATGACGACCTGCCGGAAAGCGCATTTTACCTTGTCGGAACCATTGAGGAAGCCATTGAAAAAGCAAAAACGATCTAAACGCTCATACTCATCATGGCAAATTCCGATAAAAATTTCCAAATAGAGATTGTAACTCCTCAGAAACTTTACTTTTCTGGGGAGGTTGAGAGTGTAACGGTACCAGGAGATAGTGGGCTTTTCCAGGTGCTGAGAGACCACGCTGCATTGCTTGCATCGCTAAGAAACGGCAAAGTCAAACTTGAAATGGCTGACAAGAGTGAAAAAATATTTATGATTGACGGCGGTTTTTTTGAAGTCAGCAACAACAAGGCTATTCTGCTAACTGAAAATATTTCCTGATCTCAGGCTAATCCATAAAAACATCAGCATTTTTATAAGTGCTGATGTTTTTGGGTTTTATGAAAACCCTTATCCCAAAAGCCCTGCGCAAGGGAGATATTATCGGCCTCATCTCCCCTTCATCACACTGCGCTTATCCTGAAAAAGTCGGGCAAGCCATCAATTATCTCGAAAAAAATGGCTACAGGGTCAAGCCCTCTTCTCATCTCAACTGTATTTATAACGATCCGGCCATTGCGGACAGCGCAAAACTGCACGATATCCACGAGATGTTCAGCGACCCGACTGTTCAAGCCATATTCTGTTTGCGCGGAGGTGCTGGAGCCACCCGACTTCTTAAAAAGCTTGATTACAATCTTATCGCAGCCAATCCAAAAATCCTTGCAGGCTATTCGGACATTACCGCACTTTCTCTAGCTTTATTCACAAAAACAGGTCTGATCAGTTTTTCTGGTCCTATGGTTGCCACAGAGCTCTATGCTCCAACCTCCTATACCGAAGAGCAGTTCTGGGGAATGCTTACCTCAAAAACTTTTGCGCTTTCAATGAAAAATCATAGAAACCATGAGATTTCCGTTATCAGGGAAGGAACTGCTGAAGGCCAGCTGATCGGTGGAAACCTGTCTGTACTCTCGTCAATGATAGGTACCCCCTATTTACCACCATTCAACGAAACCCTTCTTTTTCTCGAAGACATCAACGAACCAATATACCGTATTGACCGGATGCTCTCGCATCTTTCCAATGCCAGCTTACTCTCCCGCTGTAGTGCTATGCTGTTTGGCCAGTTTTACATTGAACAGCCAGAAAAAGGCGAGAATGAACGTCTGAGAAAGGTTATTGAATATTACACTACACTAAACAAAAACGAAACGGTACTTTCAGGGTTATCTTATGGCCATATCAAGAATATAATGACTATACCCATCGGAGCTCGATTCAAGGTCAGTGCTTCCTGTTCAGGAGCTTTTTCAATCGGAGCTCTCAATCCGGTTGTCGAAGAATAACTGGATCAAGAATACTTATAGCGTCATGCAATGTGTTTATTTGTGAATCTTATTGTGCTTTTCTATTTTAATTTTCTTGCTCGATAAAGTGTTAAGAGCTCAACAACAAGTCATTCGGTAATCTTTTCCAAAAATGAACTTGATTTTGCCGACATCTTCTTCAAGGATTTTAGTGTTTCTTTGATGATTTATATTTGTATCAGTTTCATGTCTGACTTTTTGATTAAAGAACCAATTCTTGTGGCGCGTTTAATAACAGTAGTTTGACCGACTATTTTTCCTCTTGAGAGCTGTTTTTCAGATCTGACAGAGGCAAATGAAAAAATATTGTCAAGCTCAAATTATTTGCGAATAAGCCGTCAGCCTTTAATACATGTAATACCTATAGTTTCAGCGACAGTAAACCAGTGCTTGTTATCAACGTACTTACCCAAATAAAGAATTCTATAAGCAGAGTTTCGGGAAATTAGACACTTAGAGATTAATGTTTAAAATCAGCCTTGAGGAATTCGAAGGGCCTCTTGATTTATTATTGTTTTTTCTCAAACGCGATGAACTTGATATTTACAATATTCCGATTTCGAGAATTACCACTGAGTTTATAAGCTATATTGGAGATGTGAAAAGCCTCAATTTTGAAATGGCTGCCGAGTTTATCTATATGGCTGCAATGCTGATGAGTATCAAGGCAAAAATGCTTCTGCCACATCCAACAGAAGATGTGATAGAAACAGACGAGTTTGACCCAAGGACTGAACTTGTTCAGAGGTTGCTTGAATACCAAATGATCAAAGAGGCTACTGCAGCCCTGGACCAGCTAGCTGGAACCCGGGAAAATCTTTTTTCACGGGGCTTGTTAGAGAACTTTGAGCCTGAAGTTGTTGATGACTTTGATGAGCCGCTGCATCGGCCGACGCTCTACAATCTCATGCTTGCCTATAAATCGGTGATGGACAACCGTCCTCGTTCCATGACACGCAATGTCATGGATGCTCCGGTAACAGTTGAGGAACAGATTGTCTTGATTCTGAGTAAACTTGATGCGCAAAAGCAACTTATGTTCAGCTCAGTACTTGAAGGTATCACTGAACGCATTATTCTTGTTGTTACATTTCTTGCTGTTTTGGAAATGTGTAAAGACGGAAGAATTGTCGTGTTGGTGAAGGATGATTATGATGAATTATGGATCGCCAAGAGAGCCGGATTGTAAAATCCGGTGACAACTTTTTAATACTTGTTCTATGCCGGAAATTATCCCATTCAGGGGCATTCTTTATAATTCCGAACTTTTGAAGAGTGCCGACGCGCTGATTTGTCCGCCTTATGACGTTATATCTACCGAGCTTCAGCACCAGCTTTATGCTGACTCTCCTTATAATGCCATACGCCTTGAACTACCTATAGAGGTTGATCCTTATACAGCAGCGGCTTCGCTTCTCCAGCTGTGGCTGCAGGAAAAAAAACTTGTGAAGGATTCGAACGCGGCGATCTATCCTTACTTTCAAACCTTCAATGATTCTGATGGAAAGAGCCATACTCGATGCGGTTTTTTTGCGGCCATGCGCTTGCATGAGTTTACGGAAAAAAAAATATTGCCGCATGAAAAAACCCTTTCAGGCCCTAAAACCGACAGATTAAACCTTTTTAGAACAACAAAGGCCAATATCAGTCCTATTTTTGGGCTTTACGCCGACGAAGAGAAAATTACCGATACCTTGCTGAGGTCATTCACTGACGTCAATGAGCCAGTTATTGATGCCCTTTTTCATGGAGTAAGAAACCGAATGTGGCGTATCACCGATACTGAGCTTATCGCTACTCTTCAGGAATCGCTTTTACAGCGCACCCTCTATATCGCTGACGGCCATCACCGCTACGAAACCGGTGTGAACTATCGCAATGAGTGTGCTGCGGCAAACTCTTCCCATACCGGTGATGAACCTTATAATTTTATTTTGACCTATTGTGCCAATATTTATGATGAAGGATTGATAATTTTTCCGATTCATCGGCTTGTGCACAGTTTGGACAGATTTGATAGTATGGAATTAAAAAGTCAACTTGAGAAGTTTTTTACTGTTACCGAACTACACGACAGAAAAGCTCTTAATGCATTTCTTGATAATCAACATTCAAGTTACGCGTACGGTGTGGTTACCTCCAGCATGGTTTTAGGTATATGTCTCAATACAGATGTATTGTCCCTGGTTGACCCTATGAGGTCGGCAGCGATGCAAAAACTTGGTCTGGTTCTTTTGCATGATCTCGTTTTAGGTAGAATACTTGGAATATCCCAGGACGCAATGGCAAAACAAAGCAATCTGATTTATGTAAAAGATGATCAGGAGGTATTCGAAGCAGTAGCATCGGGAAAGGTACAGGTCGGATTTTTAGTAAAGCCCACAACAGTTGAGCAGGTAGTGGCTGTATCAGATATGGGAGAGGTTATGCCTCAGAAATCGACCTTTTTCTATCCGAAACTCATGACGGGGCTTCTGTTTAATATGCTTTACTGATTCGGTCATGGTTGAAGAATTTCTCTCTTTTTCCGCCGAAGAAACCCGGCAATATGCCCGACGGTTTGCTTCTGGTTTACAGACCGGAGATATTATTTCGCTGTGTGGTGAGCTTGGTTCGGGTAAAACAGAGTTCATGAGGGGCATCACAGGCTTTTTTAATTGCGATGAACAGCTTTCAAGTCCAACGTTTACATTGTTTAATATTTACCAGGGTTCACTAAGAAACAAATCTGTTACACTGCATCATTTTGACCTTTACAGAATTCAATCACTACACGAACTTGAGATGATCGGGTTCGAAGAATATCTTTCGACCGGTTTTCTTTCTGTTGTAGAGTGGGCAAACCTGTTTCCTGAATATGGTTCTTTTTATACAGCTAAAGTTTTTCTTGCACATGCAGGGAATGAGAGCCGAACCATTATTATAGAACGGAAACATTGATGAGCATGTTAGCTATAGAGTGTACCCATGCATCCTTGAGTGTCGCGGTTATGATTGAAGGGAGGGAGGTGGTCGAGATAGTAAATGAAGAGTGGATGAAAGCTGCTGAAACGCTTCTGCCGCTTATCGAACAGGCTATGGCGAAAAGTGAGATCTGTTTGCAAAAGCTTGACAGCATTGCCATTTCATCAGGCCCGGGTTCTTTTACTGCCTTGCGCATCGGTATGTCTGTTGCCAAAGGGATGGCTTATGGGCTCGGAATACCCCTGATTCCTGTACCAACCATGCCGGCAATGGCTGCATCGTTGCCAATCGATGCAGGTATGGTCATAGCGGTAATTCCCGCCCAGAAAGGGGCATATTATTATGCGGCATATACTCAGGATGAACTTTTTTCAGGTACATATCATAACGAAGTATATAGAGGGGCAGCTAATGATATTGTAATGGCGGCAACGTCTGCGCCTGAACAAAGCGGTAGAGTGGTTGTGGTTGGGCGCGGGCTTGAAGAACTGCGATTTTTGCTCTCGGCCACTTGCGCCCATTACGCCAATGCGGATTTTTTTACTGCAAAAAGTCTTTTTCCATCAGCAGAAAGGATGTATAGCAGGACGGATATGAGGTTGCTTGACAGGCTTGTACCTGATTACTGGCAAACGTTTGTTCCCAAAGTTGGCAGGACGTAAATTGCTGCTGACAATTTCGGCGCTTTGCGTAACTCAGTGGGATGATGGGATAACGTCGTAGACGGCAGTATTTCCATCTCACCTAAAGACAGGCAAAAACTTACCGACCGCCATTACCAGCAACTCTTAGGATTTTCGGCCATATGGAAGGGAGACGATGGCAACCTCTCAGTTTCTGGGCAGCATCCCATTCGCGCTTTGCACTTATGGTTGCAGGCTTTGTTTTGTTGAGTTCGTCGATAAGGAGATCTGTTTGCTCGACTCTTTTATACAACATCATCCCCTTCGGAATTGATACCGAAATGAGCGTTAATGCACCCTTAAGCCTGTTTTTCAATGATTCTGATCTCTTCAGAGGTAAGGTCATAGAGCTGGTAAACAAGCTGGTCAATCTGCTGCTCAATATGAGATGTATTTGCTTTCATGTCATTTTTTTTCACATCTAATACATTAGTTACCAAGCGCGTTATTTCAACAAAAATTGATTGAGTGGAATTAATAACAGGAACAATCGGAAGAACCTCAACAAATATTTTGAAAAACCTGTTACCGTGATCGCCCAAATCAGTAGCAATTAATGGGAAATACCATTTAATAACACCCGAATTAAGAACACCCAACAAAAATCTGTTATAATCCTCCCCAATTATCATATAGACAGTATTATTAAAATAATATCCTTTTGGTAGTATTGTAAAAGATGGCTCTGTTGATATATCTGTCCACACTAACTTCTCTTTCTCGAATTCAGGGTAATAATCACAGGCACGAAGATTCCACCAATTTTCTCCCTGATCATCTCTCTTTTTCGCTTTTTCTTCAAATTGTAACAGATGCCTATAAATTGCTTGATATTGTTTTGGGATATCAATATCGAATCCGCTTGCAATCAACCACAATCCAGCCCATTCGGAAGTATATCGCTTGATATCCCGTCCACGCCAAATCGGTTTGATGATCTTGTCACTCTTGGGATCTTCTGCAATCAGCCTGTTCCGGGTTTCCGTATCAATAATAAACGCTTCGTTCAAACCTGTTAATACACCACGATAGATACTGACATCCCAATCCTTGAGCGGTTTTCCGATGCGTTCAATTTTCTCTTTCAGGTTGAGTTCTGCCTGATTACCAATGAACCAGGCGTCTTTGCCTATGCTGGAAAGCGTTATGCCATGATTCTGCATATATTCATCTATGGCAAACTTATCCCCGTTATTACTGTGAAGCGTTGCTGCACGCAGGTTTCTCCGGTTCTTCTCTTTGCCGACAAGCAAGATATTTGTATCAACCGTTGCAGCATCAAAAACACCCGGCCCTAAGTCAATGAGCACAAGAGGGTTATTGCTTGACAGATATTTGCGCAGTTTTTCCCCATACCCTGCACGCATCCATTTGTTCGAGGTTATGAATGCAAGCACTCCATTGTTTCGGAGCAGGTTTATCCCTTTTTCATAAAAAAGGCAGTAGACATCCCCATTAGCATCATAGGTGCTGTACTGCTGATCCTTATAAGCCTTCTGGAGAGGATTGCCTTTTAATTTCTGTAATTGTATGTAGGGTGGGTTGCCAATAACCACGTCAAAACCATCGGTCAACGTAAACATCCATTCTGTATCAAAAAACGGGCTGGTTTTATTCTGGTCGTAAGGATCAAATGCTGCAATCTGGTCGGCAAAGTCTTTCAAAAATCCATCTTCAACCAGAATTCGGGAAATGTTTCCACGAATCTCCTTGTCTTTTTTCTGGCATGCAAGTTTTTCTCGCCGTGTTCCTGCACTGAAATATTTGTGGCGCAACGATTTCAACTCTTCTTCAAGAACAATGATTGCATTGTTGCGCAATACCGGCTTATCTAACCCGATCAAGGTATTGGCTGTTACAAACCGTGTTTCAAGATTCGGCAAAGGACGGATTCCGAAATTATTGTCCCGATTTCCGGACGATTGCTGCTCAATAATGAGCGATATAAAGAAGCGAAGTTTGCTGATTTGCGCGGCTACTGGCTGAAGATCAACGCCATAAATGCAATGTTCAATCAGATAAAGCTTTCGGCCATAGTCACCGGCATTGTTCTTGAACACATCGCTGATTTCTTTCAGCCGCATATCCCTTGCCGCTTTGTCGCCAATCAGGAATGCCTGTTCAGTTTCCGCAATTGCTTGCTGCCGTTGCCGTTCCTTCCACAATACATTATCTGGATCAAGCTTGTGCAGCACATACACAAGCTTCTGCAAAATACCCATTGGAAATGCACCCGATCCACAGGCAGGGTCAAGTACTTTGCACTCATCAATGGCTTCAATTAGAGCTTTGCGTTCGCTATCAGTAAACGCATGCTCTTGTTCGGTGTAGGAAAAAAGAATATTCAGCCCGACCTCAGCATCCTCTTCTTTCATCCCACCAACGGAAACCAGCTTCTGTTTGAGACAGGCTTTCAGTGATTCATCGACCATGTAGTCGACGATTTCGCGCGGGGTATAAAATGAACCGGTCTGTTTGCGGGCAGTGGACTCTGTTTCAGGATTATAGCTTGCTAACAGATTTTCAAACACTTCGCCCAGAAGTTCCGGGTCGAGCGCAACTTCCTCTTCTACCGGTGTACTTTCTGATACAGTGAATTTATAGCTGTTGAGAATATCAATCAGCCCTCGAACCTTATACGATTTGTTTTTTGTACCATAGATCGCGTTGAGGTTGACAGCCGTTTCATCTGCAAAAAAAAGATAATCGGGCACATGAGCCTGTTTTTTGGTATTTCTTGAAAAACCGTCCTGATATTCAACTTTTCCGGAATCATTTTGTTTGTCAAGGCAGTCAAACAGACCGCCATTCAAAAAAGGGACATCATGAAAAAGCTGGAGTGCCTCATCACGGTCGATCAACCATAGGTTGTGATACCGAAAGAGGTTTTTAACGCCATATTCCGTTCTGTTTTCCGGAAACGCTTCATCAGCAGCAAACTTTCTTTCACCAATTTTCTGGTTCAAGGTTCCAAAAAAAAGGTTCTGCAGCACTGCCTTGTAATAATTTGCGGAGTCACCCTGCATGAACTCCTTGACCATCCTCTTACAACTCTTGCTGTGAAAAAGAGCATCAGGCACCAGACTTTTTTCCTTGATGAACCAGACAAAAACCACTCTTGTTATCAGCCGGATGAGGGATGTCGAATTCCTCGCTTCACGATCTTTTACCACATCGTCAGGGAAGGATACCTTCTCCTTTGCCCAGAAATACCAGTTTGAAAGCTCCTTGTAAAAGCGCTTGTTCAGCTCTTTGGTGTCGAGTGTTTTTTTCCACGCTTCATGCAGCTTAACAAAGCTGGTGAACTTGTGTACTCGCTGAAGTTCCTGAAGGGCAAGATCAAACAGAATTTCAATATGCGCCCTGTGAGGCTTCAAAATATTGATGTCCTTGATCAGGGTTACTTTTTCAAGCACATCTTTCTGTTCATCTTTTTTGTGCAGGCGCCGGTTGATAACTGCAAGAGAGAGATTGTTGCCAAGCTTGAAAAGCACCATCACCGGCATGGTAAAAACCTTGTTGATCTCTCTGGTGATCTGGCTGAGGGCTGTTCTGGTGTACTGCTTATCATTGAGTTCAATGCAGAAGAAGAGGTAGGCCTCCATAATGGTACGGTCAACCTGACTGGTATCGAAAAGGGAGTTCTGACCTGTTATTTCATCCTTGGTCAACTGAAAAAGCAGGTCAATCTGCTGCCACTCTTTTGTCAGCGCTTTTTTTTCATTGAAACTGCTACCGGAATTGAGGTAATACTCTTTAAAACAGGCAAAGGTTTTTTCCGGCAGCGGTTGTTGACGGTCGGTATTATAGCCAAGCTCCTGAAAGAGCTTTAACGCATTATCAGTCAGAGAACCATTTTCGAATGCTTCAATGGCCTGTTTAATGGTCTGTTTAATGCGCTGCCTGGTATCGATATCGCTCTTTGCCATAATGTTATTGTATAATAAGCCAGGTAATGAGTTCAAAGTGGCTGAGTTCCTCAATCTGTTTATGCCGAGGCGGAATAATGGCTCCACGGTCGGTAGTCAGCTTTTGTGCCGTGCGTTTTTTGAAGACCCTGAGAATTTCTTCCACAGCTTTTGTAAGGAGCTGGGTGTAGTGCTCCATCTGCTGGCCATTGGCGGTCTCCGTATTGAAAAGGCTGCAAAGCTGTTCGTATGGAATAGTCTCCCCTTGACAGAGTAGCCGGAATATTTCAAGTATCTGCTTGGCATTGATATAGTTATAGCGTACCGTTCCATCTTTGCGAATGTAGACAAGAAAGTAGGGATTGAGCGGATTGACCTGCTCGTTGCCGTCGCTCTCTCCTTTCTGGCGGAGGCAAAAGATGGTGCCGGGTTTAATGATCTCCTTTTCGCTTTGAGAGAACTGTTTTTTAGTGGAAGCGTCAGCATGTTCACCCGCAGGTGCGGGTACAACGGCATAGAGTCCGAGAGGAGCCTGCATCAGTCTGGTTCTGTTGTTTTCAAGGTAGTTGAGCAGTTCAATCCGGAAATCGTCGAGTGTGAAATCGGTCAGGGAGAGACTTTCGTCCATCTCTTCCAGATCAAGCACTTCGTCCTGAAGTTTTTTGAGTTGCTGGTTGCGGTATTTCAGGTCATCGGCAATCAGTTCTTCTATCTGTTCCGTATTGAGGATATTGTCTTCACCGGTTGCTGTTACATCAACAAGCGCCATACGGGCTTCTACGCGTTCCTTAAGGTTGATATAGTTATCAAGATCCTTTGTTGGCCAGAAATTGACCAGCTGAATAGTTTCATTCTTGCTTCCAAGCCGGTCAATACGGCCAAAACGCTGAATGATCCTCACAGGGTTCCAGTGGATATCGTAGTTGATGAGGTAGTCACAATCCTGCAGGTTCTGGCCTTCACTGATACAGTCGGTTGCTATGAGCAGCTCTATCTGCTGATTGTCAGTAAACAGTGCATTATTATACCTGAATCGTTGTTTTGCAACTGGTGAAAAGTTGAGAAGAATGGCATTGTAATCATTTTTGCCGTACGTCGTCTGGGTGTACGATCCACAAACCAGACCACAGTGCTGGTTAAACGTCTTTGTGTACCATTCAATGATGTTTTCATAAAGGTATTTTGCTGTGTCGGCAAAGGCCGTAAACACAAGAACTTTTTTGTTTGGCTGTGCCGTTTTTGCCGAAATAAGAGCTTTCAGTTGATGAAGTTTTGCATCCCTGTCGGGCGTTACGGATTTGGCACTGTCCCATAAACCAACAAGGGCATCTTTATCTTTTTTAAGATCGGCAAGCCAATCCTGCAGTTTGAGATCGGCAAGATCAAAGCGGAGCTTTTTACCAACCTGCCATTGATCAAGCTCTTCTCCATTCTCTTCGAGTTCATCTTCTCCTGGCTCAAACAGGAATAACTCTTCTTCCTGTGAAGAAGTTCTGTAAGTCAGGAACTCCTTGATTTTGGTTTCAAGCGCCTCGATTTTCCGAATAGTCCTGTCCATCGAGATTTCAAATGATTCAATCGAACTTTCCAGTCGTTTCAGAAAGTTGATTTTCATCATCCCGATAAGAAAGTTTTCACGATCCGCCTGCGTGAAATTCAGTACCTGCTTTCCGGCCAGGGCCTTGTATTTTTCCTGTTTTTCCTCTTTGATGTATGCTGAAGGGTTGAAAACCGAGAGTTTGTAATCGAGAATTTGCTTGTTCAGGCGATCATATGAGGGAAAACGGTTCATCAAGTCAATATCAGGATAAACCGACTGCGGTTTCTGGCGTTCGGGAAATTTTCCGAACGATTCAATCTTGTAAAAGCTTTTGATATGCTTTCGTGATCGGGCAATGGTCAATTCATCAAGCAATTTGAAAAACGATGAATCAAGTTTTTCAAGCAGCTGCTTCATGTTCCGGTCAGGGTTCTTTTTGGTATCAGCCCAGTTTGTAAAGTTTGTTTGTGCGGTTTTCAGGGTAAAAGAGATGTCCTTGATCTGGCAGCATTCAAAAAGGGCAGCCTCATTATCCTCAGTGATGTATGATATCTGGTTCCGCAAATCTCTGAGAGAGTTGTTCACGGGTGTTGCCGACAACATGAGCACCTTTGTCTTTACTCCTGACCGGATAATTTTTTCCATCAACCATTTTGCCCGGTTCAGTTGTGAAGTTCCGTCTTTTCTGGTTTTTTCGAGTGGGTTTCCCCTGAAATTGTGCGACTCATCAATAACAATAAGATCGTAAGCTCCCCAGTTGAAATGACCCAGATCAATTCCATTGGCATCTGAACGGCCGCTCTCTCTTCCAAGATCGGTATGGTACAGTATTGTATAACTGAACCGGTCTTTTTGAAAAGGGTTCAGCGCATGGTTCTGGCTGGCCTGATAAACTGTCCAGTTACCGGAAAGTTTTTTGGGGCAGAGTACCAGTACGTTGGCATTGAGCAGCTCAAAGTATTTGATGACTGCAAGGGCTTCGTAAGTTTTACCAAGCCCAACACTGTCGGCAATGATGCATCCGTTGTGTTTCAGGATTTTATTGATGGCACCTTTTACTCCGTCTTTCTGAAATGCATAGAGCTGGTTCCATATTTCACTGTCAAAAAAACCGGTGCGCTCATTGAGCAATCCACCTTGCTGCTGCTCATTGAGATAGTTCTCAAACAGGTGAAACAGTGTTTTGAAATAGATGAATTCAGGGCTGTTCTCAATATAAAGCTGTTCAAGGTAGCCGAGTACCTGACTTTTGACATCTTCAACAATACCTGTTTGATCATTCCACAGATTATCAAACCATGCTTTGAGCTCTGCACGATCACGGTCGCTGTCAATAACCATGTTGAGTTCGATATTCCGGTTACCGCCAAACCCAAGACCATTGACCGTAAAATTTGAACTTCCTGCTATGGCTTTTTCAACTCCGCTGGATTGAAGGATATGATACATTTTGCCATGCAGGAAGTTCGGCTTTACCATGGATCGAATTTCAACTTTATCGTTTATCCATTCAGCACATTCCCTGGCAACGGTTTTCTGGATAAGGCGGCTGCTGATAGGGATAACAAGCTGGTCGTCCTCAATCTTGAAGTCACGGGTATTGACTTTTTCCGGATCAAGCGACTTGATAAATGTTGGTTCGCCAAAAAGGAAACGAAGATTATCGATACTGCTTAATTCATCCTTCAGGTTGTGGAATGCATAGATTGTGAAGTAGGCTGAGACAATTGACAAGCTTGAAACATTGGTGATATTTTTTTTAAGGAATTCTCCTACGGTTCCATGAGAATGGTTATCGCGTATTGAGGAATAGCTCATGAACAATGTTTCCTTTAAGTTCAAGTCAGCTGATTATTAACAATTCGGACAAGAGAGAGTGAACAGTTTAACGGTACTGTGTACATAACCTAATAAAAAATATGCGGCTATACATCAGGTAGCTTTCATGTGGAAATTTTCTATGTTTAATAAAGTTTACATGATGAGAGGCGATAATCGCTCGCTTCGATTCTTTTAACTATATTTTGGTTCTAAACTTAACCTTAAAAATAAAGAATTCATATACACATGGCCATGACTGTCGAGATTAAAAACGGGAAACTCTGTATCGAGATCGACCTGGAAACACCTACTCCCTCTTCATCAGGAAAAACGCTTGTTGTTGCAAGCACGCACGGAAACACCGTGACCAATGTCATGATTGAAGGCAAGCCGGTGACAATCGGGCTCAATGCCTATATCAAGAAATAATGGCTGCTTGCTGCCGATGCTGTGTGATGCATAATATATGCAACTGAAGCTGGTATACGTAAGTGTGGATGAAGAATAAGCGCTCTTCCGGAAGGGTGAAAATATTTACTCTTCAAAGAAAGTATTCCTTATCTTTCTCTCTTTATACCTGAGTTTTCAGAGTAGAGACAGGGCTACAAAAAAGAACTTATTCTGAAATTTGTACCGTTTTTGCAAACCAGGCTCAAACTGTAAAGGCTTTTTTCTTTAAATTGTTTTAAAAGAAGCAAATACCGATTTTTACACTGAAATCATGAAAGAAAAACTGATTTTTGATTTATCGCGTAAAGGACGTAAAGGATACGCTCTTGCCGGAAACGATATTCCGGAATGCTCTGTGGAAAACATTCTGCCGTCAAAATTTCTGCGGTCAACACCCGCTGAGCTTCCCGAAGTGTCTGAGAGCGAGGTTGTGCGGCATTTTGTGCGACTCTCTACCATGAATTACCATGTTGACAAGAACATGTACCCTCTTGGCAGCTGCACCATGAAGTATAATCCAAAAATCAATGATTATACCAGTAACCTTCAAGGTTTCAGCGCACTTCATCCGCTGCAGCCAGCCAAAACAACGCAGGGTGCGTTGCAGCTTATGTATGAACTGGCTGAGATGCTGCGTGAAATTGCGGGCATGGCTGCTGTAACGTTGCAACCCGCAGCAGGTGCACACGGAGAGCTTACCGGTATTTTGCTCATTAAACAGTACCATGAGTCGCAGGGTTCAAAGCGGCACAAGCTGCTGGTTGTTGACTCGGCACACGGCACAAACCCGGCTTCAGCCGCTCTTGCGGGATATCAGATTATTTCTGTCAAAAGCAATGCAGAAGGGCGCACCGACCTGGAGGACCTTGCCCTGAAGCTTGACAGTGATGTTGCCGCACTGATGCTGACCAATCCGAATACTATAGGACTATTTGAAAAAGATATAACGCGCATAGCACGAATGGTGCATGAAAACGGAAGCCTTCTCTATATGGATGGCGCCAACATGAATGCACTGCTCGGCATCACCCGTCCTGGAGATATGGGATTTGATGTGGTTCATTACAACCTTCATAAAACGTTTGCTGCTCCGCACGGCGGCGGCGGTCCCGGAAGCGGTCCTGTTGGCGTGAGTGCACTGCTTGAACCATTCCTGCCTGTTCCGGTCATTACAAAAAATGAAACTTCGGAAGGAACAACCTACTCGCTTTGTTATGACCGACCGGAGAGTATTGGAAGAATGATGAATTTTTACGGGAATTTCGCTGTTTTGGTCAGAGCATATACGTATATCCGGATGCTGGGTCCTGATGGAGCACGCCGGGTGTCAGAAAATGCCATTATCAATGCCAATTACCTGCTGAGCCTGTTGCTTGAACGGTTTGACCTTCCCTATCCAAAGAGCGTCCTGCATGAGTTCTGCCTTTCGGGAGACCGGCAGAAAAAGGCGCACGGAGTCAGAACGCTCGATATTGCCAAGAGACTTCTTGATTACGGATTTCATGCACCAACAATTTACTTCCCTCTCATTGTCAGTGAAGCTCTGATGATTGAGCCAACAGAAACTGAATCAAAAGAGACTCTTGATACTTTCGCTGAAGCATTGCTCAGCATTGCAAGTGAAGCTGAAACTAATCCGGAACTGGTGCTGTCAGCACCGGTAACTACAACAGTGAAACGACTTGATGAGGCTATGGCTTCAAGGCAGTTGAACATCTGTTGTGCAGCTATAACCGAGTAAGATAACAATTAACTGATCTCTTCGTCTAACGTAGTATTAAATGCAACAACGAATCATGTCATTATACCATAAAATTCCGCCGGGATATGCCGTTACTTCGATCGAAAGTTCTTGTATTAAATAGCAGTTATGAACCATTACGTATTTGTAACGTTCAAAAAGCTGTTTCTCTTCTTTTTTGCGGTAAAGCTGTACAGGTGGCGCATAAGCCTGAACGGGTAATCCGCACAGTTTCCAGCAGCATTCCTATGCCGAGTGTTGTAAGGCTGACGGTGTTTGTGAGGGTTCCATACAAAAAGCTTATACTGAACCGGAACAACATTCTTCTCAGAGATGGTTACCAATGTCAATACTGCGGTACAACCGACCCTCCCTTGACCATTGATCACATAGTACCTATTTCAAAAGGTGGTGCCTATTCATGGGAAAACCTTATTACGGCATGCCGCCGTTGCAATGTAAAAAAAGGCAACAAAACCCTGCATGAAGCTTTTATGCAGCCTTTGAAACAGCCATTCCAGCCTAACAATCTTATGTTTATGCAGAAGGTAACTGCAACAGTTTGCGATGACTGGAAACCATACCTTTATATGAGTTGATTGTATTTTGCTCAGCTTGACCAAACCATTTCCCTGTACTTTTCCCGCTGATGAAAACCTGTAATTCTGCACGGCTCCTTCCTCAATGGATTAAAAAATTTTCAGCTGCTATCGGCAAAACAATACTCTCCGACCATGACCGTAGGAAGTTTGTCATAGAACTTGCTCGTAACAATACCTTGCATGGAACCGGCGGTCCTTTCGGTGCCGCAGTGTTTGAACGCGAATCCGGCAGACTGGTTTCAGTGGGGGTAAATCTGGTTATCCAGAGCCGCTGCTCTCATGCTCATGCAGAGATGGTAGCTATTGCTGCAGCCCAACACCGGATTGCCTCGTACACCCTTAACAACCCGGACTATCCGGAACACGAGTTGGTAACCTCTTGTGAACCCTGTACTATGTGTTTCGGTGCAATCATCTGGTCGGGTCTCACCCGCATTGTATGCGGAGCATCGACCTCAGATGCTATTACTGCAGGTTTTGATGAAGGACCGAAACCAGAAAATTGGACTGAAGAACTCGCAAAACGCGGAATCAAGGTAGTAACAGGAATTTGCCGTAACGAGGCCGCAGCTGTTCTGCAGTTCTATATTGATAACGGGGGTATTATCTATAACACAAGCACAAGAGCAAGAAGCGATTCAGGGAAATAACCATAGTTCCTAACGTCCAAAAGAATGGATTATCCGGTTTTTTTTTACTTTTGATATGTATCATAGATGCGGATAGCATGTATTTTAATTGTTGTGAACAGTTTTACAGCTTTATGCTCTTCACCAATAACCGGAATAACAGGAAAAAAACAGAATAAATGAAAATAAAATCAGGCACCCTGCTGTTCTGCATTATTGTTCCCCTGCTGTTTTTTCTGCTCCCACTTTTGGCTTACGCCAAATCAACACCGGGTAATGAAAAATGGCATGCTCGGCAGATTTTCAGCTATAACAATAGTGATATCGAAAAGACAATGCAATGTATGACGCTGTCCGAAAAAGTCGGTCAGATGCTTATTGCACAATCTGAAAGGCGGAATAACCAGAATGACGAAAAAGCATACCAACTGCTGAGCCGATTGGTACAAGAGGGTAAAGTTGGTGGTATCATGTTTCTAAAGGGCGATACCTTCAGTACCGCCACGCAGGCAAACTACTTCCAGTCTATAGCTCCACGCTACCTTCTTATGAGCGCTGATATGGAACGGGGATTGGCCATGAGGTTGACTGGAGCTACAGAATTTCCTCCAAATATGGCAGTTGCTGCAACACGAGACCAGGAGTTGGCCGCTGACATGGCCAAGGCCATCGCAGAGGAAGCCAAATCCGTAGGGATTTGCCAGAACTATGGGCCTACCGTTGATTTGAACATTAACCCATTAAACCCTGTCATTAATACTCGTTCGTTCGGTGATGATGTTCCTCTGACAATCTCCATGTCAAATGCTGTCATCGAAGGTCTCCAGTCCAACAGCGTGATTGCAACAGCAAAACATTTTCCCGGGCATGGGAATGTTACAGTTGACAGCCATATTTCGTTACCGGTACTCTGGGCTGACCGACAGCAGCTGGATGCGTACGAACTGAAACCTTTTATATCCGCTATAGATCATGGCGTCATCAGTATTATGGTCGGACATTTGGCTGTACCGAAACTAACCGGCACTATGGAGCCGGCTTCCATTTCCAAGGCAATCGTGACCGACTTGTTGCGAAGAGATCTCGGTTTTCAGGGCTTGATCATAACCGATGCGTTGAACATGAAAGCAATCTATAACGGTCAGAACGTTCCGGAAATTTCCATTAAAGCAGTTCAGGCCGGCAATGACCTGCTGCTTTTTCCACCGGATCCTGAATTAGCTCACAGCTCCATTGTCAAAGCTGTCGAAGATGGGGTTATTTCGATGGAACAGATCAATGCATCGGTACGCCGGATTCTTCAGGCCAAAGCGTGGCTTGAAATTGAAAACAGGAAACTTGTCAATC
Organism: Chlorobiaceae bacterium; assembly: GCA_037134935.1. Lineage (GTDB taxonomy): Bacteria > Bacteroidota > Chlorobiia > Chlorobiales > Chlorobiaceae > Chlorobium. The sequence continues at coordinate 8,763 of JBAXLG010000018.1, read as the reverse complement.
TGAACCGGATCAAAGAAGGCGCAAGCCCCAAATCTCATCGCTCCCTCGCAAAAAAAATTGCAGATCGCTCCATCACGCTGGTAAAAGATACGAACAACTTCCTGCCCCTTAAAACAACGGAAACAGCGGAGAACATGCTGAATATTATTCTGCAGGATAAGCCGGACTCCACAACAACAAAGGAATATGTTACAAATCTGAATCGCTACTATAAAATTACCCATATCAGGATAGACTCTCAATCTGACTCTTTAACCTATCGTAATGCCGCCGACTTGGTTATAAAAGCACCGGCGGTCATCGTAACCTCCGATGTGCAGATACGATCCGGTTCGGGAACTTTGAAACTAAACGAAAAACAGCAGCAATTTATTCACTCTCTCGGCTCAATGGTACCAAAGGAAAAACCTCTTATCCTTGTGTCGCTGGGAACCCCTTACCTGACAAACTATTTTCCGGAAATAACCACTTATCTCTGCACATACTCATCAAGCGCAGACAGTGAAGCTGATGCTGTGGAGTTGCTGAGAGGAAAACTTAAACCTCACGGACAGCTTCCTGTATCACTGCAAGGAACTTCATCGGAATTTTAAAATTTTAACAAAAATTGATTATCCATTTTAAACCATGGGAAAAACTGTTCGCGACGAATCAACTGCAAGTGCCTACTGGGGAGCAGTCAATACATTCTGTTCACTAAAGGATGTCCATGTAATTGCCGATGCACCGGTAGGATGTTACAATCTTGTGGGTGTGGCTATCATGGACTATACTGATGCTGTTCCCTATCTCGAAAACCTGACGCCGACAAGTTTAACCGAAAAAGAAATAGCCTCTTCTGGTAGTTCGCAAATTGTTTGTGACACCATTAATAAGCTCCAGGCACCGGGACGGCAGCTGATTTTGGTATCAAGTGCCGAAAGCGAAATGATCGGTAGCGATCATGAACACATGTTGACAATGAAATACCCTGATATCAGGTTTTTCCCGTCAAACTCTCTCAGCGACAATGAGTGGTGTGGGCGAGATAAAGCATTGAAATGGCTTTATGAACAGTTTGACGACGGGAAACCGGCAAATATTGAGTCGGGCACGGTAAGCATTATTGGCCCTACTTATGGCTGCTTCAACAGCGCATCAGATTTGGCCGAATTGAAGCGTCTGATTTCAGGTATCGGAGGAGAGCTGAAACATGTCTATCCTTTTGAATGCTCCCTTAATGATATTTCCGCTCTGAAAAATTCCGACGTTATTGTGCTCATGTATCATGAATTCGGCAATGAACTGGCAAAAGTACTTGGCAGACCGGTATTGCAGGCTCCGTTCGGAATCGCAGAAACAGAGGCGTTTATCCTTGAATTAGGACGCCTACTGAATAAAAAGCCAGGGGCGGCCTCATTCCTGGATGCGGAAAAACTTACCATACTAAAACCTGTTTGGGACCTATGGCGGGGCCCTCAGGCTGAGTGGTTTCCTACCATACGTTTCGGAATCATCGCAGCTGAAACCTATGCACTTGGACTAAAAAAATTTCTTGCAGAAGAGATGGGAATGCAGTGTCTCTTTTCATACAATTCAGCAGAGACAGACAACACGCTTCTCCGGAATGAGATTCAGCAAAAACAGCCACAGTTTCTGTTTGGTAGAATTATCGATAAAATGTACCTGGCCGAGCTTGATGCAAAGACACGATTTGTTCCGGCAGGATTTCCCGGGCCTATCGTCCGCAGGGCGCTTGGAACTCCCTTTATGGGTCATAGCGGAACTGTTTTTCTGCTGCAGGAAATTGTCAACGAGCTGTACAATATGCTCTTTAACTTCTTGCCAATCAACCGTAGGACACTATCGCAGGACAAACCATCGGGCAAGATTGTCTGGAGTAATGAAGCCAATGCACTCCTGAACGATATGGTAAAAAAAGCACCATTCATCAGCCAGATCTCATTTGGAAGAGAGCTTAAAAGTAAAGCTGAAATTTTTGCATTGAAACAAGGCAAGGAGATCGTTACCCCTGAACTATTGCATATGATGAACTGATTTGGATTTTTTTAATTTTAATCGTATCATTTGCCTCCACTTTCTGGAGTCAGGGCAACAGTTATATAATGAAGTTACTTATATAAACTATTCAGCCCCCCTGACCTGGCATTACTAACGAAAAGAGGCTGTATTGATATTTTCCTGCGGAACAAACACGAGCATGGCTTGTTTTGCATGGAATAAAACGACAGAAAACAAAATGTCTGAAAATAAGGATCAACTGGCTATGATAGCCATTACCCTGCCAGATGGGACAGTAAAAGCAATCCCTTCAGGCAGTACGGGAATTGATATTGCTCTCTCTTTAGGACGCAAAGTTACCCAGGATGCGCTGGCTCTCAAGATTAACACAACAGTTGTTGACCTTGCAACGCCTCTGAATAATGATGCCAACATTGAAATACTTACTTTTGATTCTCCAGAAGGGCAGAACATATTTTGGCACAGCTCAAGCCATATTATGGCCCAAGCGATAGAAGAGCTTTTCCCCGGCAGCAAATTCGGCGCTGGCCCTTCAATAGAACAAGGGTTCTATTACGATGTCGCATCAGAACACCGTTTCCGGGAGGAAGATTTAAGAGTGATCGAACAGAAAATGCTTGAAATCAGTAAACGCGACACTGAAATTTACAGGGAAGAACTTTCTCGAATAGAGGCTATTAAGTTTTTTAAAAACACGAGAAACGATCTCTATAAAGTTGAAATTCTTGAAGAAAGCCTTAAAAACGTCGAAACAGTTTCACTCTATCACCAAGACGCTTTTACCGACCTCTGCACTGGCCCGCACATACCGGTAACATCCAAAGTCAGGGCTGTACTACTGACAAACATATCTTCATCTTACTGGCGTGGAGATTCCTCAAGAGAGAGTATGCAGCGTATTTACGGTATCTCCTTTCCCTCTGAAAAGCAGCTGAAAAAATATGTAACACAACTTGAAGAAGCAAAACGTAGAGATCATCGAAAACTCGGCACCGAACTTGAACTTTTCATGTTATCACCAGAAATTGGAAGCGGTCTTCCTGTCTGGTTGCCAAAGGGTGCTATAATACGCAATGAACTGGAAACATTCTTAAAAGAGGAACAGCGGAAACGTGGCTACTTGCCTGTCTATACACCACATATCGGCAAGATCGAACTCTACAAGCGTTCAGGACACTATCCGTATTACAGTGATTCTCAGTTCCCTCCACTCACCTATCACGATGAAGATGGTCGGCAGGAGCAGTATCTCCTTAAACCGATGAACTGCCCGCACCATCATCTCATCTACAGCTCGAAAATGCACAGTTACCGTGACCTGCCAATCCGCCTGACAGAGTTTGGAACGGTTTACCGGCATGAGCAGTCAGGAGAGCTTAACGGATTAGTGCGAGCCAGAGGCTTTACTCAAGACGACTCGCACATCTACTGCCGTGCTGACCAGCTTGTTGAAGAAATCTGTGGCGCTATTGAGCTCACTCAGTTTGTTTTTGGAATACTTGGATTTTCCGAAGTGCAGACTCGCCTTTCCATGCATGATCCTGCTAATCAGGCTAAATATGGTGGAACGGCAGAAATATGGCGACAAGCTGAGAATGATGTTAAAGAAGCAGCTGACCGCATGGGTATTAATTACTTTATCAGTATTGGTGAAGCAAGCTTCTACGGACCTAAAATTGACTTTATCGTTCGTGATGCACTTGGAAGAAAATGGCAGCTTGGAACTGTACAGGTAGACTATGTAATGCCGGAACGGTTTGACCTCACTTATATCGGCAGTGACGGCCAAAAACACCGTCCTGTCATCATTCACAGAGCTCCTTTTGGTTCCATGGAACGATTTATCGGTGTGCTCATTGAACACACTGCTGGTAATTTTCCCTTATGGCTTGCTCCTGTTCAAGCAGTTGTGCTGCCTATAGCTGAAGATGTTCACGACTACGCACAAAATGTACACCAAGCTTTTTTGACTGCAGGAATTCGAACTGAACTGGATTTAAGGAGTGAAAAAATTGGGAAAAAAATACGTGAAGCCGAACTTGCCAAAATTCCATGTATGATCATTATCGGTCAAAAAGAAAAAGAAAATAGCACTGTTTCGCTTCGCCGCCATCGTATCGGCGATGAAGGTTGCTTTAATGTAAGCGTACTGATCGACAAACTTCTAAAAAAGATTACCGAAAGAACCTGATTATCTAAACAAAACCTGAACGAATGAAGAAACAGAAGGTTACGGCTCAAAAGCCAAAGCTCACCTATAGGGTCAATGAACAGATACGTGTGCCGGAAGTAAGAATTATTTTTCCAGACGGAACACAACAGGTGATGAAAACCATCGATGCAAAGCAGTTAGCCGAAGAGCGAAATCAGGATCTTATTGAAGTACAACCAAACGCTGTTCCGCCAGTTTGCAAATTTGACAACCTCGGCAAGCTGTTGTATAAAATGGATAAGCGCGACAAGGATTTGAAGAAAAAACAGAAGACTACTACCCTTAAGGAACTACGGTTTCATCCAAATACCGATAAGCACGATTTTGACTTCAAATCCGCACATCTTGAGGAATTTCTTCGCAAGGGCAACAGGGTCAGGGCGACAATTGTTTTTTTAGGCCGCTCAATTATTTATAAAGACAAAGGACTTGAGCTGGCGGAGCGTTTGACCGAGCGCCTCAGTGTTGTCAGTAACCGTGATGGTGAACCGAAATTCGAAGGGAAAAAGCTCTTTGTGTATTTCGAACCAGATAAAAAGAAAATAGACGCCTACGATCGCATTAAAGCTAAAACCAAACCTGCACCGCCGCCGGAAGAGTAACTGAATAATTGTTAAGGGTATCAACACATTTTTATATAAAAAAACAAAGAACGATCATGCCTAAAATGAAATCACACCGGGGAGCATGCAAACGGTTTAAAGTTACCGCATCCGGAAAAATCAAGCGCGAACGAATGAATGGGTCTCACAATCTTGAGAAAAAGAACAGAAAACGGTCACGCCGCCTGCATCAGTCAACACTGCTTGACTCTGCAAAAGCCAAACAGATCAAACGGATGATCCTTGCATAAATTTTTAACTTTAACTCTACACAATAATGCCTAAAGCAAATAATGCCGTAGCCTCACGGGCCAGAAGAAAAAGGCTTTTAAAGAAAGCAAAAGGGTACTGGGGATCACGTGGCAATGTACTGACCGTAGTCAAGCATGCCGTCGATAAAGCTGAGCAGTACGCCTACCGTGATCGACGGGCAAAAAAGCGCAACTTCCGTGCACTTTGGATCATGCGTATCAATGCAGCTGCTCGTTTGAACGGAACTACCTATTCGAGACTGGTTGATGCCATGAGTAAGAAAAGCCTTGAAATCGACCGTAAGGCACTTGCGGAAATAGCTGTCAAAGACCCCGCAGCCTTCACTCAGATTGTTAAAGCAGTTATCGAATAAAAGAGTTATCGGGTATTCATGGAAAACACCATTCGCAGTTTACAGCAGGAGATTATTAATTTTGAAATTAACTCTCGAGCAGCTCTTGAAACATTTCGCCTTCGGTACACGGTTCGAAAAGGTTTAATAGCAAATCTTTTCGGCCAACTCAAGTCTGTTGATCCTGCTGCAAAGCCGCAAATCGGGCAGTTACTCAACCAGCTCAAGCAAACAGCAGACGCAAAGATTGAGGAGGCAGGCAGAACGCTTGAATTACATGCGGGTAACAGTGGAAAAAAGCTTGATCTTACACTGCCGGGAAGACGATACTTTACCGGCAGTGAGCATCCGGTACAAAAAGTACTTGGTGAAATGAAACAAATTTTTTCGGCCATGGGTTTTGGAATTGCGACAGGCCCTGAACTTGAACTTGATCGGTACAATTTTGATCTGCTCAACTTCCCGCCTGATCACCCTGCCCGAGACATGCAGGATACCTTTTTTGTAACCTCTGGAAATCCCGGCACTGACATTCTATTAAGAACACATACGTCTCCGGTACAGATCAGGGTCATGCTTGACAGTGTTCCACCCATACGGGTAATCTGTCCTGGTAAAGTTTATAGAAATGAGGCAATCAGCGCACGAAGCTACTGCGTTTTTCATCAGCTTGAAGGCCTCTATATTGATAAAAATGTTTCGTTCGCCGATCTTAAGGCAACTATATACTCATTTGCTAGGCAGATGTTCGGCGCCGATGTAAAACTGCGTTTTCGTCCGAGCTTTTTCCCTTTTACAGAACCATCTGCAGAGGTTGATGTCACATGCTATCTCTGCGGAGGCAAAGGATGCCGTGTCTGTAAAAAATCAGGCTGGCTTGAAATTATGGGTTGTGGAATGGTACATCCTAATGTCATGCGTAACTGTGGAATAGATCCTGAAATATGGTCAGGTTACGCTTTCGGAATGGGTGTGGACCGAACAGTTCTATTGCGCTATAAAATCGACGACATACGGCTCTTATTTGAAAATGATCTTCGAATGTTGCGCCAGTTCACCTCATAACATTAGAAAGGAATAGACAGGATAATAAAGGTTAGAACCCCTAAAAAAAACAGTGCCGGCTGATATAAGGCGTTACTGCACGTTTTTATGGAAAATCTTTCCAGATTGGTTCACTGCCAAGTAACCGAATCCCGAATCTTTTAGAAAGGCCAATCCTTCAGCTTCTTTCAGCATCGCTATTGTAGAGTAACTGCCGGCAGTAATTGCTAATGGAGCTACAACCGTTACCGAACGCCAGTAAGTGACCGGAATGCCTGTGCATGGATTAAGAATATGGCAATAGCGATTGCCGGAAACTTCAAAAAAACGTTCATAATCTCCGCTTGTTGCCAGCGCGCCCGCACGGAGAGGAATTGATGCAATCGCTTGATCCTTGTGGCGCGGGTCCTGGATAGCTATTGTCCATGAACTTCCATCAGGTTTTGTACCGACGACACGAATATCTCCACCCAAATTCACATATCCATGTTTTACGCCCTGCTCCTGAAGCATTGCAGCGGCGCGGTCAGCAGCATATTCCTTGCCAAATCCACCAAAATCAAGCTCCATACCTGCCGAATGCAGACGGATTGCATTACTTTTGCGTTCCACCTTTTTCCATCCAATAAGATCAAGCAAGGGAGAAAGTGTTACAGAGTGAGGCACAACTGCATGGTTGAAATTCCAGGCTTTGCGCAAAATACCTGCAGTAATGTCGAAAAGTCCATCACTGCTTTCATACAAGATATCGGCATAGCCCATAAGAGAAAGCGTTTCCTCATCACATTCAACAAAACCAACTCCTGCAGCAGCATTAATCATTGAAACAATACTTTCTGCCTCATAACGAGAATACTTTCGTTCAATTCGTGAAATTTCATCAATGGCAAGTCTGGCAACAGAAACAGCTTTGTCTTTACTGGCAGATGCTAAAACAACCTCACATCTACTTGCCATAGCCTGAAACGCAAAACGAAAAATCTCCATCAACCTTTAAAAGAAAAGTGCCCATGTAAGTACGGCGGCAGCTCCAACCCCAACAACACCAGGAGCTACGTCCACACCAAAGTCGCCACTGTGATCTAAGGTTGCGGCTGTTGCAAAATCATAGGTTGCATTAGAATCAATACTGTTTCCTGCCAAGTCATCAATTGAATGCGGTGCAAAGGTTACATAATAGTGCGTTCCGTTCGTAAGAGTAATTAATGGATCAAGGCTGAGGGTATTGCCGGATACTATGGATGCGGCAAGTGTAGCATTGGCCGTGCTGGCCACAACGGCGCCGGTTGCCGAACCACTGCGCAGTTCTACCGCTCCCGTCCCGCGAGCAATCGCTTCACTGAAAACGAGATCAAGGTTGCTCGTGACGGCTAAAGGGATTGCTGATCCTGTCTGGGTCAGTGCGGGAGGAGTGGTGTCGGCCGCAACCGTTGTAAAATCATAGGTGGCTGTAGTCGCAACACTGTTCCCAGCCAAATCATCAATCGAATGCGATGTAAAGGTGACATAGTAGTGCGTACCATTCGCAAGAGTAATGGTTGGATCAAGGTGGAGAGTGTTGCCGGATACTATGGATGCGGCAAGTGTAGCATTGGCCGTGCTGGCCACAACGGCGCCGGTTGCCGAACCACTGCGCAGTTCTACCGCTCCCGTCCCGCGAGCAATCGCTTCACTGAAAACGAGATCAAGGTTGCTCGTGACGGCTAAAGGGATTGCTGATCCTGTCTGGGTCAGTGCGGGAGGAGTGGTGTCGGCCGCAACCGTTGTAAAATCATAGGTGGCTGTAGTCGCAACACTGTTCCCAGCCAAATCATCAATCGAATGCGATGTAAAGGTGACATAGTAGTGCGTACCATTCGCAAGAGTAATGGTTGGATCAAGGTGGAGAGTGTTGCCGGATACTATGGATGCGGCAAGTGTAGCATTGGCCGTGCTGGCCACAACGGCGCCGGTTGCCGAACCACTGCGCAGTTCTACCGCTCCCGTCCCGCGAGCAATCGCTTCACTGAAAACGAGATCAAGGTTGCTCGTGACGGCTAAAGGGATTGCTGATCCTGTCTGGGTCAGTGCGGGAGGAGTGGTGTCGGCCGCAACCGTTGTAAAATCATAGGTGGCTGTAGTCGCAACACTGTTCCCAGCCAAATCATCAATCGAATGCGATGTAAAGGTGACATAGTAGTGCGTACCGGTCGCAAGAGTAATGGTTGGATCAAGGCTGAGGGTATTGCCGGATACTATGGATGCGGCAAGTGTAGCATTGGCCGTGCTGGCCACAACGG
>JBAXLG010000017.1:0-42782 GCA_037134935.1 Chlorobiaceae bacterium | reverse complement strand
GTTTTGGGCAAGTTACCAACTTAATCCAGTGTCTAAAAATCCGGGTCCACTATAAGGTGCCCTTTATTGAATTCTTTGATGTTTTTCAAATGGTCGAGTGGATATTACTGTTCCGTTTTTCCTTCGATACCAATCCGGTAACATTATGTCTTTTGTGTTATATGTATATAGTTACTCATACACATGTTATTTCTTTTTCGCGGCAAGTAGCGAGAAATTAAACTCTAAAACAGATTACAATATCAACTTGGTGTAAGTTCAGGACTGGGAAAAACTAAACCCACCCCCTCAGAAATAGATAGACTATTTTTTTCCTTTTTTCCCTCAAAAAATGGTAGAATGAAAGTTCTTAGCCAACATGAAGTCCTGAAAAAATCGATATAAAAAAACAAAACCCCTGCATTAACAAGGGTTTTATCTAAGAAGTAATCATTACAATTGAATTTAAGGCAGTTTCTTACGCGCTAATTTTGCTTCCGGTGTAGCCGGATATAAATTAACCACGCTACGAAATCTTTCCTTTGCCGCCTTTACATTGTCTGCTCCACCAATCTTCTCAAAAGAAAGCCCTTGTTTGTAAAGAGCTGCAGGACGTTTCCTGCTTTTGATATAGTTGGCAATCACTTGCTGATATTCAGTAATAGCCTCTTCATACGAGCTCTCATTGAAATAGCTTTCAGCCAGACAAAAGTGTGCATCAGAAACCAGCAATGATTTTGGATAAGTTTGTATGAGTGCGCTGAAACTGACCCTTGCTGCTGCATAGTTATTTTTACTAAACTTGTCCAGTCCATCATTCAATAACTCTTTATCGGAAAAATCCTTAGCATTTTTAGCCTCATCAACGGAACCGCTCTTCTGCAAGGGAACTGCTGCAGAAGGTGCGTTTTCCATTTGACCGAATCCGAGATATTGTTCGATTTTCTGTAATTTCGATTCCAGATCATCAATCTTATGAACCAAAAGAGAATCTTCCGTTCCAAAACGGCGAAAAGCCTTACGATTATTATGATTAATCTCTTCAATACTACCCTGTAATCGAGAAACTTCATCACGAATCTGCTGCACATCTGAATAAGAACCGGCAGACTGCGTTTTAATTGTTTCAGAATCCGATTTCAGCTTTTGCAAATCATCTTTCACAATAATAAGATCCTCTTTTGACGCACAGGCCGAGAGAAAAAGAAACGGAAAAAAAAGAAACGGTTTGATCTTTTTATTCATGGGTAGCAAAGGTTTACTTTTATTCATAATCAGCCATAGTAACAATCACTATTTCTTCACTCTCAGACCATCCAATGAGTTTTAATGTTTACTTTACAATAAAATGTGCGCGACGATTTTTTGCCCAAGCATCTTCATTCTTTCCGGCATCAAAAGGACGCTCTTCACCATAACTGACTGTTTCAAGTCGTGATGATGCAACCCCAAGTTTAACCAGATAAGTTTTTGCACTTCCCGCTCTGCGTTGACCAAGGGCAAGGTTATATTCGTTGGTACCTCGTTCATCGCAATGACCTTCAATAACAGCATCCTTTGAAGAATTTCTTTCAAGCCATGCAGCATTTTGCCTCAGGAGATCCTGGGCATCGGTACTGAGATTGGAACTGTCAAAATCATAAAACACATCACCCATTGGTCCCGTCTGCCATTTATCAAATCCATAACCAGTTGGTGATGCCTGCTGCTGGGGTAACTGCGGCGACTGTACTAACGGAGCTGGAGTCGAAGCAACTGGTGCTGGTGCCGGAGCTGGCGCAGGCTGGCTATTCCCAGTAATGTCTGCTGATGTTACAGGAGTTTGGGATGAACATCCCACCGTAACCATCAAAGCAAGGACAAATATGCCGTTTATTTTTTTCCTCATCAATACATCTCCATTTAGAATGATTAATAAAACGGGGTAAACAGCAAATATACATGTATACCCCCTTATGGAATAAACAAAATTAAAATATCACTCGGGAACAAAATGAGCTCTTCTGTTCTGTTTCCATGCCTTCTCATTGTGACCATCATCAAATGGACGCTCCTCACCATAAGTGACTGGCTTCATACGTTTTGGTTTAATACCCAACTTAACAAGATACTCTTTTGCTCTGTTAGCACGACGTAGGCCAAGGGCAAGGTTATATTCATTGGTCCCTCGTTCATCGCAATGACCTTCAATAATAATATTCCTTGTTCCATTCTCCTGCAGCCATGCGGCATTGGTTTTCAGTTGCTCTACAGCATCGTTACGAATAAATGACTTATCAAAATCATAAAACACATCACCAAGCACAGGCCCAACAAATGCAAGAGGTGGAGGAGGGGGTGCAGGAAGTGCAACCGGCGGTAAAGATACAACGGGTTGAGGAGATGAAGCCGGTGGGCGAGGAACGGAATCTACAATAACTTCCCGGTCACAGCAGCAAGCTCCAAGAAATAACATTACCGGAATCAGCGTATTTCTGGTTAGAATTTTACTGCTTACCATATTTTTATCCTGTTTGCTTATTTATTAGTACCTGTATTAGAAAATATACACTATCGAAACAACGACCAATTAGGCTGTGTCTGTTCACCATCCATTTTTAATAAACCTCTTTGATTTTCGCCTGTTGAATTCATGACGTACAATTTTTTCTTACCTTGACGATTGGAAGAAAATACAATCATTTCTCCGTCTGGAGACCATGATGGAGCTTCGTTCTCACCAGATTTTTCAGTTAATTGCTTCAAATCTGATCCATCAGCATTAATTGTGAATATATTTATTTCTCCTCCATTTTCCCATGTAGTATAAGCAATTTTATTACCGACAGGAGACCATGACGGCTGGGTATTATAGCGTCCACTGAACGTAAGCCTTTGCACCTCACCAGACTGAATATCCTGAATAAAGATTTGAGGCAGACCGTTTCGATCGGACACAAATGCCATTTTACTGCCATCAGGAGAAAAAGTGGGAGAAAGATCAATACCTGTACCTTTAGTCACCCGTTTTGCAACAGAACCATCAGGCCGAATAAAATAGATTTTCTGTTCACCTTCATAAGAAAGAGTAGTCGCAACCTCTCTACTGTTTCTCCAAGCTGGGTCAATGCTAACACCGTTTTTTACTGTGGAAACAATTCTATTAGATAAAAGATTTTTTATAGAGAGAGTAGGATGCCCTAACGTAAAATCAGTATAAGCAATATACTTCCCATCTGGAGAAAGTGCTGGCGTAAGAGAAATGGATTTTGAATTGGTCAGTTGTTCAACACCCTGTCCATCAAAATCACACCGGTATATCTCCTTATAGCCAGTTTTGTTGGAAACAAATACAATCTTGCTACCGAAAACCGACTTTTTCCCTGTAAGCAGTTCAACAAGATCTGCACAAAACGCATGACCGATAGAACGAAGCTGGCCTTGATTTCCTGTATAGGTTTTTTTGAGAAGCGGTTTGGCCCCAGCAATCTCGAAAACTTCCATATCAAGATTAATTATACCTGATTTCTCAATAACTTTTCCACCAGCATACACTTCTGAACCTACCGAATTGAGTGCATCAAAATTAATGGTCATGTTATCTCTATCATGGTACTCATTGACATTAACCGGAGGGGATATCATTGAAAAAAGACCAGTAAAATCTATGCCATCTCGAATAACGTCATTGAAATCCCCAACCAATGAAGAATCTTTTATCTCCTTTGCGCCAAGTTTATTAAGCACAAGAGCAATTTTACTCGAACCCTGCTTGCGTATAGCAATATACTCGCCCGTTTCAATAGCGGTGAGAGGCTGTGGGGAAAAAAACAGATAACAGAATAAAGTTATAAACCCGAAAAGAAAAGACCTGAAAAATCGCATTTCTACACAACGTACAAGTGATCGGAAAAAATCCAATATAACTGGAATTCTTTTCAAGAAACTCTTAAAAGTAACATAACAACTTATTTATTCACACTATGCTACAATCAACCTTGACACAATAAGATCTTACTTGATTGATCACAGGAAAAAAACTGCTTTTATTGTTCAATTCCTCCCGGAGTAAACACGAATCCAATCCATACTTCACGACCAACATACTCCTTCGGAGGAATCGGAAGAGGTGACGATTTTTCGAAAACTTTCTTTACTGAATTGTTCAGGTATTCGCTGGGAGATCCTTTTTCAATTTTAACCTGGTAAATTGTTCCATCTGCAAGAATGTTTATACGAACAAAAACATCCATTCCAGAACTACTCTTAAGCATATTCCTCGAAAATTGCCAGTTATTCTGAATAATTTTAGCGATAGCGGCTGTGTAGGAACCCCCTTTTCCTGTACCTCCGACTCTTCCACTTCCAACAGAACTTCCTCGCCCGACTCCTGCACCCTGCTCCTTTTTATTCATAACCTTTTGCTGAATTTGAGCAAGAGTACTGTTCAGATTTACCGATGACGATGGCTGAGGTTGCAACGATATTCTTTTCTTTTCAACAGATAGCTTGATTCGCTCAAGAGCCTTATCAATACCTTCCGGCTTATTGAAAACCTTTAGTTTTTGCTGTTCTTCAGAAACGCTCTTTACAGCCTTTGACAACACCTTGGAAACAATTTTCGACTCTGGAGTTTTTGACAAAGACCGGTTTTGTAAAACCGGAGGCTTAGCATTTGTGTTTACAGACGACGTTGCTATTGACTCTGAATTGGATTGCAGCATTCCTGCCCCTTCTTGTGCTTTTGAAAATCCAATAGAGCCATCGAAAACAGGCAGAGAAACAAGCGTAACACTTATAACTTTAGGTAAGTTACTACGCCTCCCTGCATCCCAAAACTGAAGATAAAATGCAAGAATAAACACAAGAATGTGCACTGCCGCAGCTATGGCAAGCCATAACAAAAAAATATTTTCAGCATAAACAGGCCGCTGACATTTTTTCATACGCCACACTTATTTCCCAGCATTTCTGGTAACGGGCGCCGGTTCAGTCACCATACCGATCTTTTCAATTCCTGCATCCCTGATTTGGGCCATAACATCCATCACCAAGCCATAAGGAAGCGATTTATCCGCTTTAAGATAGACCTCTGAGGTCCGTTTAACATCAAGTATTGTTGGCAGCTTCTGGCGAACCTCATCAGCATTTAATTGATATTTATTGATATAAACCCGCATTGAGCCATCAATACTAATCACAAGCGCATTTTCTGAAACATCCATTTTCTGGTGCGTGGTTTGCGGAGTTTCGACCTTGATACCATGCGTCATCATGGGAACTGTTACCATAAAAATGATCAGCAACACAAGCATAACATCAACAAAAGGAGTCACATTGATATCGCTCATCAGCTGGCCTTTTCTAAAAGTTATCATATTCAAGCCGGCATAGTAGGTTCATTAATAAAAGCAGCTGCAAATTCCGGGGAAAATTCATCCAGATCCCGTTCTATAATGCCAATCTGCTGCGTAAAATAGTTATAAGCAATCACCGCAGGAATAGCGGCGGCAAGACCAGCGGCTGTAGCGACAAGAGCTTCTGAGATGCCAGGAGCAACTACTGCAAGAGAAGCAGATTGAGACTGGCCAATATTATGGAATGAAGTCATAATTCCCCATACGGTTCCGAAAAGTCCAATGAACGGAGCAGTATTGCCCACTGTTGCAAGAAAAGGTACAAGAGTCAAAAGCCTCTTACTCTCAGCATTAGCTTCCCGTTTAATTGCTCGGGCAATACGTGCCTTGACCTGCCTCACATCACTTTTATCCCCAAAAGCACGGTACTCAAGATAACCCGAACGAAACACTCGTGGCAATGAACCATTCTTATACTGCTCACTTTCTGTGAAAATCTTTTCAACATTATACACATCGAAAAAAAAGTCAAGAAAAGCTCTAGACTCCTTCAGTGATTTACGAACATAACCAAACTTGAAAGCAATAATAGCCCACGATACCACAGAAAAAGAGAGCAATACAAAAAGCACAAACAGCACAACAGGTCCAGCATCCGACAGCAACCCAAAGATCCCGATTTTAGACTCAATCATATGAATTGAAACAATTAAGGTTCATTTAAAACAACTTCAGGCTATGAAACACAGTATAAGCCAAGGCTGAACCGGAAAGTGCACAAAGTGTGTTTACCAGATCATTATTTACAAAAGGAACCCCCTTAATAAGCCTGTTTTCAACAAGGAGACCATCAGGAGCAAGACTATGGGTTCTTTCTGTCACCTTTTTCCGAATCGGGTCAAAATATTGGGCCTGCACAGTTGCACCAAAAAAACTGTCAACAAGACTCGCCAAGAGTCCAGAAAAACCAATGAGAAGAAGTGAATGAAGCAACCCGAACTCAGCCAGCCACCTGACATCAACCAGCATTGCACTTGCACAAATAAAGAGAGAGCCAAGAAAAGCTCCAGACGTACCCGGTATAGAAACACCTCCGGAAGTGCCAACAGGAACTTCTCTGAAAGTTGTAATAAGGCGTGCCTTAGGATTCGGCCACATGGTACCAATTTCCGTAGCCCAAGTATCAGCCTGTACTGCAGCAAGTGTTCCGAGATAAGCAAAAAAAATCGCTGGATCATTGGTCAATGAAAAAACAATCATCAGCACCCATGCAATCCCTCCATTCGCATACACCTGACCAGCATCTCTCTGTGAACCTTTTTCAAAGACCAAGTCAAATTTCGACTTTCGTTTCTTCCCAAGTTTTGACAAAACCGATGACAAAAGATAAAAAGTCAGAAGCGGAACCGTCCAGATCACCCCTCCAATTCCGAAAATAGTTGTACCCAGCAGAAACGTCGCAGTTGCCCCACTGTTGCTGAGAAATTTAACCTTGATTGAAAAAAACGCAAGAAAAAACGCAAGAAGTCCTCCGACAAGAAAACGCTCAAGCAAAACAGCAGGGTTAACCTCAAGCAAGTAAAGAACATAGGCAAGAGATACCGGAATAAAAAAATTGTCAAGACCATACGACAAAAGAGCCTCGGCTGCAGTAGCAATAAGTGCAAGAAGCAAGGCAAGTAAAAGAATCAGTAAAAGAGGCTTTCCAGCAAGTCCGCCCCTGAAATTATGGCTAAACAACATGAGCGTAGTACTCAATAAAAGCAAACTGCTGAAAAACATGATCAGCGAACCTTCTACAGTTTTGGGATTTTTGGTCAAGTGTTCTATATGCTTTTTACCAACAGAACTACCTACAAGAGCGGCCAACGAATCACCTACTCCCATAACAAGCATGGAAATCTGCAATATCCATTTGTGAGATTCCCACAAAAAAAGAGTAAGAAGCAGAAACACGAGAGGAAAAAGCAATGAACCATAACTTTTAACTGTTGCTGACGGCTGAAGATACCTGCTATCAGATTCGGCAAGTAATGCACTGAACCAGTTGAAACGCATATTCAGTCCATTAAGCACAAGAAAAAGCAGTGATGCCAGAACAGGAAAAAAATTTGACTGTAAATAGTCTGGTATAAAAAAAATCACAACTCCCATAAAAAGTTGAATGATTTTTCTGGCAACCAAATTGCTGACACTGAACTTTCTGATAAGCAATTCCGCAACAAGAATAAACAGTATCGCGAAACAAAGTGTCAGGCAAAAAACCGGAAGTTCCTGAGGCAACGAAGCCTGAATATTTAGCATAGCATGACAACCATTTTTTTGTTATTGCGAAAATAACAGCACCGAAAAAAGATCAAAAGTGGCTAAAAAATATCATTTTAACTTTACACATTAAACTAACAAATACAGTCAAACTTTAACATTTTTAAAAGCTTGTATTAAAAGAACATTCAATGTAACTTAGAATGATATTTAGTTCTTATGTTATTCTTACTTTAAGAAACATGCTTGCGTAAATGTCTGAATGTAATCTACATACCACCAGCTGCAGTATCAAAAATGGTTTTAAAAAAACGGAGCAACAGAAAGATACTGTCTGCTTCGCCAGGAACAGATATTTACCAAGTGCATTAAACTTCAGAATGGCAACAATACCTTCTGTGGCAATTCCAAAAGAGAGTGGTACCTTGCTCTAAACCAAGAACCACTGCTAAGTCAATTTTTTTCCTGTTCAGACCTTTTATTTTCAGAGACTTCGGAAACAGCGGTCACGGAAAGTTTTTTTTAATTGTAAAAAACAATCTTTACAGCAATGAGATCTGATACTATAAAAAACGGATTCGAAAAAGCGCCACACCGCAGCCTATTAAAGGCTACAGGCTCTATTTTTTCAAACAATGACTTTAAAAAGCCATTTATCGGAATCTGCAACTCCTTTAACGAACTTATCCCTGGCCATGCACATCTGCAAGGTCTGGGTAAAATTGCAAAGGAAGAGGTACGCAAAGCTGGAGGTGTACCATTTGAATTCAATACCATAGGCGTTTGCGACGGAATTGCAATGGGGCATATAGGCATGCGCTACTCTCTTGCAAGTCGTGAATTGATCGCCGACTGTGTCGAAACCGTTGCAGAAGCACACCGTTTAGACGGACTGGTCTGTATTCCGAACTGCGACAAGATCACTCCCGGCATGATGATGGCCGCTTTGCGCATCAATATTCCTGTTATCTTTGTCTCTGGTGGCCCCATGAAAGCCGGTCATACCTCGTCAGGAAAAACTGTTGACCTGATTTCAGTTTTTGAAGCAGTTGGCCAATACAGTACCGGAAAAATCAGCCAAACTGAACTCGAATGTATAGAAAATAATGCCTGCCCTGGTTGTGGCTCCTGCTCTGGCATGTTTACCGCAAACTCAATGAACTGCCTCAGTGAAGCACTTGGCCTTGCCCTGCCGGGCAACGGTACAATTCTCGCCATTGATCCCAGACGTAATGAACTAGTGAAAAATGCATCACATCGTATTATTGATCTTGTGAACCAAAATATCAGACCAAGAGATATTCTCTCACGAAAAGCACTGCTTAACGCATTTGCCCTGGACTTTGCGATGGGAGGAAGCACCAATACCATATTACACACTCTGGCGATTGCCAATGAAGCTGAACTCGACTTCGATTTTTCCGAACTGAACGCACTGTCAGTAAAAACACCATATATCTGCAAAGTCAGCCCAGCCACAATGGATGTTCATATCGAAGATGTCGACCGGGCTGGAGGCGTATCAGCCATCCTTCGTGAGCTTAGTAACATTGAAGGGCTTCTTGACCTCTCAGCCCTTACCGTAACAGGAAAAACACTCGGTGCAAATATTGCTGATACTGAAGTCACAGACAGAAACGTAATACGAAGTATTCAAAACCCATACTCTGCTACTGGCGGTTTGGCTGTTCTTTATGGTAACCTTGCTCCGCAGGGAGCTGTGGTAAAAACCGGTGCGGTCAGCACGGAAATGCTCAAACATACCGGCCCCGCAAAGGTCTATAACTGCCAGGATGATGCAATCAAAGGCATAATGGAAGATGATGTCAAAGCTGGCGATGTTGTAGTTATTCGCTATGAAGGACCAAAAGGCGGCCCCGGAATGCCTGAAATGCTTTCCCCCACCAGTGCCATCATGGGCAGGGGGCTCGGAAAGTCGGTGGCACTCATTACAGATGGACGATTTTCTGGAGGATCGAGAGGTGCCTGTATCGGCCACATTTCTCCCGAAGCGGCAGAAAAAGGGCCGATTGCTGCTCTGAAAACCGGAGACATAATTACTATAGACATTCCAGAAAGAACCATTTCAGTCAACCTGACGGAAGAGATCATCAAAGAACGGCTGACAACACTGAAACCATTTGAACCAAAAATTAAAAAAGGGTATCTCGCAAGGTATTCCCAGATGGTAACATCAGCCAATACCGGAGCCATACTGAAAAACCCTGCCCATTGTGAATAAAAATAATTTAACTATGCACGCACCAAGCCAAACACTTAATGGTTCAGAAATATTTTTTGAATGTCTGCGACGCGAACATGTCGAATATATTTTCGGGTATCCCGGCGGATCTCTATTGAAAGTTTACGAAACACTTTACGAAATAAAAGATATACAGCACATTCTTGTAAGGCATGAGCAAGGTGCAACCCACATGGCGGAAGGTTACGCGCGCGCCACGGGAAAACCCGGAGTTGTGCTTGTTACCTCCGGACCCGGTGCAACAAACATCGTTACCGGTGTTGCAAACGCTTATATGGACTCATCACCAATGGTGGTCTTTACCGGACAGGTACCAAGCTCACTGATTGGTAATGATGCGTTTCAGGAAGCCGATATTGTCGGTATAACCCGGTCAATTACGAAGCACAACTTTCTTGTCAAGGATGTTAAAGAACTCGCCATAACCATTCGCAAGGCATTTTTTCTCGCCACAACAGGGAGACCTGGCCCTGTTCTTATCGATATGCCAAAAGATGTACTAAATGCCTCATGTGTTTTCAACTGGCCAGAAACTGTTGAAATAAGAGGCTTCAAGCCAACTGTGATATGCCATATAAACCAAGTGGAAAAAGCCGCTCAAAAAATAGCAAAGGCCAAACGACCACTTCTATATATAGGCGGCGGAGTAATTAGCGCTGAAGCATCTGCAGAACTGAGAACTCTTGCTATAAAGCAGAATATTCCGGTCACAATGACCCTTCAGGGACTTGGTGCCTTCCCCGGGAACCATCCGCTAAGCATGGGAATGCTTGGCATGCACGGAACATACTGGGCAAACCAGGCAGTTAATAACTGCGATCTCATGATTGCAGTCGGTGCACGTTTTGACGACAGGGTTACTGGTAAAATTGAAACTTTCGCACCACAGGCTTACAAAATCCATAATGACATTGATCCAACCAATGTCGATAAAAATATCAAGGTTGATCTGCCTGTTGTCGGTGACGCGAAACACTTTCTGGCATCACTCATTGAACTTCTTCCGGAACCGGCAGAAAACAGGGAACCTTGGCTTGCCCAGATTCGCTCATGGAGGGAAACCTGTCCGCTGACCTACTCTATCGACCACAATTCCTTGAAAACCGAATTTGTTATTGAAGAGGTTTCAAAACAAACCGGAGGCAATGCCGTTATTGTTACCGATGTAGGCCAGCACCAGATGTGGACATCACAGTACTTTCAATTCATTAATCCGAGATCAATCATCACCAGCGGCGGGCTTGGCACCATGGGTTACGGCCTACCGGCCGCTATCGGTGCGGCTTTCGGTATCAACGATCGACCAGTGGTACTTTTCTGTGGCGATGGTGGATTTATGATGAATATACAGGAACTGGTCACAGCAGTGCACCATAAAATCCCGATCAAGATATTCCTAATCAACAACAGCTTTCTGGGCATGGTACGCCAGTGGCAGGAGCTTTTTCATAAAGAAAAATACTCCTTTACCGATCTGGGCGACAGTAATCCAGACTTTATAAAAGTTGCTGAAGCTTTTGGATGCAAAGCACTTATTGCGGAAAACCCCGCAACAGCAAGTGATGCGATAAGGGAAGCTCTTGCCTATAACGACGGGCCAATCCTTGTCGAATGCAGAGTTGTAAAAAAAGATATGGTATTCCCTATGGTGCCTGCCGGCGGCTCAATTTCCGACATGCTTCTTGCGCGGCTAAACCCAAAAACAATGGTTTGAATCAGAGCAAAGCAGCTTTGGCAGAGTATTGAAATCAATGCTCTGCCAGATTTGCAGAAATACTCAAATGAAACGTTTTAATATTCAAATTAATGAGCACAAAAAAACAGTAACAAGTTGAACCACCTGTGGCTTGCTTCAGCTACTCCACAGTAAGCATGATCAGCAAAATTTATTAGACCATTTTACATTACAACATACTCTGTGATGTAAAGTTGTCTGAAATTTTGATGAGCGCGCGGACACCGAGATGGTAACTGTTTGCCCCAAAACCACTGATAACACCGCGACACACTTCCGAAATCACCGATAAACGGCGAAACACCTCGCGAGCATATATGTTGGAAAGATGTACTTCAACAACAGGCATAGTAACCGCACTGATAGCGTCACGCAGAGCTATTGAATAGTGAGTCAACGCTCCCGCATTAATTATAACTCCAATGAAGCAACCTTGATCCTCACTTTTAAAAAGTTTTTCCAGTAACTGACCTTCATCTTCCGACTGGAAAAACTCAAAAGAAATGTCAGGAAAACTTTCCACCAATCCTTGGTTGATATCTTCAAGTGTCTCGTAACCGTAGATTTCCGGTTCACGTTTTCCGAGCCTTGAAAGATTCGGACCATTAAGCACAAGTATTGAAATCGCACTCATTATGTTGATTCTGGCTTAACCCTGTTCAGGTTTGACTCAAATTCAGTCACAGTTTAATAAAATCACATCATAGAATATACTGGCTGAGATCCCTGTCGGCCACAACATGGTTCAGCTTTTCCTTCACCATATCTTCATCAATCTCAATCTTGTCATCGGCAACATTTTCAGGAATATTGAACATTAACTCCTCAAGCAGATTGGTCAGAATGGTATGGAGTCTCCGTGCCCCGATGTTTTCAACACTTTCATTGACTTTTGCTGCAATTCTGGCAATTTCGCGAATTGCACCTTCACTGAAAGTCAAATCAACTCCCTCGGTTGCAAGCAGTGCTGTATACTGCTTGATCAAAGCATTCTTAGGTTGGGTAAGAATCAGGAAAAAATCTTCTTCAGTAAGGCTCTTAAGTTCTACTCTGATTGGAAAACGTCCCTGAAGCTCAGGAATGAGATCAGACGGTTTAGAAACATGAAATGCGCCTGAAGCAATAAAAAGCACATGATCGGTCTTCACCATACCGTGCTTCGTCGCCACATTTGAACCCTCGACAATCGGTAAAAGATCGCGCTGAACCCCTTCCCTACTTACATCCGGCCCTTTACCACCAGCACCTGAAGAAGGAGCTGCTATTTTATCAATTTCATCAATAAAAACAATTCCGGACTGCTCAACCTTGGTTATCGCTTCCTTTACAACACTGTCCATATCAATAAGTTTCTGAACCTCTTCCTGCTCAAGAATTTTACGGGCATCAGCAATCGTAACCCGCCTTTTCTTACGTTTACGAGGCAACCCGCTCATAATATCCTGCATGATTCCTCCAATCTCCTCCATCTGCCCGAGATGGCCAAAAATCTGCATCATTCCGCCTGGAGAATCACCAGAAACATCCATTTCAATCTGACGATCCTCAAGCTTTCCTTTACGAAGACGGTCTAATATTTTCTGACGGCTGCGACGATTGGCCTCCACTGACGGATCCTCCTCTCCACTATCCGCATGTACTAAGGCCTCATCTGCGTTTTGCGAATCATCATCTACGGAATTCCGTGATGGTGCAATCGAAGGAAGCAGAATATCAATCAAGCGCTCTTCAGCAAGCAATACAGCCTTTTCTCGAACCTCTTCTGATTTCTGACTTCTAACCATAGCCACCGACTGATCAACAAGATCGCGTATCATAGATTCCACATCCCTTCCCACATAGCCCACTTCGGTAAACTTTGATGCCTCAACCTTTACAAAAGGAGCTTTTGCCATCTTTGCAAGCCTTCTGGCAATCTCGGTTTTTCCTACACCGGTAGGACCAATCATAATAATGTTGTTCGGCATGATCTCATCACGAAGATCATCACTCACATTCTGACGACGGAGCCGGTTCCGCAGAGCTATTGCAACAGATTTTTTTGCATCCTTCTGACCGATGATATATTTATCCAGCAAAGCAACAATCTGGTTTGGGGTAAGATTATCCTCGGCTATAGAACTTTTTCTTCCGCCATTTCCATCCGGCAGAGCAAAAACATTCACCTTACTTTTCGTAGTCATTTAAGTTTCAATAAAAATTCTAATTAGAAAAACACAAATCCGAAAATGCTGAACACTTGATGAAACACAAAGCCTCCAGATTTTTCAGACCTCCTCAATAACGATATGATCATTGGTATAAATACAGATATCGGCCGCTATCTTCAAACTCTCCTGCACAATATCCTTTGCCTGGAGGGCTGAATGATTCATAAGCGCTCGTGCTGCAGCAATGGCATACATGCTACCGCTACCGATGGCGACAATCCCGTCTTCCGGTTCTATAACATCTCCAGTGCCAGAAATAATCAGCGCCTTCTCCCTGCTCACAATGGCAAGCATTGCCTCAAGACGCCTTAAATACTTGTCAGTTCTCCACTCTTTGGCCAATTCTACCGCAGCACGTTCCAATTTTCCATTATAGGCCTCAAGCTTTTCCTCAAATCTGTCAAGCAAAGTAACAGCATCAGCTGTTGCTCCGGCAAAACCAGCAATAATCTTTCCCTGATACAAGCTTCTGATTTTCCGTGTTGAATGCTTGATAACCGTATTTCCAAGGGTCATCTGGCCATCACTTCCAAGAGCAGCTTTCCCATTTCTCAATACGCCAATAACCGTTGTTGAACGGATTATCGGCTTTTGGTTGTTTTTCATCAATTAAAATATTTTTTTTCTTAACCTTCCCACTGGAATTTGCATTTGTTCACGGTATTTTGCAACCGTTCTTCTTGCAATATGTATCCCCTTTTTCATCAACAATTCTGTAATACTTTCATCACTTAACGGATTTTCAGGTTTCTCCTCCCTAACCATTTCAGCAATGTACTGGCGAATGGTTTTACTTGATAGGTCATCTCCACTCTCTGTCAGCAATCCACCACCGAAAAAATACTTCAATTCAAACACACCATAACAAGTCTGAACATATTTACCATTAACAGCCCGACTAATAGTCGATATATCAAGGCCGGTATCGGAAGCAAGAGTTTTCATACCAAGCGGCACCACACGCTCTGGACCAAAGATAAAAAATTCATATTGCCTTACCATGAGAGCCTGAATAACCTTCAATAGCGTTTGACGCCTTGTTTCAATGGCACTGGTAAATTCATTCGCACGTTGCAGATTCTGACGAATAAATTTTTTTTCTTCCTTAAGAAGTTTTCTTTCTTTCAACAATTCTTTATAACGCTCAGTAACCATGACTGATAAGGTACTAACATCATTCAACACCGCCGTCAGCGCACCATTTTCATAGGTCACCAAAAAGTCAGGAATAATATAATGGCTACCGTCATCTTGAAAAATACAGGGGTGTGGTTCAAGACCAGCAAGAGCTAAAAAAGCCGATTCCAGCAGTTCACTGGATGTCCCCATATGTTTCAGTATACGTTCAAAACGCCTATGCAAAAAATCATCAAAATGATCAAACAGAATCTTTAGGGCTGTTGCATATGTCTCAGGTTGGTAGCGGCTTTCACCAACCCGAAGCTGTACAAAAAGCCTTTCACGCAAATCTTTAGTTGCAACACCAGGAGGATCAAGAAACTGAATTTTACGAAGTACCGTTTCCAGTTCAGTTGTGCTCACATCTAAACCTTCAAGCTTGAGACCGTTGATAACAATCTCATACTCTTCGGTAAAATAACCGTCTCCATCAAGGTTCCCCAAAATCTCAAGAGCAATTCGCCCTTCACGCTTTCCAATACCCTCGCACAAAACAAGCTGTTTAAGAAGCATTTCATGGAAACTATCATGCTGAACAGCCTGAAAAAAAGGCTCCTTCGAACCACTTTTATAGGTAACATTACCTCCTCTTTCAGTACTGGAATAAGGTAAATCAGAGCGCTGCTTGAGTAAGCTTTTGCTGAACCGATCAACTGAGTCGAACATATTTTCGTCTGACTGAGCCATACTGTCAGGAACACTATCTACACTGTCTTTTCGCTCTTCAACCAGCTCCAGTAAAGGATTTTCCTGCAACTCTTCATAAATACGCTCTTCAAGCGTCAACAACGGTAACTGAAGAAGCTGACTACTTAAAATCTGCTGGGCAGAAAGCAAAGCAGTTTGTTTCTGTTGAAGCTTGATGCCAGACATCACTTCCTGTAAGAAGAATCAACAAAGAGTCTCAAACTCATTACCCAATCAGAACCGTAAACTGCTTCAAGAGCATGAGAGACATAATCAATAAGGTTTACCTGAAGTTCACCGCCAGAGTCGCAAGCTGAGCGACACATCTCGCTCCTCTCATAAACAAGATAATCCAAACCAAACTTTTTTCTTATCCTTATTGGAAACAATCGGCACGATAACGGTTTATCATAACCAATCAATCCCTCATGAAATGCGATTTCGATAGCGCAGAACGTTATTCCATCACGAATGCAACTGAAAACGCACTCTCGATTATTAATAGTTCTGGTATAATATCTTCCCTGATACACTTCAAAACCACCATGCCAGCGAAAATATTTCCCATGTTTTTGAGGAAGAATCCTCAGTAGTTCATCAGGCAGATAGCTAAGTATTTCTGCTTCAGTATCGGATAACGGAGCACCAAGCTCACCCTCAACACAGCATACTCCTTTGCATTCATGAAGATTGCACGAAAAAAAAGCCTGTAATACCTCCTTGTCAACAAGAACATCACCTACCGAAACCACAGACATAACGAAGTATAATTATTGATGAATAAACACATACTGAACCTGTTCCTGATTACATTAAGCATCTTATTGAGCATTCTCTCTTTTCCCGCTTGTTGCTTCGCTGAATTTTTCATAGCTATATGCATGCACATTTCAAAATAAAGAGTTCATCAACAGAAGAAAGGAACATAACACAACAAAGCCATATCACCATGCTCATTATCGATGGAAAACAGGTCTCGATAAACCTGAAAAACGAACTGAAAATTGAGGTCGAAACACACAAAAGCGCTACAGGCAAAATACCTGGGCTCACAGTTATTATTGTTGGCCAGGATCCTGCTTCGCAGGTTTATGTCCGCAATAAAGCCAAAACCTGCAAAGAGATTGGCATGCTTTCCTCGGTAATTGAAATGCCTGAAAGCACCACCCAAGAAAATCTCATTGATACAATCAAAAAACTTAATAACGATCCGAACGTTCACGGCATTCTTGTACAGCAACCTCTTCCAAAACAGATTGATGAATTTGCCGTAACCATTGCCATTGATCCCGCCAAAGATGTTGACGGGTTTCACCCTGAAAATCTCGGGCGCCTTGTCATGGGGCATCTCGATAAATGCTTTGTAAGCTGTACCCCTTATGGAATCATTGAACTACTGAAACGCTACAATATCGAGACAAAAGGAAAACACTGTGTGGTGTTAGGACGCAGTAATATTGTTGGAAAACCAATGGCAAACCTGATGCTGCAGAAACTTGATGCCACAAACTGCACTGTCACTATCTGCCATTCAGCAACAAAAGATATTCCGTTCTACACCAAACAGGCAGATATTCTTATTGCCGCTATCGGCAAAGCTGGCTTCATCACTGCGAATATGGTTAAACCCGGAGCAGTTGTTATTGATGTAGGCATCAACCGTATTGAAGATCCAGCGACAAAAAGCGGCTTCCGGCTGGTTGGCGACGTTGATTACGAGGGTGTTTCAGCAATTGCTTCCGCCATAACCCCGGTACCAGGAGGTGTAGGTCCCATGACCATAGCCATGCTGTTAAAAAATACATTACACTCATTCCAACGTATAAACGGCCTGTAACGTAAATGGCCAAATCAGCAACCAGATACATTTGCACAAATTGCGGCGCCATTTCACTAAAATACCAAGGGAAATGTTTTGAATGCCAGAGCTGGGGAACGCTTCAGGAAACCCATATTGAACCAGAACTGAAAAAACGCAAAGAGGGCACTTCCGATGTCATGCCTACCCTTCAGAATCTGCATGATGTAAACTCATCAGAGTTCCAACGCACACTCACCGGTATTGGAGAACTCGACAGAGTACTTGGCGGAGGACTCATGCAGGCATCGGCTGTGCTTGTCGGTGGTGAACCTGGTATTGGCAAATCCACTCTCATGCTTCAGCTTGCCCCACGCCTAGCCCCATCAAAAGTACTTTATATCTCTGGAGAAGAATCTCCAAACCAGATCCGCGAACGCGCCGAAAGGCTCTCAATCCGAGCAGAAAACCTCTGGTTGATCCCTGAAGTAAACCTGGAACGCATTCTTACAGTCATTGAGCAGGAAAAACCATCTCTGGTCATTGTCGATTCCATTCAAACCGTCTATTCCGGTGAATACCAAAGTTCTGCAGGAACCATTACCCAAATCAGGGAGTGTGCCGCAATGCTTATCCGTGCAGCAAAGCAGCAGAACGTTATCCTTATGATTATCGGCCATATCACAAAAGAGGGTTCTCTTGCTGGCCCGAAAGCTCTTGAACACATGGTCGACACGGTACTGCAGTTTGAAGGTGAAGGATACCAGCGATACAGGATTGTGCGATCGGTCAAAAACCGTTTTGGATCCACCAATGAAATCGGCGTCTTCCGTATGGATGAAACCGGCCTTGAAGAAGTCAGCAACCCTTCTGAATTTTTTATTTCCGGTCGCAGGACTGATGTACCAGGGAATTCAATACTTGCCGCCATTGAAGGCTCAAGGGCGCTACTGGTGGAAGTCCAGGCGCTGGTAACAAAAAGCAACTATTCAATGCCGCAACGCATCAGCACAGGATTTGACCTGAAACGCATGTCGATTATCCTTGCCGTACTTGAAAAACGGCTCAACTTCGAAACCTGGGGTCAAGATGTCTTTGTCAAAATAGCCGGCGGTTTGAAACTGGTTGAACCAGCAGCTGATCTCGCCATTGCAGCAGCTGTTGCTTCGGGGCTGTTGAACCGTCAAGTTGATCCAGTATCGGTATGTTGCGGTGAAATCGGTCTTGCCGGAGAACTGAGGGCTATCAGCGACAGCGAACGGCGCATAAGGGAAGCTGCACACCTCGGATTCAAACGAATCGTACTGCCAGAAGCAAATACCCGTGAGCTAAAACCATCCCTTCGGAAACTGCCTATCGCCATTGCAGGATGCACAACCCTGCACCAAGCCCTTGACGAACTGAATATATAAATAGCATCAAGAACACATGTTCAGGTTCTGGTTTTTTATAGTTTGGTTAATTACATTTTATAAAAAAAGTC
The DNA here is from genome assembly GCA_037134935.1 of Chlorobiaceae bacterium. Lineage (GTDB taxonomy): Bacteria > Bacteroidota > Chlorobiia > Chlorobiales > Chlorobiaceae > Chlorobium. The sequence goes on along the minus strand of JBAXLG010000017.1, from coordinate 23,847 downwards.
AGTTTATAGTAACCTCTTAGATACAGCAATAAAGAGTATTCTTATTGTCTATAACCCAGATAACAAATCCCAATCACGCACAAGAAACCACAAACCCTTGTCTGACTTAGAGTTTAAAAACGTAAACGTAGAAAAAAATTAAGCTTATAAAGTATAGAGAAAATGGATGTTATTGCTCGCTTATTCAGACGATCCTCAAAATACAATAAAACTGTTCAATTAATGAACAAGGCTATTACCGTATTTATATTGTAATATTACAAATAAATCAAACCACTCTGCAAATGGCTGACACCAAAAACATCATAGCAATTGTAGGAAGTTACCGTAAAAGAGGTATTGTCGATCAAACAATTGATGAAATTCTCGCAGCCGCAAAGGAGGCCGGTGCTGAAACCAGAAAAATTTATCTGACCGACAAGCAGCTCTCATACTGCACAAACTGTAGGAGCTGTACTCAGCAACAAGGTCTTCAGCATGGAAAATGTGTTCAGAAAGATGATATGGAAAACCTGCTTCAAAACATTGAAAACTCCGATGCAATTATACTTGGCTCACCAATGAATGCAGGAACTGTTACTGCGGTCATGAAAACATTTATAGAACGGCTTATTATGTTTTCTTACTGGCCATGGGGACAGCCCGCTCCAAAAAACCGAAATCCCGATAAAAAGAAAACAGCACTACTCGTTGGATCTTCTGCCGCCCCTGCATTTATGGCAAAAGTTTCTGGGGATGTTGTAAGACTACTCAAAACCGCTGCACGACTACTCGGCGCCAAACCTGTCGGCACACTCTTCATCGGGCTGGCTGCCGGGCAACAACACCAGAAAATCAGCGAACGAACAAGAAAAAAAGCCCGCACACTTGGTAAAAAACTTGTAATGGATATGTAAAACTATATTCTCTTGCGCTTTTATGGAAGCTGCCTCTGTATGCATAAATAAATCTCTTCTTTTTCCGGAACAGTGTAAGGCGTTACCCCAATAATGGATTGTCATTATTTCCCGGGAGCTGGAGCACTCAGAAAAATCTTTTCGCACTCTCTCCTTATAATTTCCTGTTGTGCGAGAATCAGCTCAGGATCAACGGTAAAATGGTTAAGCAGCTGCGAAAATATCTGGATGGATGTTTCAAATTTTTCGGTAACCACAACATCAGCGCCTTCACTGTAAAGCTCAGCAACATCATCAAAAGTTCTTGCCCTGACAATAATGAAAGCTTTTTTATTGATTTCACGGATTAACGCAATACTCTGACGAATAGCTGTTGCATCAGAAATACCAAGCACAACCGCACGAGCGTGATCTATTCCTGCCCGAAGCAAAGCTTTTTTTTCAGTACAGTCACCATAAAAGATCGGTTCGCCTTTTTTTCTCATAACTTTAACTATGGCCCTATCGATTTCAAGCACTGAATAGGAGATATTGGTAGCATGCAGTACGGCAGCTACATTCTGGCCATTAACACCAAAACCGATAATTGCGGCATGAATCTCCCCCGCACAAATAATAGTACTGTCAGGCGGACGCATATAAGCCAGGGATGGCTCCTTTGAAGCAAGAGGAATAAAACCGAGTGCCGGTACAACCTGATCGGCAAACTTTGGAGCAAAAGCAATCATGGCTGGAGTAACCGTCATGGTTACAACAATAATGGCAAGCATGGACTGAAATATCTCATGATCGATCACATTGTTCTTCAAGCCGGCCTCAGCAAGCACAAAGGAAAACTCACCGATCTGAGCAAGCGCCATTCCAGCCATCATGCTGACCCTGAGTGAGTTACCAAGAAAAAGAGATACCCCCGAAACAAGCAGACCTTTAACAAGAAGCACTCCCAAAGCAATGGCAACAAAAAAAAGCAGATTAATCACCTTGATATCAAGCAGAAGACCCACAGATATAAAAAAGATGCTGGTAAACGCCTCACGAAAAGGGTCAATGGTTATACTGATCTGATGACTTTCATCCGTACTTGCAATAACCATACCCGCCACAAAAGAACCCAGAGCTAACGACAAACCAACCAGAGAGGTCAGATATGCCGCACCGAAACAAATTACCAGCGCTCCGATAACCAGTACCTCTCTTGCCTGAAGAGATGCAATAAGCCGAACCATTTTCGGCATAAGAATTCTGAAACCAGTAAAAATGGCAATGCCAAACAAGACAACAAAGCCGATTTTTTGAAACAGCATTCCAAAAGACGGAGCTACTGATGGATTCAAAAAATTAATACCGATCATCAAGGGCACCACTGCAATATCCTGGAAAATCAGAATTCCAAGCGCAATCCGGCCATGTGGTAACCCAAGCTCTTGACGGTCTGTCAGAATCTTCAGGCAAATTGCAGTACTACTCACCGAAAACGTAAAACCTAAAAATATAGCGGCAGAGGTGGTTATACCATCCCCAATGGCAAACATAAACCAATAAGCAAGAACACTGATAACAAGACCTGTAACAAGAATCTGGACAACACCGCCAACAAGCACAATCTTTCTAAGTTTTTTAAGCTCATCAAGAGAAAACTCAAGGCCGATAGTAAAAAGGAGAAGAATAACGCCCAGTTCAGCAAGTGTAGCAATAAGCTTTTCGTCATAAACAGCGCCAATACCAGACGGGCCTATCAGAATACCCGTAAAAATCAAGCCAATAACAGGGGGAATTTTAAGGCGCTGAAAAACAAGAATAATGGCAACAGCAAGCGCACCGATAAGCACCAGTTCACCAAGAAAATCAAAGTCATGCATAACGTGTGTACTGCTTGGTCAGGAAATACTCACCCTCAATCATCACAGAAAACGCAACTGTCAGGTAAAAAAAAATTACCCTTCCTTATTAGTACAAGAAAAATCAGTAGCAATAAATATGGAGAAAAAATCACCCGGCATCCTTTTGTATGGTAAACATAAAAAGTCGGTAACCACTCAGCAGTGACCGACTTTCGTTTACTCTTTGCATATCAGATTTTCAGGCAATAAACGGCCTCCCATAAGGCTCCTTATGTATAAACCTTTATGTAGTTATCAATCGCATGCGCAACGCTCTGACGTGCAATATCAGCGTCCTGGAACTCCTCAACAAGAACAGTTTTCTGTTCAAGAGCCTTGTACTCTTCAAAAAAATGCTGAAGTTCGGAATTGAAGTATGGAGGCAACTGGTCGATATTATGAACATTGCTCAAACTGATATCATCTTCAGCAACAGCAATAATCTTGTCATCACCTTCACCGTGATCAACCATACGCATGACACCAATAACCCTTGCTCTTACCATACACATCGGAACAATGTCACACTGCGAAATCACAACAATATCAAGCGGATCATGGTCATCGCCAAGAGTTCTCGGAATAAATCCGTAATTGGCAGGATAAAAAATAGAGGAAAAAAGAACCCTGTCAAGCTTCAGCATACCAGTTTTTTTATCCAGCTCATACTTTGTTTTACTGCCTTTCGAAATTTCTATAATGGCATTGACGATATCTGGCTGATTTTCTCCTATCTCAACATCGTGCCAAGGGTTAAAATTCATACTGTCATAAGCTTATTATTGTTAACTAAAATGAGGTTTTTTACAGTATAAGTATTTTTTTACCTCAAGGGATCAAAAAAAGAAAATTCGTGGCTCTATTATAGAAAAAGCGAGCAAAGGAGGCTTTTTCACGTTCTCAAAATCAGGACTTATGGAAAAAGAACTTGGTGAAGTACAATATTAATTCTTTACGCTGGCGATAATAATTAATCAAATTTTAAGCGCACCTTCAGCGGGTTTTAAGGTCGCACTGCTATCTTTTCATAGAGTTCAATACAACGTTTAATAGCAATTTTAATTTTCGCGATCCAAACAACTGGAGAATCCCATGAAATGCCCTGCATGCAATACTGATCTTGTAATTTCTGAACGTCAGAATATCGAAATTGATTATTGCCCTGACTGCAGAGGGGTTTGGCTTGATAGAGGTGAGCTTGATAAAATCATTGAACGTTCGCAAGGTGGATCAAATCAAAAAGAATATTCGCGAAATTATCCCCAAGAAAAATCCCATCATGATCATCATAACGATGATCACGACTACTATTACGATACAAAAACCGGACATAGAAAAAGAAAAGGCGGGCCATTAGGATTTCTGGGAGAACTTTTTGATTGAGTTGTCATTCCAAACAAGAAAGACAACTCTCAAAAAAGGCAGTATAAAAAGTAAAAGGGCTACCTGAAAAGGAAGCCCTTTTGCTTGTATAATTCCGGAAAAAATTTTTAAAAAAACGAAAAATCTACCTGATAAACTGATTTATGAGCATACATTGATTTGTCATATCAGCAAATAAAGCATCAGAATCCAAGCCAATCTCTTTGCGTTATTCTTTGTATAAAAAACGTGTTATAAAAACGGTATTCTCGTGAAATAAGCATTAAATTATAAAACAACTGCTTGAAATGGTAACAAGGAAGGGATAAGGCATGGAAACATCATGATTATGAACAGCATAAAATCAAACCAGGTTATTATTCTTCTGATTGCCCTCATCATTTCAGCACTATTTGTAGTCATGATCCGTTATTTTCTCATGACTATTTTTCTTGCTGCTATTTTTTCCGCACTTGCCATACCAATATTCAACCGTTTTTCATGCTGGTTCAGGAATAAAAAGAGCCTGAATGCCGCATTGACCATGCTGACGCTTGTTTTCATGGTTTTTCTTCCGCTTGCCCTCCTGATTGTTATTGTTATACAACAGGCCATCAGAATCAGCAGCATTGCCGTACCCTGGATTCAGCAACAGATCCTCGAACCGGCAGTATTCGACCAGAACCTTCGCACCCTGCCATTTTATAACGATCTTGAGCTCTACCGCGAAAATATTCTGCAAAAAGCCGGAGAGGCAGCCAGCCAGACAGGATCATTTCTCTTCAAGTCTCTTTCAGGGTTTACCTATTCTGCCGCCACCGATCTCTTTCTGCTCTTCATCTTCCTCTATACCATGTTTTTCTTTATCAGGGATGGAAAGCGGATTATGGAAAAAACCTTATCCTATTTCCCGTTATCTGAGTCAGACCTGCATCGCTTACTCGACAAATTTCTTTCAGTGACCAGAGCAACCATAAAGGGATGCATGGTTGTAGGGATTGTGCAGGGAACCCTTTCCGGACTTGCATTTCATTTTGCCGGCATTGATAACGCCGTTTTCTGGGGCACTATCATGTCTGTACTGTTAATGTTTCCAGTTCTTGGGCCACTGTTAACATGGATTTGCATCTGGATTCCGGTCATCATCTTCCTTGCTGTAACAGGTCAGTACCCACAGGCTATCTCTGTTTTTTTATTCCTCGGCATCGTGGTCAATTCACTCGACAATTTTATTCGCCCCATCCTGGTTGGGCGCGACACCCAACTGCATGAACTGCTTATTTTTTTCGGAACACTCGGAGGTATAGGTTTATTCGGTATTTTCGGCATTTTTATTGGCCCCATTATTGCCGCACTGTTCATGACCGTCTGGGAAATGTACGGGGAGACATTCAGTAACTATCTTGCCGAAATCAAAAGAGTAAAGCCTGATGTGTAGCAAAGATTATTAAAAATCTATTCGTAAATAATTTGACTTTGACAATACTTATTTATTGACTTGCCCTTGCGCGATCAGAAAAACAGTGCTGAAAGGAAAAAATAATTCGTAAAACTGTTGTGGGTATTGCTTTCAAATAACAATGAATGCACTGTTACTTCGTTACCTGAACAAGTGTTACAGAACAATCGGTCAGCGTGTTTCGATCAGGAGCTGGTATAGAAAATCCTGTTTTGGGCCCTGGCCATGCCGACAATATCTGCTCAACATTAGGCTTTACCACAATTTTATTGCCCTCCATAATCTCGCCAATGAACGTATAGTCCGAGTTGGTCGGTTCATCAAAAACAAATGACGACCCCACAACCACTCCTTTTATTTCAAATTTTCCTGATTTACCATTAATCAAAACATCATTAACCAGCACAATACGACAACTATCCTGCTTGATCGTCAAGGTTTTCACAGTGCCATCTTTAGCGCCAGCTGCCCACAGAGAAAAAGACCTGCTGCACGATTCTGTTGCATTTTCAACACGGTAATCTCCAGCAATATTCTTAAAACCTCTCGTTCGAATAGCATCTTCATACACCTGCTGACGTTTCCGATACTCATTTTTCAAATCCTGCACATTATCCTTTGTCACCGTCCCTGAAGGCATAACTATATTCATACCTTTTTCAACCAGAGGAAACCACTGTTCCAGCATCCTGCTGACGTTATGATATGAAAAAGCAAGCTCTGGAGATGATGCTTTCAAAGCTCGTTCCATCAATTCAGCACGTGATAATGGCGGAGCTCCTTGTCCCTCCTGGGCAGAATAAATAAACGCGAAAAGAAAACAGAGCAACGCAATGATGTACCGGAGCTGCTTTTTACAGTAAAGAAATACCAACATCATATCCTCCGTGTGTTAGAGTTTGCAACACTAATAAATTATATCTGTTCTAATTTTAAGTAAAAATACAGCAATGATCAACGTGGATTATATCGGATTGTTCATAAATCTTTTACCTGACCCCTACCAGAGAGTAATACACCTCAATAAAATGAGCTTTGGTTTCTTCGTACTTCTCCTCGCAGAAAACACCGCAGCCATAGCCATTTATCCAGTTTGCTTCTATGGGTAATATCGTTTCTTTAGTATATCAAATGACTCACGGGTAAAGTTGTCGGCATCAGACTTTGCAATTAGTTCCGTAAGTTTTGACCATATAATGCTTTTTTCACTTGAACCCTTTACTTTAAGCAGGGCAAATTGCAGCTGTTTATTCGCGAATTTCGGAATGAGAAGTTTCCATAACTTCATGATCAACCGCTGAATTTTATACTGCCCATAGCCCGATGCAGCATTGCACCCCTCCGCCGATTCGAGTTTTGCTTCGATTACGAGCATCGATTCCGGTGAAATCAATACAATGTCCGGTTTTGCGTTGAACGCCCACTTGACATCTATAAGATTGTATTGATCACCACCATCTATAAAATTATACTTGTCAAGACCCGCATTCTTCAACGCATTAATGTTCCAGTGGCTGGGACTCCAGAGTTTTCCCATTGATGTCTTGAACAATGCGTGTTTATCTAAAATGCCGGATGGCACTTTAAAATATTCAAGAATCTGTTCAAGGACTTCCCTTCTCCGTTTATCCATTTTCTCCGAATAGCTTACGGGGTCGCCAAGGTTAAACCAGTAATCGCGAAGCGCGGCTGCCTCCACATAGACCTCAAGAGCATCTGGGTCAAGATGTACATTGTATTTCTCCTTCGCCAGCTTGGCAAAACCGAAGCGTACACTCCTCGACATCAGCAGAGCATGAGCAAACAGAAAACAGAAAAAGCGTTCTTCCCTGTTTACTTCTGCATAGGGTTTATCATTAAACATAGCAACTCCTTGGTTTCAGAGCTAGGTTGACGAAATTATGGCTACGTTCGCTGTACGTTTCTTTTTCTTCATACCGGGATCAAGTGCGGCCTTCTCCTCAAGAATCCGTTTGAGCAGCTCTTCCGCCGGTTCATCGTTGGGGTCGGGTTCAACGAGTTCACCACGAAAGGCTTTGGCGAGAACTGCCTGTTCAATTTTTTCAACCCGCTCCATTGCTTTTCTGTATCTGGCTTCAAGGGAATCGGCAATGGCAAAAAGTTTTTCTACGCGACGGACGATTTCGTTTTGTTCTTCAAGTGATGGACACTTAAAAACAACATCATTCAGAATACCAAGATTAATATTTTTCTGAGCTGTTGCTGGAGCATAATTTTCAAGATCATTCTTTATCATGTCAATAATCCATTTTATAAACATCAACTCACTCTTTTCTGAATTAGAAATAAACCCTACAACACTATCAGGAAAACAAGCTGGATAAGTAAGAATAGCTGTATTCGCAATATTAGCCGCAATGGTAATACAGAGAGTCTTTTCTGGCCATAATTTACTCTGAGCAAGACCAAGGTCATTATAGGTCTGTGAATGTGAGGTTATAAATCCTCCTGATTGCGAAATATCTCCTGTTTGTATAAATGGATAAGGCCCATTAAACAATTTCTGATCATTTCTTGGCCTGTTTTTTGACTTACCCCTACCAATTGTTCCTACATCTTTAAGCTTTACCTCTTCCCAATTTTGTAAGTCCTTCCCCACTCTCCACTCTTCCGTCAATCGGCCTGAGCAAGCCGCGGCAAGAATGCTTTGCCGGAATTTTTTGAGGATAACGGGAATCTTTTCAAGCCGGGCTTTTGCGTTTTTCACCTTCGGCAGAATGGCATCAAGCTTTTCGACAATACGCTTTTGTTCGTTCAGGGGCGGGAGAGGAATTGTCAAATTCCAAAAAATATCTGGATTGACATGCGGAATACCCGTTCCTTTCGGATTTGACTGTATAACTGAATAACACCGCTGAATAAAATTTAAAAGGTAAGTCGTCTCAATTATTACAGGAGTAAGGCATGCCAAAGTAGAGCCAACAGAACCTCTCTGATTATAACCTGTTAATCCAAATCTGGCACCATCCCAAACGACCAAAACATCTTTATTATCGCAGCAATTGGAAGATGCTATATCTGCAAATTGCTTGATTTTACCTGTTTCAAATGCTTCAATATCTATGTAGGGTATTGATTTAGGGAATTCACTCCTTTCCAGTTTTTTCGGTTTTTTCCCTTTTTTATGCAAGACGACATTATCAAGCGTCGTCTCTACCCAATGTTCTCTCCCCATCACTCCTGCCCCAGTAAAAGAGTGATTTCATTCAGTTCGTCAACCACTGCTTCAAGCTCAGTCAGGGCTTCGGCAATCAGGTCAACGGGTTCGGGCAGGTTGTTCGGGTCGTCAAGGGAATCATCTTTCAGCCATTTGATATCGAGTTTGTAACCGCGCGATTGTATTTCATCAATATGGAATGAGCGGAAGCGCCCTTCCCTGCCCTGATCTTCCCGCTTGCTGTTTCCGTTCGGGTCGGTACCGTAGCACTGTTCAAAGTCGGTAAACATGTCGGCGGTCAGCGGACGGTCTTTTTTGGTGCAGCCCGGGATATTGGAACGGCAATCGTATATCCATACGGTTCCGGTCGGTCTGCCCTTCTGCAGAAAAACCACATTCGCCTGAGCGTTTGCATAAGGGATAAAGGTGCCGCGGGGCAAACGCAGGACGGTATGCACGTTGCAGTCGGCCATCAGGATTTCAAAGACCTCTCCGGCCTTCTCTTCAAAAAGGCAGTTGTCAGGCAGAACAATTGCCGCCCGTCCGCCAGGTTTCAGAATGGTCAGGATATGCTGTACAAAGTTGAGCTGCTTGTTGGATGTTGCAATGGTAAAATCATCACGTGTCGGGGCCTGCCCTGCACCCTTCGTTCCAAACGGAGGATTGGTAATGACGACGTTATAGCGCTCACCGCTGTCTGGTTCATAAATGGTGTCGCCAAGATAGATGGTCGGCTTCAAGCCATGCAGAAAAAGGTTCATGAGCGCAAGGCGTCGGGGCCGGGCAACCAGATCCTGCCCGAAATAGGTGCTTTCCTTGATGCGCTGCACCTCATCAAGCGGCAGCGCGCCTTTGGTCTCTTCCATCAGCCATTCATAGGCCGCCACCAGAAAACCTCCTGTTCCGCAGGCTGGGTCGCAGATGGTAAGTTCACGGTTTTTAAGCGGATCAGGCTGCATCAACCGTACCATGCTCTGAATCAGTACCCGCGGAGTAAAGTACTGGCCTGCACCCTTTTTGCCTTCGCTGGCGGCTTTGTCGAGCAGACCTTCAAACGCTTCAGCTTTTACATCAACCCCCATGCTTGCCCACTCTTCGGCATCAATCATGGTAATCACTTTTTTGAGGCTTACCGGATTGTTGAACCTCGGCATGGATTGAGCAAAGATATCGCCCAGAAGCCCTGTTGCATCGCGGAGTTTCTGGAGAACGAGCAGATAATGGTCGGTAAGTTCCGTACCGGAAAGCCCTTTGAGGGTATCCCAGTCGCACCCTTCGGGCAGATCAACATCTTTTTCATCAGCCATCTTGATGAATAGCAGGTAGGTAAGCTGCTCAATGTAGTCGCCGTAATCAATTCCGTCGTGCCGGAGGGTATGGCACATCCCCCAGAGTTTGTTGACAATATCTGACATTCGTACCGGTTATGCCGCGAGTTTATAGTTGAGTTCTTCGAGAATGGCATCGAGTTCAGCACCGAAAACCTTTTTTGCCTTTGCAAGCCCGCCCTGACGGGCAAGAACAGGAACAAGATCGAAGTTTTCTTTTTCTATGCCAAGATTGACAATCAGGTGTTGCTTAATATACTCCAGCCATGCGTTTTGTTCGGGTTTAAATGATCGGGCTGCCTGCAACTCGGCAATGACCTTGTTCACCCGTTCTTCGGCTGTCAGGAGCGGGTTGTGCTCATTGTCTGCATTTTTGATGAGTGAGATAATGTCGGCCATTGCCTTATGGCCGGAAAGTTCATGCGCCTTGCGGACTTTCTTTTCTTCATATCCCTCTTTCCTGAGTTCCTGCCGGATCTCTTTGAGAGCATTGGTATTCCATTTCCTCGGGTTTCTGAAAAGAATGGCAAGAGCTTCTATTTTCTCTTTGCTGGCATGGATAAAGTCGGCAAAGGCGTTCAGGTAGTCCGATGGTTTGAGCTGATCTTCCTGAACAGTAAAGAGAACTTCAGAGGAGACGGAGTCCTGCGTATCGTACGCAACATAAAAGGGGATACGGGCGCGGTCGTAATTGAGAAGCAGCTCCTGAAACTCCTTGTTGCGAAGAAGCTGCATGGTATCAGAGAAGCTGGTTTTGAGCTTTTCGCGCAACCCGTCGGTGAATCTGCCAATGTCACCTTCGGGAATGAACGCGGAGAAGTGTTCACGGGCTTTTGCGCTCATGGTGTCGGCTACGCGGCGAAGCCGTTTAATGAGCCGTTTTGTGTTGTAGTCGCGCTCCACATTGTTCCAGATGTTTTCGACGATATCGGCAAGGGTAACGGTTTCCCCTGTTTCTTCGACTTCAATCACAAAATCGGTGGCATCTTTGAAATATGTTATGAGGGAACCATCAAAGCAGTCGAATATGGTGAAGAACTCTTTATTGATGTCGACGCATTTCCGGGTTCCCCTGCCGAGCATCTGCGTCCAGAGAATACGCGATTTAACCGGCCGGAGAAAAACAATGTATTCGAGTGCGGGAATATCCACTCCTGTGGAGAGCATATCGACCGTTACAACAACCGAGGGCTGCGGCCTGTTTCTGAAGCGTCTGATTTTTTCAAGGGGGCGGTCAACCGATGCGCTGCCGGTGATTTTCTGCACAAATGAGTCACCTTGCCCGAACACTTCACGGGCAATAGAGACAAGCTGGTCTGCATGCGAAATATGGGCAATGTCGTTGACGGCAAAGATCAGGATTTTGGGAAAACGCCCTGTATCCTTTTCATGTTGCCGTGCATAGCGGGCAATTTCTTCAATAATTTTCCGGTTGCTGTCGGGCGAAGTTATTGTCCGCTCAACCTGCTCTGTGTTGAAGTCGCGCTCATCTTCGAGCCTGTCAAGCAGCTCAATGCCGGTGTCTGGATTTTTAATCCCGACGGTTTCGCCTTCGTTGAGAAAAATTCCGTTTATACGGACATCCGATTTGATTTTCACTGCCTGGTAATCGACCAGAAACCCTTCAAGAACGGCTTTTTCAACCGTGTAGCGAAAGACGGGAGTACCGAAGTAGGCAACGGTATGTAAAGCGGGGGTCGCGGTCAGCCCTATCCTGACGGCATCGAAGTGGTTGAGCACGGCACGCCAGATGCTGGTATCCCTTGACGTGTAACCGCGATGGCATTCATCGGCAATGATGACATCAAAGGCGTGAATGGGCAGTGCAATCCTGTCTGCATCGGCATCAATATCCGGATCGCTTTCACTCTGCCCGAATGAACCTTCCCGGCCAAAGAGGTTTATCGCCATGCGTTGAACTGTTGCCACATAGACAAAGGTATGAGCTGCATTCGGAGATGTGAGGTAATCATTCGGCATAACGCCGATATCGAATTGCTCGCCCTCTTCAAAATCTTCTCTCTGGAATTTCTGGCTGAACACCTCGTATTCCTGATTGAATTTATTGCCCGCCGGTGTTATGAATGATGAAAACGCCTGAGAAGCCTGAGCCGCCAATGCACGACGGTCGACGAGAAAGAGAATGCGACGGGCATAACCTGATTTAATCAACCGGTAAACCATGGAAACCGTCGTGAAGGTTTTTCCTGTTCCGGTAGCCATGGCAAGCATCATCAGCCGTTTATTGGCTGTCAATCCGTTTTCGACGGCAGCTATAGCCTCTTTCTGGTAAGGACGAAGGCGCTCAATTTCGTTAGGAGTAGTACTGAACCACTTTTTGCATCGGGTATAGTCCCTGGCAAACAGCTCTCTGATGGCTTCTCCGGTATGAAAATCAAGCAGTTCCCTTGAGTAGTAGTTTTCTTCGCGAACATCGGCAAACCATATCTGGGTGCCGTTTGAAGCATAGAGAAACGGAACTTTGAAATCACCCCATCGGCCAACGGTGTTTTTGCAGCCGGAAGCATAACGTTTTGCCTGTTCCAGAACGTTCTGAGGATTGATGGCAACTTTTTTGGCTTCGATAATGCCAAGCAGCTGCCCACCGACAAATAAAGCATAATCAGCCGGTCCATTATCCGTCGGGTACTCTTCAACAGCGTGACATAACAAGACGGAAGTATCCATTCCGCTTTTGTAAGGGATAATCTCAAATGGAGGATTGAGGGCTTTCAGTTGCGCATCAATCCGGATTTTGCGGGTCAGCCATTCGCTTTCATACATATTCAAATCTTTTTATCTGATTTGAGTGGATGAATAAGTTTATTCCCGATATCAGATTTGCCGAAATTAATTGGAGAGAAAAATTTCAAATGAAACCTGATCCTTCTTTAGCGATATGTAATACCCCTCGCTCGTCAATTACCATAACGCATTCTCTCTTTTATCTGAATATAAATTGATTAAAAAGAGAATTGGAATAATGTTTTTTTTTAAATATAATTTGTTCCGCATTGAGGAGTGGCCAAATTGGTAAGGCTCCTGATTCTGGATCAGGCAATTGCAGGTTCGAGTCCTGCCTCCTCAACATAAAAGCGAAAAAAGCTGCTTCATAAATCAATGTATGGGGCAGCTTTTTTGTTTTCTCTAAGTTTAATGCCTCGTTTACAAGCAAAAGCTTCCCTTTTTCAGGTAGGCATTCTTTTGCATCGTATGCAGCTCTGATGAGACATGCACCTTTTAATTTCTTCTGTAAATAAAAAAAGAGACAGAATTTTTCATTCTGTCTCTTTTGCATAAGAAACCGTAAAAACGGGAACTTACTTTGCAGGTGCTGCTGCTGGTGCTTCAGCTGCAGGTGCTGCTGCTGGTGCTTCAGCTGCAGGTGCTGCAGGTGCAGGTGCAGGTGTTGCTGCAGGTGCAGGTGCTTCAGTTGCAGGTGCTTCAACAGGTGCTTCAGTTTTTTTAGCGCAGCCCACAAAAGAAACTGAGCTTAAAAGGAACAAGAAAATAAAAAGTTTTTTCATTTCAGGATCGTTGTTTTGTTGTTTGATTAATTAACCAGCTTTTTCAGCTTTTGTATAATAAAAAAAAACAGTGAGTTTTCAAAAGACCACTGTATGGCGGAATATGTAAAAATTTTTCATACCCCGCCATTAATAAATGGTTTTTTTAATTAACAAGCAACTCTAATTCTGCTTTTGCAAGCTTGTCGAAATTCAGGTAACGATATACATTCTCGCCCTTTTTGCCCGAAAGATGCTTGTTGAAAATCTCCAGATACTCATCCTTGTTGGGCAGATGACCAAGAAGCGCACATACCGCAGCAAGTTCAGCTGAACCAAGATATACCTGAGCGCCATTGCCCATCCGGTTATCAAAATTTCTGGTACTGGTGGAAAAAACAACTGCATTATCAGCTACCCTTGCCTGGTTACCCATGCAAAGAGAACATCCAGGAGTCTCAATACGCGCTCCCGCTGCTCCAAAAATGGAATAATAGCCTTCCTCTATCAGTTTTTTCATATCCATCTTCGTGGGAGGTACAATCCAGAGTTTTGCCGATGCAACTCCTTTACCTCTGAATACCTCGCCAAGAGCACGGAAATGCCCGATATTGGTCATACAACTTCCAACAAACACCTCATCAATAACTTTGGGCATTTTTTCATTACCAAGTATTTCACTGAGCGTCTTGACATCATCAGGATCATTGGGGCAGGCAAGAATTGGTTCAGTTATTGAACTCATATCAATTTCAAGCACCTCTGCATACTCTGCATCAGCGTCAGGCTCGAGGAGTGAAGGGTTTTCAAGCCAATGCTGCATTTTGCCAATACGGCGGCGAAGGGTATCGGCATCACCATATCCTTCAGTAATCATTTGTTCGAGCAAAACGATATTCGAACTGAGATATTCAATAACCGGCTCTTTATCAAGTCGCACAGTACACGCGGCTGCACTTCGTTCAGCAGAAGCATCGCTCAACTCAAACGCCTGCTCCACCTTGAGATTAGGCAGCCCCTCAATTTCCAGAATACGCCCGGCAAAAACATTTTTCTTGCCTTTCTTCTCAACACTCAGCAAACCCTTTTTAATAGCAACGTAGGGAATTGCATTGACAAGATCTCTCAATGTAATCCCAGGCTTCAGTTCACCAGTAAAACGGACAAGTATTGATTCAGGAACGTTAAGCGGCATAGTACCGGTAACACCGGCAAAAGCTACAAGTCCAGAACCTCCGGGAAAAGAAATTCCGATAGGAAAGCGGGTATGAGAATCTCCACCAGTTCCAAGCGTATCAGGCAGTACCATACGATTCAACCAGGTGTGAATAACACCATCTCCCGGTTTCAACGAAACACCTCCCCTGCTCATGATAAAAAACGGCAGGTTTCTGTGGAGAGTAATATCAGAAGGTTTCGGGTAGGCCGATGTATGGCAAAAACTCTGCATGAAAAGATCAGTGCTGAAACTCAAGGCTGCAAGCTCTTTAACTTCATCTCGCGTCATTGCTCCCGTGGTATCCTGAGAACCAACTGTCAGGGTTTCGGCTTCAACATACATGCCGGGACGAACACCGGGAAGGCCACAAGCCTTACCGATCATTTTTTGAGCAAGAGTGTAGCCTTTGCCGCTATCCGCAGGTTGCTCGGGACGCTGGAAAAGTGTCTCCTCACCAAGCCCGAGAACTTTTCGCGCTTTTGCTGTAAGGTTTCTCCCGATAATCAAGGCAATACGCCCGCCAGCACGTACCTCGTCTGCAAGCGTGTTGGGAGTAAGCTCAAAACGAGCAATGACCTCACCATTCTTTTCGATTTTACCTTCGCAAGGATAGAGATCAATAACATCTCCACTCTCCAGCGCCGACACATCAGCTTGGATTGGCAATGCTCCGGAATCCTCTGCTGTATTGAAAAATATAGGGGCGATTATTCCTCCAATCACAACCCCGCCGGTGCGTTTATTTGGCACTGCCGGAATATTGAGACCAAGATGCCACTGCACCGAATTAATACCAGATTTCCGGCTTGATCCGGTACCCACGACATCTCCAACATAAGCAAGTGGATAACCCTTTGTTTTCAACTGTGCAATAGTGCCTATAGGATCAGCAATTTTGTTACCAAGCATGCACAGTGCATGCAAGGGAATATCACTACGGGTAAATGCTTCACTTGCCGGAGAAAGGTCATCGGTATTGGTTTCACCAGGAACTTTGAAAACTGTGAGGGTTATTTTTTCTTCAAGAACAGGCTTTGAAGAAAACCACTCACCTTCAGCCCATGACTTAAGCACTTCGAGGGCGTAGTTGTTGGTTTTTGACAGCGTAACAACATCATCAAATGCATCATAAACCAGTAAGATTTTTTTCAGCATTTCAGCAGATGTACTGCATATTACCGGATTGCTGTGGCTGAGTGCATCGATAAGCGGCTTGACATTATAACCGCCAAGCATAGTCCCCAGAATTCTGATGGCCTCAATCTGGTCGATAACGGTACAGAGAATTTCACCTTTAACAATAGCGTCGAGAAACGCAGCTTTTTCAAACGCAGCATCATCAACACCTGGACTGATATGCTCAAGAAATAACTCAAGCAGATACTCCTTTTCAACAACAGGATTCTGCTGCAGAAGAGTAACAAGTGAACGAGTCTGTTCAGCAGTTAACGGTAAGGGGGGAATAGCGAGTTTCGCTCTCTCTTCGGTATGAGCGCGATATTGTTCTACAAGACTCATAAGGTCAATCTCCTGATGTTATGAATGTTTGAAACTATATGTAATTGTCCAAGAAAAAAAGGCAGGAAATACTCACTTGCAACCCGGCAATACACTAATTTGTTAATATACCATACTGGATTTTTAAAAACAAAATCAGTAAAAACGTGTCAAATAATCAGCATGCTGTCACCGTAACTGAGGAAATAATATCCTTCTGCCAAAGCAGAGCTATATGCTTTACGTAGATTATCCGAACCGGTGAACGCTGCGGTAAGCATAAGAACTGTTGAACGAGGTGCATGAAAATTGGTTAAAAGAGCATCAATAATCCGAAACTTATAGCCTGGAAAAATAAAAATATCAGCTTCACCCGTCAGTGCCTGATTGTCTTCACTCCCTGAAAAATACTCAATACGCTCTCCGGCGTGTTCGAGTGCTCTGGTCACGGTAGTACCAACAGCTATAATTCGTCCACCGAAGTTTTTTGCTCTGCGAATCTTTTCAGCAGCTTCCACAGGGATTGAGTAATACTCGCGGTGCATGACATGTTCGTGAAGTGATTCCACCCTTATGGGTAAAAAGGTTCCAAGACCAACATGCAGGGTAATAGCTGTGATATCAACCTCCTTCTGACGAAGTTTTTCAAGCAGTTCCGGCGTCAGGTTAATGGAGGCGGTTGGAGCCGCAACAGATCCCGGCTGTTGAGCAAATACTGTCTGGTATCGTTCCCGGTCAAGCTCTTCGGCCTCCCGTTTGAGGTAGGGAGGAATGGGAACCCCTCCGTAATGCTCAAAAAAATCCTGAACGGAACCAGAGAGATAATTTCCCTGAATCTCAATACGGGCAATGCCATGATCAACAATGTCGGCGACCAGTATTTTCTGACCGTGAGCTGTCAACGTCTCCCCTTTTTTCAGTTTGCCCCGATAAAGCACCAGATTTTGTTCAACCTGATGTTTTTCAAGAAGCATCAACTCTATTCGCGCCCCGGTCAATTTGAAAGCAAAGAGCCGCGCCCGTATTACTCTGGTGTTGTTCAGTACCAGCAAATCACCCTTCTTCAGAAAATCATAGAGCCCAGCATAACGGTCATGCCTGATTTCACCTGACTTTCGGCTAACAACAAGAAGACGTGTTGCTCCTCTCTCTTTAGGCGGATAATAAGCAATCTTCTCTTCAGGCAGTTCATAATCGAAATCTGCTACTCTCATAGCGTTCTCAATCTTGCACGGACAGCTTCAGCATGGGCCTGCAACCCTTCATGATCAGCAAATTTGGCTATTTTCTCTCCGCTGCGATGCAATTGTTTTTTTGAATAGGAAATAATTGAAGTATGCTTTACAAAGTCATGAACCGATAATGGTGAAAAAAACCTTGCCGTACCATTGGTCGGTAAAGTATGGTTCGGCCCAGCATAGTAGTCACCCACAGTTTCACAGGAGTATCCTCCCATAAAAATAGCACCGGCATGGTGAATACCCGAAAGAATATCCCACGGATGTTCAACATGTAATTCAAGGTGTTCCGGAGCAATCATGTTCGACACTGTGCATGCCTCTTCAAGCGATCGAACAAGCACAATTGCCCCGTTCTGCTGCAGTGAGGCAGCGATGATATCGCAGCGAAGCATTGACGGCAAACGTGTTTCAACACACTCACGTACGGCAGAAGCCAACGTTTCTGACGGTGTAATCAGCACTGCCGATGCATCGGGATCATGCTCCGCCTGGGCAAACATGTCCAGAACAATAAATTCAGGATTCGCTGCTTCATCAGCAATGATAACCACTTCAGACGGCCCAGCAATACTGTCAATAGCTACGTGGCCGAACACCTGTTTTTTGGCAAGCGCTACATATTTGTTACCCGGTCCGGAAATAATATCGACCTTGGGAATACTTTCAGTACCATAAGCAAAAGCAGCGATTGCCTGCGCACCACCAAGTTTATACACTGAATCAATGCCGGCAACAACTGCAGCAGCAAGAATATGGTGACTCACCTCTCCCGAAGCATCACAAGGCGTGGTGACAATAACCTGCTTTACTCCAGCCACCATTGCGGGTGCTGCATTCATAAGTAAAGACGAAGGATAGGATGCTTTACCGCCTGGCACATAGAGCAACGCTTTTTCCATGGCTGTAACCCTTTGCCCAAGCAGTACACCACCATCGCTTTCATAAAAAAAACTTTTTTCGACCTCATGCTGATGAAACCGGACAATATTACTGTAAGCTTCCGCAAGCACTGCAAGAAATTCGGAATCTGTTCGCTCATAAGCCTCCTGCATCACTTCGGGAGCGACCTTCATAGCAGATAACCTAACTCCCTGGAACTGTTCGGTATAGTCCAGTACAGCTCCATCCCCGTGATGAAGAACATTTTGCAGTATCTCATCAACAAGAGAATGAGCAGCAGCGTCAAAGGTAACACTCCGGGTCAACTGTTTTTTCAGGGCTGAACAGTCTTCAGCAAAACGATATAGATGCAGCACTTCTCTGTAATTTTAGTGTTCTGGCTTCAAAAATTTGATTAGCGTTAATGTACTCAATAACCATATTTATAGAAACTCTTCATCATCAACCAGATGCCTGTTAAAAATCAAAAAAAAGCTACAATGAAACACTGTTTTGATTTGAAAAAAAAGTTCCATTAACTACCTTACGTGTTCAGTTCAAACCTTGGAATACAGCCTGAACAAGCTCCTTTCCAAGCCTGTCATAACACCACACGTAGGAACATGTTAACATGAGCTTTTTTAGTAGTCTGTTCAGAGATATCGCTATTGATCTCGGAACAGCGAACACTCTGATTTTTATTCGCGACAAAGGCATTGTTTTAAATGAGCCATCAATTGTCGCTCGTGAACGTAATACAGGAAAAGTAGTAGCTATAGGACATGAAGCCCTTCTCATGCATGAAAAAACTCATCCAGGCATAATCACCATCCGGCCTCTAGCCAATGGCGTTATTGCCGATTATGAAGCAACAGAAGAGCTGATCAAGGGGTTAATTCAAAAAACAAAAAGCCAGTTTTCACTTGGTATCCGTCGTATGGTCATCGGCATTCCTTCAGGAATTACCGAAGTGGAAAAAAGAGCAGTACGAGATTCCGCCGAACATGTCGGTGCAAAAGAGGTCTATCTGGTCGCTGAACCAATGGCGGCAGCAATCGGTATCGGGCTTGATGTAAAAGAACCTATGGGTAACATGATTGTTGATATCGGAGGCGGTACAACGGAAATTGCTGTTATTTCACTCGGAGGTATTGCATCTGGCGAGTCACTGCGGGTTGCAGGTACCGATATCACCAACTCAATTGTCCGTCACTTTCGCAAAGCCTACAACCTTGCCATCGGTGAACGTACAGCCGAAGATGTAAAAATAAAAATAGCATCGGCCTATAAACTCGAAAAGGAAATGACGATGAACGTCAGGGGTAGAAACCTTGTCACCGCACTTCCTGAAGAACGGGAGGTCAACTCATCGACTATAAGGGAAGCTATCGCCACACCAATAAGCCAGATCATTACATCAATCAAAAAAAGTCTTGAGGTAACCAAACCGGAACTCTCTGCTGATATTCTTGATCGTGGCCTTTTTCTGGCCGGAGGGGGAGCACTCATCAAAGGTCTTGACAAAAAAATCAATGAGGAAACAAGGCTTGCCGTGCATATCAGCGAAGATCCCTTGAGTGCCGTGGCAAGAGGTACTGGAGAGGTGCTTGAAAACCTTGAAAAGTACCGGGCAGTGCTTCTTTCAACCAAACGTTATTGAGTGACAACACAACTCTGTTCGCCATTAAGCAGGCTGGTATAATACCTTTCATACTCTTCAACAAGCAATACGGTTTCATACCGTTTTGCTTGTTGAACGCAAGCCTTAGAACACTCAAGCCAGTGACAGGAATCGGATAGAAGATGAAACGCTTTCTCGGCCATCCCGTCAATATCTCCAGGCTCCATTAGGTAGCCGTGCTGTCCATGTACAATAAATTCTGGAAACCCGCCCGCCATAGTTACAACAACCGGAACACCGCAAGCCATGGCCTCAAGTGCAGCAAGGCCAAATGATTCTGCATTGCTCGGCATCAGCATAAGATCAGCAATAGACAGCAACGGAACAATATCGTCAAGTTTGCCAAGAAACTTCACCCTGTCGGTAATCCCAAGCTGCCTTACAAGAATTTCAGCTTCACTCCGCTCCGGTCCGTCACCAACAAGCAATAGCGTTGTATAGATGCGTTGACTTAATGCATAAAAAATTTTTATAATATCGCCAATACATTTAACCGGCCTGAAATTGGAAATATGAATAACAATTTTCTCACCGCCCAGGCCAAGTTGGTCGCGAATTTCCGCTTTTGGAGAGCGGAAAAAAACTGAAGTATCAACAAAATTTGAAATGACAGTAATTTCTTTATTCGGGCTGAACATCCTGACGGTTTCATCCTTCAGATATGCTGAAACTGCCGTTACTCCGTCGGACTTGTTGATAGCCAGCCTCACCACATCCTGCATCCCCCTGTCAGCACCAACAACAGTAATATCAGTTCCATGCAGCGTGGTCGCAAGCTTAAAACATTGTGAAACACTGCATTTGTCTTCAAGCATCTGACGGGCCAGCATGGCACTCAATGCATGTGGAATAGCATAATGGGCGTGTACCACATCCAGATTTTCATATTTGGCAACCTGTGCAATTTTTGAAGCTAAAGCAAGAGAATAAAGCGAACACTCAAAAAGAGGATAATGCATTACTTCAACTTCATGGAAGAAAATATTCCGTGAAAAGGTGCCAAGCCTGAAAGGTATTGACTGGCTGAAAAAATGAACCGTGTGCCCCCGTGCAGCAAGCGCTTTACCCAGCTCCGTAGCCAGAGCTCCGCTTCCACCATAAGTTGGATGGCATAAAATACCTATTTTCATAAAAAATGAACCGCTATAAGCAATATAACTATATATAAAATATAAACTTAACAACAACCATTAACATCAAAAAAGTCTATTTATTTTACAAAAACTTTACAATTTTCGGAGAACTCTGAACATTTTGCCTGTTTTTTTCTTCTTTAACTTCAGGGGAAAGATACCGAAAAGAAAAAGATAAAAAGGTTAAAGCGAATCTGTAAAACTGAATTATTTTTCTTTTTTGGAACCCTGCACTACATACATACCATACATAAAAATGCCTGAGTACCTTCCGTTTTGATTGGCTTAGTGACCGGAAAAACGGCGTTGAAATGGTGTTTTTGCTTCCATTTTTTTTACTACTTCCCCTTTTTGTTTAGCAGCTTGTACAATGAACTGGTGGTTGCTTTTAATGGCGCATATAGTGCGGTGGCCTGCCATAGCCTGATGCTTTATATAATGCAATGTTATACAACGTTGTACTCAATGTGTGAACTCCTTGGTGAACGAATGTATAACATTCATTATGTAATGCGGGCAACGCTTACCGTTGCCCTGTGTACAGTCGCCAAATATCTGATAGGACATGACAATAAGATCACAACGGTGGAGCGTGAAGGCGCTGCTTTTGCCTCAAAGCGGAACGAAGTGGAGTGTAAGCTGTGACTGAATGCGGAATCCGTTGTGGTATGCCCTGATTGCGCCTGCTGCGCACTGCTTTGCAGTGTAAAGCTGGCGCTCTGGTTGAAGCCTCAAAACCTGATACGCAAGGGCTGAGATGAGAACGGGCGGGCTGTTTGCTTTGAGTTGCGGCAAACAGCATGACCGGATGAAGAACTGCCGTTGCGGGTGTTCAGGGTGAGAACATAGCTTCGGACGTGGATTTTTGCAGCGGGCGGTTTCTTCTGGTTTTCCGCCGGCTGCTTTACAGTGCTACACGATATGAAGAAGAGTTCCTCAAGCCATGAGCGTTGTGAAGTGAAGCAGAGCGGAGCGGAACGGCGGTGATGGCGCTTGGGATGATGCCTGGGGCTGGTACCAATGCGGTGATGAGCTGAAAAGCTCTTTTGAGGGGATGAGAATGGCGGGATGAGCTGAAAAGCGCTTGTTGCGTACCGGAGCTGGAGAGCCAAGCTGCTGGAGTGAAGCAGTTGTGAAGCATGAACAGCGCGGAACGGAAGCGGTGCGGATTCGGAAGCGGAGGACGTAAAGCGGGCGCTTTCTTCTGCAGCTGGTTGCAACACGGCAAAAGCAAGGGCTGGGATGAGAGTTGGCGGGCTGTTTGCTTTGAGTTGCGGCAAACAGCGTGACAAGTGGCAGAACAGCCGTTGCGGAGTTACAGGGTGAGCGAGAGGATGCGGCGTTCCTTACAAAGTGTTTTGATGCAGATGGTGAGTAGCCGAACCTTCTGCATTGCCTTACTCAGCGAAAGAATGGCTCGGCTACGTTAAACAGCTTTGGCGGGCTGTTTGGCCTCTCCCCTGCAAAGAGCATGACAAAGCTGCATGAAAATTCCAAGCTGAGCTGTTCTTGAGCGTACAAGGTTTGGAACAGGTGTAGCAATGTACTCATTGGTATACCTGCATGCCTTCATACTGAGGAGCCGCGCAAAACACAAGCCATGAGCGACATGAACCAAAGCGAAGCGGAGCGGAATGGCGGTGATGGCGGAGGTTCAGGGGGTGGATGGAACGAGGGTGACGTCACATGCCTGGTTTTCTGCCATTAAATCTCTCAGCAGGCGGTCAAAGGAGGTGGTGTAGGCGTCGTGGTCTTTCCATTGGGTGAAGTTGCCGATATGCCGCTGGCGCCGGACATTTCCTGCCCATCCGGTGGAGCTGTTCATAACAGCGTCATCAAGCCGGACAGGAAAAAGGACGTTTTTTTTGCGTGTTTTTTCAAGATCAAGAGCGTGTTCAACCTCATGTTCAACCCAGTCGCTTTGTACTGAGTGTTCTGAGAGAATGAGGAGGAGTTTGTCGTGCACCCGAATTGATTCGTCAATGACCGGCCGGATTTTATCACCGATTTTCATGTCATGCGGAGCATACCAGCAGCGGATGCCTTTGGTTTGCAGCCCTTCCCAGAGGCGTTTTGCAAAGGCTTCATCGTTATGGCTGTAGCTGATAAAGCAGGAGTAGTATTCAATGGTGCTACCGGTGAGCGAGCGCACGTAGTCGATGAAGGTGTCAGGCACACCACAGCCACGGAGGAACAGTTCGGGGATGTTGCCTTTGGAGTTGTAAAGTGTGCTGATACTGATCTCTGAGGGGCCTCTATGTCTGACAGTATCACGCCCTTTAACGTCGCTCAGATCTACATCGGCAAAAACTGTACCGCCAATTATTGCTCCGCCAAAGTTTACCATGATGAGGTTTGCCCTGTAGAGGTTTGCAAAGCGGAGGTCTGCACCGCTGAGGCCTGCACCGCTGAGGTCTGCATAGCTGAGGGTTGCCCCGCTGAGGTTTGCCTCACGAAGGTCTGCCCCTCTGAGGGTTGCCCCGCTGAGGTCTGCCCCTCTGAAGTTTGCCCCGCTGAAGTTTGCCCCGCTGAGGTTTGCCCCGCTGAGGTTTGCCCCGCTGAGGTTTGCCCCGCTGAGGTTTGCCCCG
>JBAXLG010000016.1:0-43274 GCA_037134935.1 Chlorobiaceae bacterium | reverse complement strand
TCCACCAGGCATACTCATAGGATGAGCTGTTTAGATAGGTGTACTCTATGGCAAGTTGTGTTTTGCCGATGCCTCCAAGACCATAGATGGCCTGCTGGGTCAAAGCGGTATGGTGCTCCCTGGTTAACGATTCCCGTAACTTCGCAAGCAGCGTATCCCTGCCGGTGAAATTCGGGTTGCGGCGGGGTATGTTCCATACTGGGGGAAGCGTACCGCGGTAACGTGTTGTCTGCGGTGTGGAAGTTATTGAAAAACCAATAGTTTGTTGGATTTTCTGAAGCAAGGTGTTTTTTGCTGCTTCATCACTCAAATTGACCAGATCAATATAGATAATAGCATTAAGCAGTCCTCGAAGTTCACACTTTTCAATACGAACAGGAATCAATAAACCTTTTTCCCCTGTGGGATCTTTAGCAAAAGTGGCTGCCCATTCCGGTCTGGCATATACGGAATCCAAATATTTTGGAGAAAGAACTGCAATGGTACGTTCAGTATTTTCAAGCGCTTTTTGCATCTGCAGAACAAAATTTCCTCCGGCATAAAAATCCCATGCTTGAATAATGACCGTATAATCAGCTTCCTTAAGTATCCTGGCAATCCACTCCGCCTGTTGCTGGTCAGCCCTGGTATAACTGATGAAGAAGTCCTTTCGGGTTTGTTCCATGATTTAACGTCAATTTATGGTGGTTTTACTTAAAAAAGTACCACAATGAGGCTCTATTCGCAACAGGAATAATTGGTTTTGCTTGCCACGAATACCAATGAGCAAATAGCTATCCTCCATATACCTTGCATTGAGCAGGGTAGCGGTGTTACCGGCAGTCTAAAAGCGCGCAAAAAATTGCCGGGTTGTTTTCTTATGTTATAATGTTTCTATACGTTAAAATAATAGCTGTAAGTTGCTGAGTATCGGTATAAGATCAGCATGTGTATCTGACGGCTGTTTTCCAGTGCCGATTATCGGTAAAGCCCTTGGTGTGCCGGGGGTGAATATTTTGATATGCTTTGCCGAACACACATACAACTCGCTTGATCAACCATATTTGCATCTGAAGCTTTTACCTCCATGAAACTTACCGATAACGAAAAGCGTGAAGTGATCAAGTGTCTCGAGGCAGGCAAGCCGTTGCCCGACAAGTACCGCTTTCTTCTTTTTGACGACAATCGCGAAGTTGAGCTGATCTGGAACGGCAAGACGAGTGATGTGAGCACTATTGTTTTGCCGTTTCAGGTGATTGAGCAGGTTGATGAGCCGCGTGCCGAAAAACCGGAGGAGGTGGCCTCACAGTTTGATCTTTTTGATTTCAGGGGAAGGCAGAAAGCGGGCTGGACAAACAAGCTTATCTGGGGCGATAACAAGCTGATTCTTTCGTCGCTGAAGAATGGCCCGATTCGCGAAGAGATTGAAAAGCAGGGAGGCATCAAGCTCATTTACATTGACCCACCGTTTGATGTTGGTGCGGATTTTTCAATGGATATCGAGATTGGCGACGACACTTTCACCAAAAGGCCGGGTGTGCTGGAAGAGATTGCTTACCGTGATACGTGGGGAAAGGGTGCCGACAGTTTTATTGCCATGATTTATGAACGGCTGGTGCTGATGAGGGATTTACTTGCTCAAAATAGCATCATTTATATACACCTTGATTGGCGCACAATCCATTATATCAAAACGGTGTTGGATGAAGTATTTGGTAGAGAAAATTTTATGTGCAATGTCATTTGGAAAAGAATTTCCAGTGGACGAAAGGCAGCATCAAATAAATGGCTTGCTGTTGATGACATCATGCTGGTATATACAAAAGGTGATTATTCGATCATTTCGCAGTATATGGACTATTCCGATGAATACAAGAAGCGTTTCATATATGAAGATGATCGAGGAAAGTATTTTTGGGATAATATTGGAACTTATTCGCAAGAACGCTTGAAAAAGTTAGAAAATGAGGGGCGAATAAAATATTCCTCCAATCCCAATGCTAAACCGAGGATGAAAAACTATTTAAATGAAGGTAAAGGAATCATAATTGATAATATTTGGACTGATATTCCACCAGTAAATTCACAAGCTAATGAAGATACCTCTTACGCAACTCAAAAACCAGAAGCTCTTCTCGAACGCATTATAAAAGCATCATCAAACGAAGGCGACCTTGTTGCTGATTTCTTCTGTGGTTCCGGTACAACACTCTCTGTAGCTGAAAAGCTTGGCCGGAAGTGGATTGGCTCTGACCTTGGCAAGTTTGCCATTCACACGACCCGAAAGCGGTTGATCGGTGTACAGCGGCAGTTGAAAACAGACGGCAGGGATTACCGCGCTTTTGAAATCCTCAACCTCGGCAAGTACGAGAGGGCGCACTATATCGGGGTGAATGTGAACCTGCGTGAAGAGGAGCGGCAACGGCAGCTTGAACAGAAGGAGAAGGAGTTCATTACCCTGATCCTGCGGGCGTACCGCGCCGAGGCGATTGAGAACTTCCGCTGTTTTCAGGGCAAAAAAGCCGGAAGGGTGGTCTCTGTAGGGCCGGTCAACCTGCCGGTTACGCGGCTGTTTGTTGAGGAGATCATTCTTGAGTGCAGGGAAAAGCGCATCTCCCGTGTTGATATTCTTGCCTTTGAGTTTGAAATGGGTCTTTTCCCGAATATTCAGGAAGAGGCAAAAGCGAAGGGTATTGACCTTGCCCTGAAATACATTCCGCGCGAAGTGTTCGACAAGCGTGCTATTGAGAAAAATCAGGTTGTGTTTCACGATGTTTCGTACATCGAAATCAAGCCGCTGGTCAAAAAAGGGTCCATTGCAGTTGAACTGACCGACTTTTCGGTCTATTACTCGCAGGATACGGTTGATCATGCTGCGGCATCTCTGGCTAACGGCAAAAACTCCATTGTGGTTGAGCAGGGGCAGATTATCAAGGTGAGCAAGGATAAGGATGGCATTGTTACCCGAGAGGTGCTGACCAGGAAATGGACAGACTGGGTCGATTACTGGAGCGTTGATTTCGATTTTGAAAACAAACGGGAAATTGTGCGGGTGCAGAACGAGGCTACCGGTGAGATTGAGGAGGTGTGGACGGGAGATTTCATTTTTGAAAATGAGTGGCAGAGTTTTCGCACCAAAAAGAGCCGGCAGCTTGAACTGGTTACGCCGTATTATGAGTGCAAACCGGGTCGATACAAGGTAGCTGTGAAGGTGGTTGATATTTTCGGTAATGACACCATGAAGATTGTGGACATAAGCATCGCAGGAGGCAGGTAATGGCTATGCACCCTTCTTTTCCGGTTTCTCCTTACGAGATTCTTGTTCCAGACTGTCGCTGGTTGCCTGCTGATGAGGCATTACGGGCTTCAAGTTACGAAAAGCTGCTGCCACCGCTGGTTCACAAGATACGCAAGGAGGTTCAGCAGTGGCGGAGCTGTGGCTATGAGGGCGCATCGGATACCAGCAGGGCATTGCTGTGCTGGTGGTTTGAAACAGAGCATATTATTCCCAAAGCCGATGGCACTTTTGAACCGTTCCGCTATTACTTTGCCCAGCGCGAGGCGGTGGAAACTGTTATCTGGCTTTACGAGGTGGCCGGAGCAAAGGACAAGTATGATCTGATCCGGTACGATTCTTCCGGTGCGGTTTCGACCGGCATGTTTGATGAGGAGTGGCTGCGGCTGGTGGTCAAAATGGCTACCGGCAGCGGAAAGACCAAAGTGATGAGCCTTTTCATCACGTGGTGCTTTTTCCACAAACTTTATGAGCCTGACTCGCTGCTGGCAACCAATTTTCTTGTCATTGCTCCCAACATTATTGTGCTTGACCGGTTGCGCTCTGACTTTGAGGGGTTGAAGATTTTTTTCAATGATCCTCTTTTGCCCGACAACGGTTATCAAGGGCAGAACTGGCAGGACGATTTTCAACTTACCCTGCACATTCAGGATGAGGTTTCCATTGTGAGGAAAACGGGAAACCTTTTTCTGACCAACATTCACCGCGTTTATGCCGGTAGTGAGGTTGAGCCGTGTTTTGATGACGAGAACCTTGAAGAGTATTTCCTTGGCAGGCGGCCTACTGGTAAAACTACTGACTCAAAGGTTGATCTTGGCGTTATTGTGAGGGAGCTCAATGAACTGGTGGTCATTAACGATGAAGCTCACCATATTCACGACAGCAGATTGTCGTGGTTCAAGTCGATTCAGGATATTCATAACCGGTTAAAGCAGAAAGATCATTTTCTTTCGCTGCAGCTCGACGTTACGGCAACACCGAAGCATAACAACGGCAGCATTTTTGTTCAAACCGTCTGTGATTATCCGCTGGTTGAAGCCATTACTCAGAATGTGGTGAAGCATCCTGTTCTTCCCGATGCGGCGAGCCGTGCCAGGCTTGCGGAGAGGGCAAGTTCCAGGTTTACCGAGCGCTATGCCGATTACATTGCCCTCGGTGTTGAGGAGTGGCGAAAGGCTTACCGTGAATGTGAAAAGCTTGGCAAGAAAGCGGTGCTTTTTGTTATGACTGATGACACGAAGAATTGTGACGATGTCGGGGAATATTTGCAGCAGAGCTGGCCGGAGTTTGCCGATGATGGTGCTGTGCTGGTTATCCATACCAACAGGAATGGCGAAATTTCCGAAGCGGATTCAAAAAAGAGCAAGGAGGAGCTTGAACTGCTTCGCAAGGCGGCAAATCAGATTGACAGCAGGGAAAGCCCCTGCAAGGTTATTGTTTCTGTTCTGATGCTCAAGGAGGGTTGGGATGTGCGTAATGTTACCACTATTGTCGGCCTGAGGGCATATGCTGCAAAAAGCAACATCCTGCCGGAACAGACGCTTGGCAGGGGATTGCGCAGGATGTTTCCCGGAAGTGACAGCACAGAGTATGTCAGTGTTGTGGGTACCGATGCTTTCATGGAGTTTGTTGAGTCAATTCGCAACGAAGGTGTTGAACTTGAGCGCAAGCCGATGGGTGAAGGCAGTGCCCCCAAAGCGCCTATTATCATTGAGGTTGATACAGACAACAAACGGAAAAACCTTGACAGGCTTGATATTGAAATTCCTGTGCTTTCGCCGCGCATCTACCGCGAATATAAAAATCTTGATGAGTTGAGCCCCCGGGCATTTGGAAATTCAAGGGTTGTTTACCGGTTGTTTGTTGAAGAGGAGCATCGGGCTATTGTGTTCCGTGATATTACAACCCATGAGGTCAGGCATACGACCTATCTTGATACCCTTGTTACGCCCGATTACCGGAATGTGATCGGCTACTTTACTCGGGAGATCATGGGGAGCCTTCGCCTGGTCAGTGGCTACGATGTGCTGTATGGAAAAGTCAAGGAGTTTGTTGCGTGTTACCTTTTTGACCGTGCTGTTGAACTTGAAGATCTCAATACGCTTCGGAATCTCTCGGAAGTTGAAGCTACTCGAACCATTATTGAAACTTTCAAGCAGAAGATCAACGAACTGACTGTTCGCGACAAGGGCAGCGCAGAAATCAGGGATTACATCAAGCTTCGCAAAACCCGTCCATTCGTTGTTAAAGACCAGGGTTTTCTGGTGCCGCAGCGAAGCATTTTCAACAAGATTATCGGCGACAGCCATCTGGAGCTTCGCTTTGCCTCGTTTCTTGAGCGTTGCCCTGATGTGATTGCCTATGCAAAGAACTATCTTGCAGTTCATTTCAGCATCGATTATGTCAACGCTGGCGGCAACATTTCAAGTTACTATCCGGATTTTATTGTTAAAACCGGTGATCATCAGCTTTGGGTTGTTGAAACCAAGGGTCATGAAGACCTTGATGTGAAGCTGAAGATGGAGCGCTTGAGGCAGTGGTGCCATGATATCAATACTGCACAACAGAAGAGCAGATTTGATTTCATCTTTGTTGATGAAGAGGAGTTCGAGCGGTATGAACCGGATTCCTTTGGAAGGCTGGTGACGATGTTTAATAAGTTTAAGTAATCATTCAGTTAATTCTTATAATTATAAGTGTTGCTATGCTATGGGGCTTTTACCTTTAGATGGCCAGTTTTGTAGCGTAGAGCTTCTTTCGGATGAAATTAGAGGGTAATTCCTGGATTATAGAAGATGCTGTTCAAGAGCCTGATTGATATATCATTACCATTAAAAAATCCAGTATTACAGTTCTCACTGATACTGTTTATCATACTGTTTACACCGCTTTTTTTTAATCGGCTGAAAATTCCGAGCCTGGTCAGTCTTATTATTGCCGGCGTAGTGGTTGGCCCCCATGGTCTTAATCTGATGCTTCGTGACAGCAGTATCATTCTGTTTGGAACAGTTGGTCTGCTTTATATCATGTTTCTTGCGGGATTGGAAATAGATGTTGCGGATTTCCGTAAAAACAGCGGGAACAGCATCATGTTCGGGCTTTATACTTTTTTGATTTCCATTGCTCTTGGTATTGCTGTAGGATTCTACATTCTTGATTTTTCACTGCTTTCCTCCATTCTTATCGGCAGTATTTTTGCATCGCACACCCTCATTGTCTATCCGGTTGTCAGCAAACTTGGCATTGCCAAGAATAAGGCGGTCAATATTGCGATTGGCGGAACCATTATTACCGATACTCTTGCATTGCTTGTGCTTGCTGTTGTTGTGGGAATCACCTCCGGTGAACTGATGAACGGTTTCTGGATAAGGCTTGTCGTTTCCATCACAGTGTTCGGGCTTGTGGTGTTGCTGCTTTTTCCGGTTATTGCCCGATGGTTTTTCAAACGCTTTGATGACAGTGTACTGCAGTATCTTTTTGTGCTGGCAATGGTGTTTTTTAGTGGTTTTCTTGCCGAAGCTGCCGGTGTTGAACCTATTATTGGTGCATTTCTTGGAGGGCTGGCGCTGAATCGCCTGATTCCAAATACTTCAGCACTCATGAACAGAATAAAGTTTGTCGGGAATGCAATTTTTATCCCGTTTTTCCTGATCGGTGTTGGTATGCTGATTGATATCAGGGCTTTTTTCAAGGATTATAACACTATAAAAGTTGCCCTTGTCATTACGGTGGCTGCTACGGTGGCTAAATACCTTTCAGCGTGGATTACGCAGAAACTTTTCAGGTTTTCGCTTGATCAGCGCAGGCTGATTTTTGGCCTTATCAGTGCTCATGCGGCAGTAGCTCTTGCAACAGTGTTGATTGGCTACAACATTATTACTGGTTATACTCCTGCAGGTGCACCATTGAGACTGCTTGATGAAAGTGTTTTGAACGGTACAATCCTGTTTATTTTGGTAACCTGTACTCTTGCTACTGTTATTGGTGAAAAAGGGGCGCAGAATATTGCGCTTGCCGAAGTTGCGGAAGAGGTATTGGATAGTGTGGTTCCAGTTGCTGCAGAACGGATATTGATTCCCATGAACGACATTACCACTGTTGATGAGCTGGTCAATCTCAGCGTAACGATTAAATCGCATAGTACCCATAATGGTATTTACGCTCTTGTTGTGGCCGATGGCAGTGTGAGTGATGATGCGGCTGCAAAGAATGCTGAAAAAATTCTTGAAAAAGCAGTGGTTGCAGCATCGTCGACCGATAATGAGCTGACACCGATCATTCGTTATGACTGTGATGTGGTTAATGGTATTGCCGGGGTGATAAGGGAACGGAAAATCACTGATCTGATTTTAGGTGTGGATTCCAAAAGCACTTTTGCTGAGATTTATGTCGATAATTCATTGGATGACATTTTCAGCCGGTGTAATGTTACAACCTTTATCTATAAACCGGTTCAGCCTTTAGCTACAATAAAGCGTACCATTGTTGTTATTCCCCCCAAAGCTGAAAATGAAATCGGGTTTGTGCAGTGGATACAGAAGCTCATTACTGTCGGGAAAAATACCGGTAGCAGGCTCGTGCTTTATGGAACAAGGCAAACTCTTGCTCATCTTAAGGAAACATATTTCGCTATTATTGCTTCTTCCGAGTATAAGATTTTAAAGGATTGGGATGATTTTCTGGTGCTTTCAAGAGAGATTAAGCATGATGATAACCTTATTGTTGTGATGAGCAGGAAAAATCATCTCTCTTATCACAGTAAAATGGCAAAGATGCCGACTTATCTTGACAAGTATTTTCAAAAAAACAGTTTTATTCTGGTTTATCCGGTACAGGCTGTTATTCCTGATGATACTGGTCAGGATAGAGCTGCTCCACCGGTTAAAAATCCGTTTTTGAAACTGGATGTGGTGAAGAGAGGGTTACAGAACATCAGAAAGATGTTACCTTACCGAGTTACATAGCACATTGGATTTATGTGGTTATATCTCCGGTTGATTTGAGTGTGATTCTATGGCCAGTACCATCTTCTTCAAAGATCATTTCATTGATTATCCACTTTTCAAGTTTTTTGACAGCATCAATGTAAAGAGTTCCCCTGCTTTTTGAGCCCTTAACTCTGATTGAGATGTTGGCGTTGCCACTTGGACCAGACACCTGAATCGTGCCCATCAGCATCTCAGTAGATATGGGCTTGCCAAGTAACAACGAAACTTCCCCATTTGATTTCAACTGCGTGGTAGCCATCTTGTAAAGATCTGTATTATTCAAAAACAGTGGAACTGTAGAAGAAAAAAATGCGTAAAGAGTTATAAAAAAAACAATAAATGCGGCGTGAACAATCAGTCCCCATGTAACCCATTTTCGCTGAACAGTTTTGAAACGCTCAATGCTTTCCCATTTTTTGTTTTGCCATGTCCATGAATTACCTTTGGCTCCAAGCACAAACATCATGATAATATTGACAGGAGGAGGAAGAAAGACCAGTAAGGCAACAAAGGTGTTGTTTCCTATTCCCCATATCCATGTCAAAAGGAATGCACCCCAATTCCACTTATTGATTTCTTGCGGAATGCTTGCCGATATACCATGACCTGATAAATTTATATCAGTCATATTTTCGTCTGTTGGTACATTGATTTGCATATTCGGCAAAGATTTAACAATGATTGTATTGAGTGGTTGCCATTTCAGGATAATGTTATGTCTATCAGTCAAGCTGTACTGTTAAATAGTAACAAAGTGTTCAGGCTATTGTAATTTTGTCAGTATTTTCAGCATTGATGTGTTTTTCAGATACCTGATGGTTTTGTTGCATGCAATTGAAATTTGATCAATACTGACCTTTTCAGAGAGAGATTATGTAGTTGTGCAGTTTAAAGACTGGGTACCGTGCTCAACATTTTTTCTGAATTTATAGTAACATTCTACGTGGGTGGTAATGGATGTAAATTAATCAATATAATATATTGTTGTGTTAACTCTGGTTTACTCGGATAACTTAGGGTGCCCATTATTGGCACTCTATCAAAGTTTGTGACTAATTATAAGTAAAGCAATAGAGAGTATGATATTACCGATCAATATCTATAGCGATGATATTCTTCGACAGAAAGCGAAGCCTTTGAAGGGCATTGACACCGGAATAGAAGAACTTGTACGTTTCATGTTTGAATCAATGCGTAATGCTCCGGGGGTAGGTCTTGCTGCGCCTCAAGTTGGCCATTCGATTCGGTTGCTTGTGCTGGATGTTTCGTGTCTGAAGAATTATGAGAATGAAAAACCTATGGTTGTTATTAATCCTCATATTCTTTCTGTGAAAGGGGGAAATGTTATGGAAGAGGGGTGCTTAAGTATTCCTGGCGTAAATGGGGATGTGGCGCGCCCTGCAGTTATTACCATGAAATACCGCGATGAGTATTTTGAGGAGCAGACCGGAGAGTTTTCGGGAATGGTTGCACGGGTTCTTCAGCATGAAATAGATCATCTTGATGGAACTCTTTTTGTTGACAGGATGGAGAAACGTGATAGAAAAAAAATCCAGAAGCGTCTGAGTGCTCTTGCCTCAGGTATTGTTCCTGCGGAGTACCCGGTCGTTCGTAAATCTCTTGCTGCCATTCAGGTCTGAAATTCTGCCGGTTTGGTAAAGTGCGAAGTTGTTACAAGGTTTTTTATAAATAAGTCAGTGTTATGAGGGTTATTTTTATGGGAACGCCGCAATTTGCCGTTCCTTCATTGGAGGCTATAGCTGCTGAACATAATACGTTCGAACTGGTTATGGTGGTTACTGCTTCGGATAAGCCTCGAAGGAGCAAATATGCCGATGCTGAACCTTCTCCAGTGAAACGATCAGCGTTGGCGC
Source organism: Chlorobiaceae bacterium (assembly GCA_037134935.1). Classification (GTDB taxonomy): domain Bacteria; phylum Bacteroidota; class Chlorobiia; order Chlorobiales; family Chlorobiaceae; genus Chlorobium. Next base: position 33,138 of record JBAXLG010000016.1, on the reverse strand, counting down.
TTGGTCTTCCTGTGTATGAAACTGATGATGTTTCATTGCCGGAATTTGCTGAGGCTGTTGCTGCCTGCCGAGCGGATGTTATTGTTGTTGCCGCTTTCCGTATTCTGCCGCCTGCTGTTTATGAACAGGCTGTATTTGGAGCGTTTAATCTTCATGCATCGTTGCTGCCGGCTTATCGGGGTGCTGCACCAATTAACTGGGCGATTATCAGGGGGGAACGTGAAACTGGTGTAACAACATTTTTTCTCCAAAAACGGGTTGATACCGGTAACATTATTCTCAGAGAAAAAACTTCTATTGCTCCCGATGAAAATGCTACAGAACTTGCAGGGCGGCTTTCTGTGATTGGAGCAAAAGCAGTGGTTGACACCCTGCATTTGATTGCATCAGGTCAGGTGGAAGTATCGGGACAGGATGAAGCATATGCCTCAAAAGCTCCCAAGCTTAACCGCGACAATACCCGCATAGTGTGGTCACAGCCGGCGGCATCCATTAGTTGTTTTATTAGGGGTTTAGCTCTGAAACCTTCGGCATGGACAACATTTCATGGGAAAACCATGAAGATTTTCAAGGCTTGTGTGCCTGCATTATTTTTTGATTCATTATCCGCATTACCCGGATCACTTCTTGTTAAGGATGGCCATCTTTATGTAAAAGGTGGTGATGGATGGCTTGAACTGTTATCGCTTCAACTTGAGGGACGGAAGCCGATGGAAGCTGCTGAGTTTCTCAGGGGGTTCCGGCACGATCAAGAGCCTCTGATCTTTGTGTAGCGACTCAGCGTCGTCACAATTGTATTATTTGCTTATATTCCACACCTTGAAATTTTTTACCAGAATCAAACGTAAATTTTATGGCCTTGTCCAGTACAGAAGTTAAGCGCACCAGGAACTTCTGCATTATCGCACATATTGATCACGGGAAATCCACCTTGGCTGATCGCCTGCTGGAAATAACGCATACACTTGACCGTACACAAATGGCCTCTGCACAGGTTCTTGATGATATGGACCTGGAGCGGGAGCGCGGTATTACCATAAAGAGCCATGCCATCCAGATGAAATACCTGGCAGCAGATGGCGAGGAATATACGTTGAATCTTATTGATACTCCAGGTCATGTCGATTTCAGCTATGAAGTTTCTCGTTCGCTGGCTGCTTGCGAAGGCGCGCTCTTGGTGGTTGATGCCACCCAGGGAGTAGAAGCTCAGACTATTGCCAATCTCTATCTTGCCATTGATGCGGGGCTTGATATTATTCCTGTTATCAATAAAATTGATCTTCCTTCATCGGATGTAGAGGGTGTTGCCCGTCAGGTCATGGAGCTTATCGGAAGCAAACGTGAGGATATTTTGCAGGTCTCAGCTAAAGCTGGTATTGGGGTCACTGAATTGATTGAGGCGATTATCACACGTATTCCTGCTCCTGCTGATAACAATCATCTTCCTTTGCGGGCATTGATTTTTGACTCGGTTTTTGATGCATATCGAGGGGCGGTGGTTTACCTTCGTATTGTTGAGGGAGTTCTTAAAAAGGGAGACAGGGTCAGGTTTTTTGCCAACAACAAGATTTTTCTGGCTGATGAGATCGGTACCATGAGCATGAAGCGTCAGCCGAAAACCATTCTTGAATCTGGAAATGTCGGGTATCTGATCTGCTCCATCAAGGATGTCAAGGATGCTAAAGTCGGTGATACAGTTACACTTGCTGATAATCCTGCAAAAGAGAGGCTGGCTGGTTATAAGGATGTCAAGCCTATGGTATTCAGTGGTCTTTATCCTATCAACTCGAATGAGTTCGAGGATCTTCGTGAATCACTCGAAAAGCTTGCCTTAAACGATGCCTCGCTGGTTTATACTCCAGAAACATCAGTTGCACTTGGTTTCGGGTTCAGATGCGGCTTTCTAGGTCTTCTCCACATGGAGATTATTCAGGAACGTCTTGAGCGTGAGTACGGAGTCAATATTATTACCACGGTTCCCAACGTTGAGTATCGTGTTACCATGACTAACTCAGAGGTTGTCATTGTTGATAATCCTTCCAAAATGCCCGATACAGGCCGTATAAGCCTTGTTGAAGAGCCTTATGTTACCATGCAGATTATTACTCTTGCTGACTATATCGGTAATATCCTGAAGCTGGGCATGGAGCGCCGAGGCGAGTACAAGAATACTGATTACCTCGATACTTCAAGGGTGATTATGCATTTTGAGTTTCCACTTGCTGAAATTGTATTTGATTTCCATGACAGGCTCAAATCTATTTCGAAGGGTTATGCGTCAATGGATTATGAGTACATCGGTTACCGTGAGTCTGAGCTGGTAAAGCTTGATGTTCTGCTGAATGGTGATACGGTTGACGCGCTCTCAATTGTTGTGCACCGTTCAAAAGCTTATGATTGGGGTAAAAAGCTTTGTATAAAACTGAAAGGGATTATTCCGAAACAGATGTATGAAGTTGCTATCCAGGCTGCAATCGGCAGCAAGGTGATTTCGCGTGAAACCATTTCGGCAATGCGTAAAAATGTTTTGGCAAAATGTTATGGTGGTGATATCAGCCGGAAGCGCAAGTTGCTTGAAAAGCAGAAAGAGGGTAAAAAGCGGATGAAGCAAGTCGGAAGGGTGGAGGTTCCACAGGAAGCTTTTCTTGCATTGTTGAATATTGATGATTAGTGATTGCTGTTTAGTGAAAAAAGCAGAAAACATTTGCGCAGGATTTAGTGTTGTGTGACGGCAAATAGAAAAACAATATTCTTCCCGAATGGTGGGTTTATTTACAACTTTAAAAAAATGTAGCATTGATGAATCAAAAGAGTAAAACGGGAAAAAAACATTCAAGGGAATGGTTTGAAGCCTTAGTGATTGCAGCAATCTTTGCGATGTTTTTGCGTGTTTTTGTTGTGGAGTCTTATCGTATTCCTACCGGCTCAATGGAAAATACGCTCCTTGCCGGAGATTTTCTTTTTGTCAATAAATATGTTTATGGACCGAAAGTTCCGTTTACCGATATCCGGTTGCCGGGTGTTGAGAAAGTTAAGCGTAATGATATTTTTGTTTTCAAGTATCCCCAGGACCGTTCAGTGAACTTTATCAAGCGTTGTGTAGCCATCAGCGGAGATATTCTGGAAATTCATGACCGGCAACTCATGATCAATAAAAACAGGGTTGCTTTGCCGCCAAATGGACAATATATCTCAAGCTTGATACCTGCAGGAATGGGTGATGAGGGTATTTTTCCGAAGTATTCAAATTTCAACAAGGATAACTATGGCCCTATACGTATTCCTCGAAAAGGAGACAGTATTCAATTGACACCTCAAACATTCTGGCTTTACAGGGGACTTATTGCTGATGAAGGACATGAGGTGAGTTTGCAGGGAAGGCTGGTTGTTGTTGATGGTGTTCCGACTTCAGAATATTCAGTCAAAGAAAACTACTATTTTGCGATGGGTGATAACCGTGATAACAGCCTTGACAGTCGTTTCTGGGGTTTTGTGCCTGAAAAAGATCTTGTTGGTCAGGCACTATTGGTTTACTGGTCATGGAATCCGGATATTTCAATACTTAGTGACCCGATAGGCAAACTTGCTTCAATTCGTTGGCAACGTTCCGGGTTGCTGGTTCACTGAATTCGATACTCTATGCAAACGTTTTTTCCAATTTAGCTCTCTGTTTTTTATGCAAGCAGATCAACAGAATGCCCGTTATCTTTTAAAGCCTCTTTTCAAGGAGATCCATGCTGATACAGAGACACCGGTTTCAGTTTATCTAAAGCTGCAACGCCCCTTTTCATGCCTTTTAGAGTCGGTTGAAGGTGAAGAGTTTCTTGCTCGTTTTTCCTATATAGCAATAGATCCTGTTGCAATTCTCAAAGGTTCTGTGGATGGACTGGTCAATATTGAGATTCTTGATGAAAAGTTCGCTGATCTTCGCAGGATATCCGACTCGGAAACTGATTTTCGCCGAAAGATTGATCACTCTCTTGCCGCATTCGATACCGAAGAGATACCAAGAAAGAAAAATGGGTCGCATCAGATGATTACGTCAGGTGTATTCGGCTATTTCGGTTATGATGCCATGCACCTTGTGGAAAGGATACCAAAGCCTCAGTGTGCTGATCCTGCTGGTATACCAGATATTTTTTTGCTTTTTTGTGATACGCTGGTTGTTTTTGATAATATCATGCGGAAGGTGTTCATTGTTTCGAATTATCTTGATGAGTCTGACAAGCCGGCTGCGATTAGGAAGATAGAGCTTCTTGCTGATCAGATTTTTCGTCCACTTCAGCGTGAAGAAATTGCTTTTAAGTCTGAAAAGCCTGAGCCAATAGTTTCGAATACTGAACGGGATGAGTATCTGCAGAAAGTTGCAATTGCAAAGGAGTATATTGTTGCAGGAGATATTTTTCAGGTACAGATATCGCAACGTTTACATCGTACTCTCCATACCAGGCCTTTTGATGTCTACAGGATGCTGAGGACGATTAATCCGTCTCCTTATCTTTACTTCTTTGATTTGGACGGGTTTTACATTGTTGGTTCATCGCCTGAACTGCTGGTTAAAGTTGAGCGTGATAAAAACGGATGTCGTATGGTCGATACGCGGCCTATTGCTGGTACCCGGCATCGAGGATGCAGTTTTCAAGAGGATGAACGTATAGCGATTGAGCTTCTTGCCGATCAAAAAGAACTGGCTGAGCATCTCATGCTTATTGATCTTAGCCGGAACGATATCGGAAGGATTGCAAAAATTGGAACCGTTGAGACTAATGAGATGATGGTGGTTGAAAAATATTCTCATGTGATGCATATTGTCAGCAATGTTCGAGGTGAGTTGCGTGAGGATCTTAGTACCATGGATGCTTTCTGGTCGTGTTTTCCGGCAGGTACGCTTACTGGTGCACCAAAGGTTCGAGCGATGGAGATCATCTACGAGCTTGAAAAGGAAAAGCGCGGTTTGTACGGTGGTGCTGTAGGGTTTCTTGACTTCAAAGGGAATCTGACTACTGCAATTGCAATTCGTACTATGGTTATTACCGATAACACGATCTATTTCCAGGCTGCAGGTGGTATTGTTGCTGATTCGAGGCCTGATGCAGAATATGAAGAGACGATGAACAAGATGAAAGCCGGATTAACTGCTATTGAAAATATTCAAGCACTTGTATAAAGACCCATAAAGTAAATTCAAGTAGAAATGATGAGCAAGAAAAAATCATTCATGAAATATCTGCTTCTTGTTTTGGCAGGTACCTTTGTAGGAGCTCTTGTTTTTTCCAATTTTGAGTTCAACTTTTCTATTAATGGCACGGGCTTTTCCAGCCGTCCAAATTTTGCTACGGCAAAGAATAATATTGAAAACTATCCGATTCAGTCACTTAAAAGTTTCAACGAGGCTTTTGTGGAGATTGCTGAATCTACAACCCCTTCGGTGGTGACAATATTTACTGAAAAAAACGTGAGCCAGCGGTTAATTTCTCCATTCGACTTTTTCGGGCGTTCTTTTGATGATTTTTTTGATATGCCGCAGGGCGGTTTACAAAACGGTCGTAAAGAGGTTCAGCGTGGCCTCGGTTCAGGAGTCATTGTGACTGATGATGGTTATATCCTTACCAATAATCATGTTATTGATGGTGCGGATGTTGTCTATATTCGTACGTTTGATAACAGGAAGATTGAAGCAAAGGTTATTGGCAAGGATCCTAAAACTGATCTTGCTGTTATCAAAGTTAATGCGCAAGGACTGAAACCTATAGTCATTGGAGACAGTGATAAACTTAGGGTTGGTGAGTGGGTTATTGCCATAGGCAGCCCCCTTGGTGAAAATCTTGCCAGAACAGTAACCCAGGGCATTGTAAGTGCTAAAGGTCGGGCTAATGTTGGACTTGCAGATTATGAAGATTTCATTCAGACAGATGCAGCCATTAATCCAGGTAACTCTGGCGGTCCGCTGGTAAATATCAATGGTGATCTTGTCGGCATAAATACAGCCATAGCGAGCCGTACAGGCGGATTTGAGGGTATAGGTTTTGCTGTTCCTTCAAATATGGCTAAACAGGTGTTGACTTCACTTATTACTTCAGGAAAGGTTACAAGAGGCTATCTTGGTATTACCATTCAGGATATTGACGATAATCTTGCAAAAGCCATGCATCTGAACGCGGGTGAGGGGGTGCTTGTTGGCACAGTTGTTGACGGTAGTCCTGCGGGGAAAAGTGGAGTAAAAACTGGTGATGTTATTCTTGATTTTAATAATTTAAAGGTCAAAAGTAGTATTGAACTTCGCAATGCTATTGCGAGTTTAGCGCCCGGTACAACTGTAAAAATGAAAGTGTGGAGGGATGGAACAATCAGATTTATTACTCTCCGGCTTGAAGCGCAGCCAACAAAAGAGACAGCTTCTTCAAAGTCGGAAGAGCGTGAGAAGGTAAATGCTGCTCTTGGTTTCAGGGCTGAAGAGCTTACAAATGCATTGGCGCAAAAGCTGAATATTAAGGCCGGCACAGGTAAGGTGGTAATAACAGCTGTTGACCCCTCGTCGAATGCCTATATGGCTGGTTTGCGGAGTGGTGATGTCATTCTATCTATCAACAAGCAGAATCTGAGTTCATTTGTTCAATACCATTCCCTTATTAAAAATATCAAAAGTGGTGATTTGTTGTTTATGCTTATTGATCGTGGTGGGAATAGGATGTATCTGGCATTTAACGTGTAAAGTTTTTTTTCCTGAAAGAGTAAGAATTATTGTACATTGAATAAAGTAAAGTCAGTATGGAATAGCTGGCTTTACTTTTTTTGTTTGCTTTCCTGTCCTGCTTATCCTCGCGTTATTATGTTAATATGAGCGTTGTTTTCTATTACTATCAACAAAAACAGTATTAAGAAATGAGTGACAGAATTTACCTGACAAAAGATGGGTATAACCGGCTGAAAGAGGAACTGCATGTGCTGGTTACTCAAACCAGAAGGGAAGTTCTGGAAAAAATTGCTGAAGCAAGGGCACATGGTGACCTGAGCGAAAATGCAGAATACGATGCGGCAAGAGAGGAACAGTCACATACTGAAGCGCGTATTGCTGATCTCGAAAACAAGCTGGCATCAGCTACTATTCTTGATCCCAAACAGATCAAGACTGACAAAGCTTATATATTTACATCTGTCAAAATGCGTAATCTTGATGTTGATAACGAGATTATCGAATATACGCTTGTCTCTTCCGAAGAGGCAGATACGGATCAAGGAAAAATTTCAGTACGTTCACCTGTGGGCAGGGCACTTATTGGTAAAACTGTAGGTGAAAAAGTGCATATAATAGTTCCTAAAGGGGAACTGCATTATGAGATATTGGAGATTTTTGTTAAATAAGCGCAACTTAAATCAACGATCTAATGGGGAAACGTCAAATAATCTATCGTCAGAATCGGATCAGCGGTAATCAGGAACTGCTGCATCGTGAAGTCAATCTGGTTACAAAAGAGGCAAGAGTATGGCATGGATATATTGTTGCTGTCGGCAGCACGGATATTGAACTCAAGGATGCCCGTTCAGGAAAACACCGCTTCAGCCTTGATCAGGTCGATCGGATATATTGTGATATAAAAACGGAATATTAAAAGTATGCGTAGAAAAATTGTAGTTGGCAATTGGAAAATGAATAATACCATTGCCGAATCGGCTTCACTTGCATTGGAATTGCTCAGCGCGCTTGGTGAAGGGTTTTCAGGATGTGAAGTTGGAATTGCGCCAACCTATGTTGCTTTACAGGAAGCAGGAAGAATTATAGAAAGAAGCTGTGTTCAACTTGTAGCTCAGAATTGCCATTATGAAAATGATGGTGCTTTTACCGGTGAGGTATCGGCGAAAATGATCAAGGCTGTCGGGTGTTCATTTGTTATTATTGGTCATTCAGAGCGGCGCCAGTATTTTGGTGAAACCAATGCTACTGTGAATCTCAGAATTAAAAAGGCTCTTTCAGAGGGTTTGAAGGTGATTCTTTGTGTTGGTGAAACCCTTGAAGAGCGGGAATCTGAAGTTACTTCAGTTGTTGTTTCTTCCCAAGTTAAGGAAGGTTTGGCTGGTATCAGCGATATCAGTGATATTGTTATTGCCTATGAACCAGTCTGGGCTATAGGAACAGGAAAAACAGCATCTGCTGCACAGGCTGAAGAGGTACATCTTTTGATTCGCACAACAATTACTGAACTGTATGGTCAAACAGCGGCTGGACATCTTCGCATACAATATGGTGGAAGTGTAAAGCCATCAAACGCTGTGGAGCTTTTTGCAATGCCGAACATTGACGGTGGTCTTATAGGTGGCGCTAGTCTGAATGCCGCTGATTTTGCTGCAATTATTCGGGCGGCTTCATAAGTGTAAGCAGGGTAGCAAATGTAAAAGACTAAAAAGGCGTAGATTCTACGCCTTTTTAGTTTGTATTGTCATGATTCTTGAGGAGTGGTAATACTGAATGAATCAGGTTGTGGTGCTCACTTTTTTCTGTTACTATTCTTGATTTGCTGCCTCTTTTGATTTTTTCATTGAGCAGAAATCAGGTCCGCACATGGTGCAGAAATCAGGATTTTTTTCTGTTCGCCCGCTCAACGCCATACTTTTTGTGTGTGCTTCACGGGTTTTTACCGGGTCAAATGACAGATTGAACTGATCTTCCCAGGCAAATGCATACCGTGCCTTGCTCATCAGTTCGTCATGCAGCCAGGCGGCGGGACATCCTTTGGCTAAGTCGGCAGCATGCGCTGCAATTTTGTGGGCTATGATTCCTTCCCGTACATCATTCCTGTCAGGCAGACCGAGATGCTCCTTGGGAGTAACATAGCAGAGCATTGAGCAGCCGTAACTTGCAATAAGAGCGCCTCCGATTGCAGAATTGATATGGTCATATCCTGCAGCAATATCGGTTACCAGTGGCCCAAGCGTGTAGAACGGGGCTTCATGGCAGTATTCAAGTTGTTTCTGCATGTTTTCTTCAACCATATGAAGAGGAACATGTCCAGGCCCTTCAATCATGACCTGTACATCGTATCGCCATGCAATTTTTGTCAACTCTCCAAGTACTTTGAGCTCACCGAACTGCGCCTCATCGTTGGCATCAAGGATTGAGCCGGGGCGAAGTGCATCACCAAGGGAAACGGCAATATCGTATGCCTGAAGTATTTTACAGATCTCTTCAAAATGGGTATAGAGAAAGTTTTCCTTTTTATTGGCTTTGCACCATTTAGCCATGATGGAGCCTCCTCTTGATACGATACCGGTATGGCGTTGTTCGGCAAAGGGAAGATGCTCACGTAAGATTCCGGAATGAATAGTAAAATAATCGACACCCTGTTCCGCCTGCTCTATCAGCGTATTGCGATAGATATCCCAAGTCAGTTTTTCGGCTTGACCGCCAACTCTTTCAAGCGCCTGGTAGATGGGAACCGTGCCGATTGGTACCGGAGAGTTTCTCAGAATCCATTCTCTGGTTTTATGGATATTAGTTCCGGTACTCAGGTCCATGACGGTGTCTGCTCCCCATCGGCAAGACCAAACGGCTTTTTCCACTTCTTCACCTATTGAAGAGCCGAGTGCCGAGTTCCCTATGTTTGCATTGATCTTGACACGGAAGTTTCGACCAATAATCATCGGTTCCAATTCAGGATGATTGATATTAGCCGGAATGATAGCTCTGCCTTTTGCAATTTCCTGCCTGACAAATTCCGGTGTTACCGGGATACGCCTTGCTTTATTTCTGGAAAATGAAGAGATCCACTCCTCAAGTTTCTGGTTTTCCCTTATAGCAACGTACTCCATTTCCGGAGTGATAATTCCCTGGCGGGCAAAGAACATTTGTGTAATGCTTGTACCATCTTTGGCTTTACGCGGTGTTCTTGCTGAAACGGTTTCTTTAGTAACAAAGGCTGTTGATGGTTCAGTGTTGTTGACATGGAACCCCCATGTGTCACGAAGGGGTGGAAGTCCTTTTTCAGTATCAACGGTGAACGAAGGATCAGAATAAGGCCCACTTGTATCATAAAGAGGCATTGAAGAAAACTCGATTCCTCCACAACAATAGGTTCTGCTCAGCCTGAGTGTTTTCATCCCTACATTAACAGGATAAAGTGTACCTCTGACAAAGGTTTTTTCAGACGAAAGCCCGTTAATGCGGAGATCGGGACAGTATGCTGTTTCAGTAGTAGCGTGGGTCATAAATGATGTTTAGACAGTCACCAGTGCGGGATAGAAGGGAACCGGAAAAAGGATAAACTGTTGTTTTTTTCTTGCTTCAGTATTACCTGTATTACATTACATATATTAAATCTTAATAAACTTTTTTTATACGGGAACAGATTCAGTTGTTCCAAGAATTAAAGTTTGATTCCACAATACTTAAATTCAATATATTTTACAAATGAGGTGAGGAGTATGAAATTTTCTCCTATGGGTTTACACAGCTGCCGTTATCATTTTTTTGTTGTCTGTAGATATTGAATTGCAGTGTGCGTAAAACACAGGTTGTCTGTATTCAAAAACGTTTTATCAAATAAGAGGGAAGTGGGCATTCATAATTATTTAAACAGAAATTGATGGGAACTGCATCTCAATACAAAGGAAAGGTTCTTGTTGCTGGAGCGACGGGAAGAACAGGTCAATGGGTTGTGAAGCGTCTTCAGCATTATGGAGTACCTGTAAGAGTGTTTGCACGTGACAAAGAAAAGGCTTTGAGGTTGTTCGGAGAGAGTGTTGAATGCTTTACCGGCCAGATTCAATCGGATACCGATGTTGCTCATGCAGTAAAGGGATGTGATGCTGTTATTTCTGCACTTGGTTCCAGTTCGTATGCCGGAGAATCATCACCGGGAGAAGTTGACCGCGATGGAGTAATCAGACTTGTAAATGAGTCTGCAAAGAGTGGCGTAAAGCATTTTGCTCTTATGAGCTCTATGGCTGTTACCAAATGGTATCATCCCCTTAATCTTTTTGCTGGTGTTCTTCTTAAAAAATGGGAGGCTGAAGAGCATTTAAGGAGGGTATTTTCAAAGGATGGTCATTCCTATACCATAATAAGGCCAGGTGGATTGAAAGATGGTGATCCTCTGCGTAATAATCTCCATGTAGATACAGGGGACAGGTTATGGAGCGGTTGGATCAACCGGTCTGATGTTGCCGAGCTTCTTGTGCTCTCTCTATGGGTTGAAAAGGCTAAAAATAAAACTTTTGAAGTGATCAACGAAACTGAAGAGGCGCAGCAGAGTCTTGAACACTATTATGACAAGTTGCCCTGATAGATTTTCAGGTGTTCATTCTGGGATGGACGAAGGGTACTTTTCCAAACAATGGAACAAAAAGATGTACTGAGTCATGATGAAAAAACTACTTTTGCTGGTTGCCTTTTTTTGTTTTGCAATTACAGGAAACGCTGGTGCCGTTGATACTATTGTACTTGATGGCTCAACTACGGTTGGTCCTCTTGCAAAATCTTTTTCTGCATATTTTACCAAAAAATATGGGGCTCGTGTTTCTGTCAGCGAGTCGGGAAGCGGCAACGGCGCCAAAAGCCTGATTAACGGGTCGTGTGCTGTTGCAACCATGTCGCGTTCAATGAAAGAGCAAGAGCTTGCTGTGGCAAGAAAAAAAGGTATTAATCCAGTTGCCCATGTTATTGCAATGGATGGCCTTGCTGTTGTTGTGCATCCAGCAAATCCGGTTCGTTCACTGACAAAAGTCCAGATCAGCAGTATGTATACGGGTAAAATCACAAACTGGAAGGAGGTTGGAGGGCCTAATGCAAGTATTGTGGTTATTCAGCGTGAGTCCAACAGCGGCACCCAGGAATCTTTTAAGGAACTGGTTGTTGGAAAGGGAGTTCACATTAAAGGGAATGCCGAAACCCAGTCGAGTAACGGCGCTGTAAAAAGCAGGGTGAGTTTGACTCCTTCGGCTATAGGTTTTATTGGTTTGGGGTTTGTGGATCGTTCGGTAAAAGTTATTGCGGTGAATGGTATTTTTCCTGCTGTGCAGAGTGTGAGAAATGGTTCCTATCCGTTATCAAGACCGCTCTATTTTTATACCAATGGTCAGCCTGCGGGAATTGTCAAAAAGTTTGTCGATTTACCGAAAACTGCAGATGGAAAGAGAATGATCAGTGAACTTGGTTTTATTAACCAATAACTATCATTGCATCGGGGGCATTTTAAAGTTTTTTTTATTTGTTATTTCCTTTAAATACTTCAACAATGTCCGGTTAAAATAAAGCCAGTTGAGGTGCCGAATTCCTACCTTTTTTGAGATAATGTTGTTCTAACTATATAAAATATCAATCAACAACAGTAGCTTCACGAGGACAACAGTAGCGATCATTCTGATCCATTCATCAGGAAAAATCATGAAAATATCTTCGAAAATCCCTATAGTATTTATAGTATTGGTATTAACAACATCTACAGCATTTTCTCAAGATGAGGATATTGAGGCAGTGATTAAAAGAGTTCAGTGGGTGAAAGGTCCAGCCATTGGTAATCTTGGTAACACAGCTGAAATCCGTGTGCCTGAAGGATATATTTTCGCAAGTGGTGATGATACTCGACAGTTACTGGAGGCTATGCATAATCCGACCGATGGTACAGAAGTTGGTTTTATTGCATCTACTTCATCCAATTGGTTTATGTTTTTTAATTTTAAAAGTATTGGATACGTTAGTGATGAGGAAAAAAATAGCTTAGATGCAGGCGCCATGCTAAGATCAATAATAACAGCAACTGAAAAGGCTAATAATGAGCGGATAAAAAGAGGATGGTCAACAGTTACTGTGATCGGATGGCAACAAGAACCGCATTACAACTCTGAAACTCATAATTTAGAGTGGTCTCTCCTTGGTCAGGATAAGGGTGAGCAGATTGTAAACTGGAATACTCGTCTTCTTGGCCGCAAAGGTATAATGTCAGTCACACTAGTGACTAATCCTAGCACAATAAGCAACATCTTGCCTGAATGCCATAAACTACTTGCAGACTTTTCTTACAAGCAGGGAAACCGTTATGAGGAATACCGGTCAGGCGACAAATTGTCTGAATTGGGGCTTACTGCACTCGTGGTTGGTGCTGGCAGTGCTGTTGCCGTAAAAACAGGACTGGCAAAATGGTTATGGAAGGTTCTTGTTGCAGCATTCGCTGCAATCTGTTTATGGCTAAAGAAACTGTTTACAAAGAAAAAACAATAAGTTTGTATTATGACCGACGGTCAGATCCTGCTTCTCATTCTCTGGCTGATCTACTTTACAGATTGTTTTGTGTGGCTCAATAAGCACTCGGTATTATTCAGCTCATGGTGGGGACAAGAATGGAAAACAACTACAGCAAGTGCCAATTTCGGAACTGCATCTGGTGGGTTCGGAATGCTGAATCCGTTTCCTCCGTTAGGTTGGCATTGCGTTAGCCAAGTGCTTCCGCTCTCATTTTCTCCCGATCACATCGTTGTTTATAATTCACAAACCATTACAGTAGCTGGTCGACCCGCACAAAGAGGGACTGTACTTGCTTATGCGGATATTGGAGATGTCGAGACGAAGGATTCCGAGCTTTGGATTAATAGAAAGTTATTCTGTAAACTTTATTGTCATGAGTTGGCACTATGTATTAGAGATTTGCTTTTCCAGTTGTGTCAAGCTTCCAGAGACGATCGAATAGGTCTCATTGATTCATTTTGGGAGCAAAGACTTGATGCCAAAATAGCTCAACAGAAGCTGGACAGTATGCATACTCATCTATCTTCCTTACGTATTTTGTGTATGATTATGTTCTTTTACCTCTTTCTGATTATTCCTTTTTTAACAACTCTTTATGGCTTGGCCAGGACGCTTATCCCCGTTGCAGTAATCATGTTCATGATGACATTGCCTATTATTGTTCAATACATTGTTGCACACCGCAGCTTAAATATAGGAATTCGCTCGGACAGACTTGCAAATGCATTCAAAATGTTCTTGTCTCCTCCTGTAGCAGTCAGGGCGAATGACCTTGTAATGAATAAAGTCATTTATCAATATGATTTACTGTCATTGGCTTCATTCTTGCTAAGCTCTTCAATTCGCGAACAGTTCTTTATGCTCTATCTTCGCGATCTTAAGTATCCGATTAGGATTGATTCGGAAGATCCTGCAGTTGAGCAAGCATGCCGTTACCAAAACAACATAATATTGGAGATTGCAAGGCGTCAGTTGCCAGAAGTGGCATCTATCGTTAAGTCTGCGTTTACACCACCTCAAAAAGAATCTAATGATCGTCTATCATATTGCCCTCGATGCTTTGTTCAACTTCCGGTCAAGGACAATGATTGTCCTGACTGTATCGGCATTGGACTTAGAAGTTTTGAACCGGTATAGTAAATCTTCAAATGAAGAAAAACTCTGAATAGTTATATGGATATACAAGCGATCATAACGGTTGTGATTGCCTTTGGTATCGGTTATATAATAGTCTCAATGATAATGAACCGATTTAAGAGTGCACAACCTTCAGGACAGCAGGAGTGGAAACAATGGGAGAGTCACACGAAAGTCAGTGATGCGAACGACAACAACAAATGGGGCGATTTGCACAATGAGCAGCATAGAAAAAATCAATCTGACAACTTAGATACACAGCATATGATAGTTAGGGATGAACAATACTATGCCAGTATTCTTAGTCTCACAGGGAAAGTAACATTACAAGATATCCATAAACGATATACAGAATTATCTCTTCAATATCATCCAGACAGGGTTAACCATCTTGGGAAAAAAATTCGTGATGTAGCTGAAAAGGAAATGAAAGAATTAAATGAAGCTTTCGACTATTTCCAGCGCCAGTACGGAAAATAACTTCAAGTTGTACACATTCATAGTATTTCTCTGCCTGAGAAACGGTAACACATAGGTGTAATGTCACCTTTTATTTGAACCAGATTGATGTGGGGTATTTGTCGTGCAACTTATGGTCGAGTCCGAGCCATTGCCCGGAAGGAAAAATCATCATCATTACGGCAAAAAGTATAAATGGGGGAAGTGAGAGGTTGTAATATCCTCCGGCTGCAAAATTGAGCAGCAGGAATAGTGCAAATGCGGCATTAGCTCTTGTAGCAATTCCTAATAAAAGCCCGATACCGATTATGAGTTCTCCAATTGTAACAATCCATGCGATGGGAAGAGCCAAGGGAATTGCAAATTTGGTAAGGTAGAGAGCCTGAAAGGAGTCGGCAGGTAGTTCGGAAACTCTTTTCAGAAAATATCCCTGCATGAGGTCGCTCCAGAGCCACCCTTTGACCAGTTTATGCCAGAACCCATAAAGAAAGAAGAGGGTAAAAATAAATCGGCCTGTTAGAAAGAGGATAATTCCTGCAGTTTTGAGAGGATGCTCCTCACTTTGTTTGTTTTCTCGCATAGCGGACAGAAGATACTTTGTATCAAAGCCATACCAAACCAAACACGCCATAATAAATGACGACTCATCCAAAGGGAAACCGAATAATGCTATTTGTCCGCCGTCTTTGTATAAGGAAAAACCCCACAACATAATTCCCGTCGTTATCACATATCCTATAATCGCTCCTGCTATTTTAGAACTTTTCGCAATAACTGATTGAATAATAATTGCTCCTATGATGACTGGATTGAATAGCATAAATTCCTCCTCTTATTACAATGATTAATTTTACAGAAACCACTGATAAGGCTTTTTTTTGTTTCAATAAAACTAAACAGCATATTTAGCAAACATCCTTTTTGCCCCGTCCCATAAAACCAGACCAGCAAAAAGTAGAGTTTTCTAATTTCTACTTCTTTTTAGTTCAAGTAATGAATGGGGAAGATATTCAGTGCGCCACATAGTTTCTTAAGTTTGAATAGAAAACTGGAACTACAGGAATTACACTACTAAGTACCCGTTAAAAAATAAAACCGTTTTGTATTTCTTCATAATTTTTTTTAAGAAAGCTGTATTTCATAAACTCTGGTGGATGTATAATCACGTTGTGCAGTGAACTGAAATGACAGATTGTAAAGAGTTTCGTGGCAGGTTTTATCAATTCGGAATACTTTTTGTGTTATGCATTGGGTTTATCTGATGATGGCAATTCTCTCTGAAGTTGCGGCAACTTCAGCGCTGAAAGCTTCCGAAGGTTTTACCCGTTGGCTACCCTCATTAATGGTTGTGGCTGGCTATACTTCAGCTTTCTACTTTCTTTCTCTGACTCTGAGAAGCTTTCCGATTGGGGTGGTCTATGCTGTATGGTCTGGTGTCGGGGTTGTACTGATTACGCTGGTCGGGTGGATTGTGTATAACGAGAAACTTGATACTGCTGCTCTTATTGGCATTGCTTTCATTGTGGCTGGAGTGATTATACTGAATGTGTTTTCAAAAACAGTTAATCATTGATTTATATGGTGTTTTATGGCCATTGAATGTTTCAGGCGCAGAGCGGTTCGGCGTGGATGATGACTCGGCTGGCATTGGGCAGGGAGCGGTAAATAGCTCCTTCGAGCTGGCTGGTCAGTGAGTGCACTTCTTCCAGAAGAACTTCATCGTGGAATGAGCAGTGCAGGGTGACAATGAGTTTTTGTGTTGTTTCGGTTTTTCGGATCTGGATGTCGTGGACGTCTTGGATTTTTTCAATGCCTTGTGAGACGTTGACAATGGTGTGGCTTACCTGCTTTTCTTCTTCTGCCGGAAGGGGAGTGGTGGTGTGTTCCTCGTTGCGGAGCGGGTCAAGATGGATGCAGATATCGAGTTCTTCGTCGAACTCGCGGTGCAGTTCCTCTTCGAGCGCAGTTACGGTGTCGTGTGCCTGCTTTATGGTAAGCTGCTGTTCAATTTCCACATCAAAGGTAATGTGCTTTTTTTCTCCCGTGAGATTAGTGGAAATGTTATGGGTATGAAGGTTATGGTTCAGCCCGATTACATGAACGCGTTCTGCAATGGTTTCTTTGTTCAGGGCAATCGGACGGGTGTTGATGGTAATATCGGCAAGGGTGAACTCATCTCGCACCTTCTGTTCAATATCGGTGCAGATTGCCTGTACTTTTTCAACAGAAAGCGTGCGGTTTACACTGATAGCCATTTCAATAAATACTTGTGGCCCGCTGGGTTTTACCCTGATTTTGTCGATGCCGATTACTCCGTCGACGGTCATGGATATTTCTTCAATTCTTTCGGCAAGGCCTTCCGGTGCAGCATCGATGAGAATGTCTATGGTTTTTTTTCCGAGGTTGAAAGCGGCTCCTGCTACCAGTATGGCCACGGCAATACCAGCTACGGCATCTGCCCAGGTAACACCAAATGAAGCAAAAATAAGACCGACGATGACCACAGCTGAACTGAAAATATCGGAGCTGAAGTGCAGGGCGTCAGCTTCAAGTGCCTGACTTCCGGTCTCTTTTGCAATTTTCTTCAGGGCGCCGGATCGGGAAATATCGACAACTATTGAAATGACCATAATGAGAATAGCGTACCAGGTACCCTCAATTTCAGTTGTGCCGGAAAGCAGCCGTTCAACTGCGGCATAGATAATCCATGCACTTGTCAGGATAAGAAGGCCGGTTTCAATAAGTGCAGAAACACTTTCAACTTTTGCATGGCCATAGTGGTGTTTGCTGTCGGCAGGTTTGTCGCTTACTCTGACGGCATACCAGGTAAGGGCGGCTGCTCCAAAATCGAGGGCTGAATGAGCCGCTTCGGATATAATACCGATACTGCCGGTTAGTATGCCGACAACAAGCTTCATTGCGGTAAGCAGAAAACTTGCAGCTACCGAGCTTAAGGCCACCCGTTCTTTTTTATTACCCTTTTCTTTCATATGATTTTTCTGATGCAGAAATGGTTTTCAGATGGTTTGGTGTTGTTATTCCTGAAATTGAAAATGTGTATTATGGTGGATTACCTTTTTAGTCAGGGCATGATTTCCCATTGAACCATAATCTAAGCAGGGAAATTGATAAAATTCGTATGTTTTTTTACGGAGTAAGTGGTATAGTCACTCTGTGAAAAAAGCTAACGTTAACTCTTTAAGAATGGCTACATGACGTTCTGCGGGTCAACATCAATAATGCAAGTTAATCCTGATGAGCGAAAACGGGCGCTGACATCGTCAATCATATTCTTGATAAAGAGAGATGAGAGTTTAGCGTGAAAGAGTTTGACGAGTACTTGGTAGCGAAACCGACTTTTTATTTTTGCAATTCCTGCTGGAGCCGGTCCTAAAACACTTCCGCTCTCTTTGGGAAGTTGGGTTTCAAGGATTTTTTTGCAATAGAGTGCGGCTGCTTCTGCCTGCTTTTCATCCGTTGAGCTGCATTCGAATTTTATAAGTCGTGAAGCTGGTGGATAGTGGAGTTCTTTTCTTGCTGTCCATTCCTGATTAAAAAATTTTTTATAGTTGCCTTCCAGAATGGCGTTGAATACGTTATGCTCTTTGTTGTAAACTTGAAGATAGACTTCTCCCTTTATTTTTGATCGTCCTGCACGGCCGGCGACCTGGGTGAGAAGGGAATATGTTCGTTCCGAAGATCGGAAGTCCGGAATATTGAGCCCTATGTCTGCCATAAGCACTCCTACAAGCGTGACAGATGGAAAATCAAGTCCTTTGGCTACCATTTGTGTACCGAGAAGAATGCTGGCCTTTCTGTCGCGAAACTCTTTTAGAATTCGTCCATGAGAGCCTTTTGCTGTTGTTGTGTCTACATCCATCCTGAGGATTTTTTCGTCAGGAAAAAGTTTTTGCAATTCTTCTTCGATGCGTTCAGTTCCACTGCTTTTAAAAAAAAGATTGGTTGAGGAGCATTTTTCACATGATGCGGTATACTTTATTGTATGGCCGCAGTAGTGGCAACGGAGATGTTTTTGAGCTGCATGGTATACCATTGGAATATTACAGAATGGGCAGACGGTGGTATGACCGCACTCCAGACAGAAGATGCTTCCGGCAAAGCCCCTTCTGTTCTGTAGAAGAATAACCTGTTCGTTTTTTTTCAGACGGATAGATATCTGTTGAAATAGTAGTTCGGAGATTGATGCTGAAGCTTTTGGACTCTCTTTCATCGATATAAGAGTGATGGCAGGCATTGATACACCATCAATGCGTTCAGGCAGATCAAGCAAGGTGTATTTACCGTTCAGGGCATTGCTGTAAGATTCAAAGGATGGTGTTGCTGACCCGAGCAGGCAGATTGCGTTGCTGAACATTGCTCTCATTACAGCAGTGTCCCTGGCATGATAGCGGGGAAGACGATCCTGTTTATAAGCACCGTCATGTTCTTCGTCTACAATAATTGCTCCGATGTTTTCGAGCGGTGCAAAAATTGTTGAACGGGCACCGAGGGCTATTTTTGTTTTTCCAAGTCGAAGGCTGTGCCAGGCATCATATTTTTCCTGGTTATTCATGCCGCTATGCAGTATGGTAATGTTGTCGTGAAAGTGTTGATGGAATCGGCTGGCTGTCTGGGGAGTCAAAGATATTTCCGGTACCAGTACAATGGCGGTTTTTCCTGCCGCAAGAACACTTTTTAATAGTTCAATATAGATCAAGGTTTTTCCGCTTCCGGTTACGCCGTGCAGTAGAAACGTGTGGTATTGGTGTTTTTCAAAGGCACTTTTGAGCTGATCAAGTATGTTTTGTTGTGAAGTTGTAAGGATCTGCGGTAGCTCGTTATTTTCGGAAAAGCCAGTCGAAAAATTGCTCTTGATCTCAATTTGAATCTTTTCCACAAACCCTTTTTTTATCAGTGTGTTAAGGGTTTTCCACGAGGCGCCGATGGTTTCGGCAAAAGAACTGGTGTTGGTAATGCAGGAGAGTGTTTGTAAGGCTTCAAGTTGTTTAGGTGAACCGAGAAGAATTTCCCCAATATTTTCGGGTAATGGTTTAGTCAATTGATAAGCTGTTCTTTGTTTTGGTTTTGTTGATAAAAATTTTTTAGTGACTGTAAGATGTCCCCCTCTCTCAAGTTCAGAGAGGGTTCGGTAGAGTTGTTTTTTGCCAAGCCGCCGTTGAAGTTGATGAACCGTTAGCCTTTTTTCTTTTGTTATAAGTTGCAGGATTGAGCGCCGGAGTGCCGTGTTAATAATTTTTTTGGTTTCGGATTTCAGTGAAAAGCTTGTCAGTTCAACGACATCATGAATAGTGGTTCGTACGGCAGCAGGCAATGCTGCTATAAGTGCGTCAATTCTTCTTGTTTGATAATAATTTGCTATCCACTTTGTTAGTTTTAACAAAGTGGCGTTCAGGACAGGACGTCCGTCATAGAGTAAGTCAGCTATTTCTATATTGGAAGAAACCTCTATTTCTTCTTGTGTAAGTTGCAGGATGTAGCCGATTGAAAGGGTTTCATTTCCTTTTTTCCGGAAAAGAAGTACCATACATCCTGTATGTATTTCTTGTTCCAAAGAGTCAGGAACCATTGCGGTAAATGGTTCACCTCTAAAAAGTTTTTCTGCAACAATCAGTGCTTGCATGTTATTGAATAAAAAAAGTCAGCGCTATGCACTGACTTTTTTTTAAAATGTTTTTATACACAATTTTCAGGCATGAAGTGCGTCAAGAATTTTATCACGGATTTTTTCAACACTTCCGGTTCCATCAATCTTGTGGTATTGTAATCCTGTTCCATTAGTCATCGAAAGGCTCTGATAGAAGTCGATCAGGGGTGCCGTCTGTTTGTGATAGACTAACAGGCGTTGCTTTACGGTTTCCTCCTGATCGTCAGTTCTCTGCACCAGAGGTTCTCCGGTTTCATCATCAACGCCTTCAATTTTAGGCGGATTGAAGCGTATATGGTACGTTCTTCCTGAAGCGGGATGCACTCGTCGTCCACTTGCGCGTTCAATAATGTCATTGTCGTCAACATTAAGTTCAACAATATGGTCGATCCTGATCCCATCTTTTTTCAATGCTTCAGCTTGTGCAATTGTACGGGGAAAACCATCAAAAAGACATCCATTGGAGCAATCTGGTTCGGCCAGCCGACCTTTGACGAGACCGATGATTATTTCATCGGAAACAAGCTGCCCGGTCTCCATAATTTTTTTTGCCTGGATGCCGAGCGGTGTTTCTGCTTTTACGGCAGCGCGCAACATGTCACCCGTTGAGATTTGAGGTATACCAAGGGATTTTGATATGTAATTGGACTGTGTCCCTTTCCCTGCACCTGGTGCTCCAAGTAGAATAATTATCATTACTCAGTGTTTATATGTTTTTTTTAGTAGTAATGATTGTCACTTTTGGTTTTGAAGGTCTTGTTTCATATGTGGTTGCCAAGTTTTCGGAAGTAGCTGATATGGATCCATTCCGCAGAGTATCCCCTGTTTCAGGAGTATTTACAGTAGCAGTTTCACTGCTTTTTTCCAATGGTTTGAGCTGAATGGTCTGTACGGCGGGTCTTTTCTTGAATTCAATGCTGGTGGCTTTTGGGCTGCCCGCTGGTTTTTTTTGATGCTGAAGTTTTGCTTCGTCAAAAATCTGCTGAAATGCGGCAACGGCACTATTGGAATCTACAGAACGATTCTGATAGTCTTCTTCTTTGATATGTTCGGTTCTGAACTCAAAATCCAGTGCACCGAGCATCATTCTGATAATCCTGCGGCTTTCTCCAAGGTCTCCTTTGGATTCGATATGGGTTTCAGACTTGGCGTTGACTGTAGTAATTACAAAGTCGTTGATATCCTTTTCCTCAAACAAGCCAAAGGTCACATCAATTTTCATACCGAAAAGTATAAATGACGTTACTTCCGCTCGGATGGTTACCATCCCTCCCACAGCTGTTTTTTCATTTTTCAGTTCCCAGCCTACCCAGTGATCAATTTTGTTGATAATAAAATCAGAAACTGATGCAATTGGTTTTTCGTATCGTCTTACTTTCAATTCATTGAATACAGGTTTTTCCGAAGTATGGGTTGCATTGCTGTTTAAGCCGTGATAAACTTTGTTAAATTCCTTCTGAAAAGGAATTAAATCGAGTAAATCCATGATTTTATTATGGTTATATATTGTTACAACGCTGCATGCCAGTTATAGCAAGTTGACCGCACGCCGCATTAATTGTAGTTCCATAGCTTTTTCTGATAGTGACATGAAGGCCTGAATCAATGAGGTAGCGTGTGAATATGTCTCTTGAAGAGCTATTAACATTTTTGAAGTTAATATTAATGATTGAATTATAATCAATCAAATTTATTTTACATAAAAAGCTATGTGCAAAGCGGGCAAGCATTTTTGCGTCTTGCAGAGAATCGTTGATTCCTTTTAAAAGCATATAAACAAGAGTTACAGGCATTCCCGTTGTGGCTGTATAATCTTCGAGTGATCTGCACAGTGCTTTTAGCGGATACTGTTTTGCTGCCAATGGCATAAGCAATTCTCTTTTTTGCTGTTCGGCGGTGTGTAATGATACTGCAAGCTTTGTTTTTATTCCCGACTTTGCAAGTTTCTGTATTTCTGGAATTACTCCGACAGTCGAAATGGTTATTTTTTTCTGGGAAATACTGAAACTGTAGTTCTTTTTACTAAGAGTTTCAATGGATTCAATAACATTATTCCAGTTCATAAGCGGTTCCCCCATTCCCATAAACACAATATTTGTGACTTTTTTGTCTGGATCTTTGGTAAATAGTGTCTTGTTGAGAGCATAGACTTGTCCGGTAATTTCTCCTGCACTGAGATTTCTTTGTAATCCCATTTTTCCTGTTGCACAGAAGGAGCATTGGAAAGCGCATCCAACCTGAGAAGAGATACAAGCTGTCATCCTGTTGGTGGCTGGGATGAGAACCGTTTCGATCAATTCGTTATCGGGTAACTTCAGTAGAATTTTTTGTGTAGGGTTGTCATTGTTTTTTTCGCTGGTTACCAAATGATCAATAACTTCAAGCGGCTGGATTGAGAATCTTTCTGCCAGTTTTTTTTGTAATGCTCGGCTGAGATTTTTCATGTCGTTAAAGCTTGCTGCGTGATGACTGAAAAGCCACCGGTGAATTTGGTCGGCTTTATAGTATGGTTCATCCAACGATGCGAGTGTAAGTTGAAGCTCCTGACGAGTCATGTCAATGATATTGGGAAGGTGTATAGTCATTACTCAGCGAAAATGTTATTGATTAAAATCGACCGATGAAGAACTACTACAGATCGGTGTGGCTTGCTTCAGTTAGGAATATATGCTCTTTTGTTCAGGTCAAGAAAGCTGTAAGCCAGTTATTAGCTCTATTAAAATTTAGGTGCTCTTAAGTGCCTTTTTGAAAGACCCCTGAGTATTGTAAAGTTTTTTAACATTCGTTGAGTATTCATTCAGTTTGAAAACAGAGGGAGTTTCTGTTTTTCGTAACGGGAAAAAAGTATAGATTAGGCTTTTATTTTTTGATAAAGTTACTGCATAGTAAATGATATTACCAGAGTATGGAAGGACGCTTAAAACCGCGGAATGGTCTCCGGTAATTGATGAGCTTTTGGCTGGTCAGCATATTGTTATTACAACGCATGAAAATTCCGATGGGGATGGCCTCGGTAGCGAAGTTGCCCTTGCGCTGGTGCTTACTTCATTCGGTAAAGAGGTTTCAATTGTCAACCCTACTGATGTGCCTCCTAACTATCAGTTTCTCAAGCAGCTTTATCCCATAAACCTTTTTAATGCCCGTGATGAGGATGCAATACAGGCTCTGTCGTTGTGCGATGTTCTGGTTTTGCTTGATGCAAATTTACATGACAGGATGGGTTCATTGTGGCCGCATGTAAGTTTTTCAAAGGAACTCGGGAGTCTGAAAATTGTGTGCATTGATCATCATCTTGATCCGGATGATTTTACGGATGTTATGGCTTGTGAAAGCTATGCATCGTCTACTGGTGAGTTGATTTATGATCTGATTTATGCTTTTCAGGAGCGATTGGACTGTGAACTTTTTACTCCTGACATTGCTGAGGCTCTTTATACATCTGTTATGACGGACACTGGCTCTTTCAGGTTTCCGAAAACAACTCCTTATGTTTATCGGCTTGCAGGGGATCTTGTGAGCAAGGGTGCAGATGCTTCGAAGATATACGACAGGATTTACAACTCTCTTACCTGCAATGCGCTCAAATTGCTTGGTGCCGCGTTGAGTGCCATTGACATTCTCGATAACGGTAGTATTTCGTGGCTTTTCATATCGCAGGATATGATCAAATCGACAGGGAGCAAACTATTTGATACCGATCTCATTATCCGTTATCTTTTAAGTGTTCCAACAGTTCGGATTGCTGTGCTTTTGGTTGAAATGCAGGATGGCAGAACCAAGGCGAGTTTCAGGTCGCGTGGTAATATTTATGTCAACAAGCTTGCTAAAAAATATGGTGGAGGAGGGCATATGAATGCTGCGGGATGCCTTTTCCAGTTATCATCTGACAGGGCTCAGAAGGTAGTGCTTGATGACGTCCGGGAGTTTTTGAAAACAGGAAAATATCAGCTTGACAGCGTTAACGACGAATAGAAATTATGAAAATATCAGTAACAAAAATTGGTCTTGATCGTATTAGCACCGATCTTCTCGTTTTGCCGTTCAGTACTCGAGAGTTGAAAAAAGAAGCAGGAAAACTTTTTGAGAGTCTTGAGCTTAATCAACAGGCATTAAAAGATTTTAAAGCTGATGCTGGCGAGGTTGTATTGCTTTATGGTCATAATGGGAAATGCACTGCAGAGCGGATTGCCCTTCTCGGTAGTGGAGAGGGCAAAAACTTGGATGATTGGCGTAAAGCTGCGGCTTCCATTGCTTCCAAAGCCGTAGAAATGAAAATTGAAAAATTTACTATTGATTTTTCATGTGTTGAAGAATTTGCAGCTGTTGCAGGGCAAAGTGTTTCAACACTTGTTTATAACTTTGTTACCGGTTGTTTTGCGGGTTCATATCGGTTTGATCGCCTGAAAAGTGGCAAGCTGGATAAAAAGGAGTCAAAAGGGAAATCGAAAGGGCTTGTTGAGCTTGTGTTCAGAGCTGATTCAGCTGTTTTTGATGAGATTCAGAAAGGTGGAAGCGATGGGAAAATTGTTAGTTCATGCCAAAAGGTGGTAAGGGATCTGGTTAATCTGCCAGGAAATTATTTGAAAGCAGAAGATATTTCAAAAGCCGCAGAAGTGTCAGGTAAAAAGTATGGTTACGAGGTAACGGTTTTTCGTAAAAAAGAGATGGAGTCACTCGGTATGGGTGGCTTACTTGCAGTAAATAAAGGAAGTTTTTCCGCACCAACGTTTACGGTACTCGACTACAGGCCAAAAGGACAGATCAAGAGTGTTGTTGCTTTGGTTGGCAAAGGTGTTACCTTCGATTCTGGTGGCATTTCGCTCAAACCTTCTGAGAATATGGGGGAAATGAAGTCCGATATGGCTGGAGCTGCAAGTGTTCTTGGAACAATTGAAGCGATAGCCCGCCTTGGACTTCCCCTTCATATTGTTGGATTGATTCCTGCTACTGACAATATGCCCGATGGTAAGGCTCAGACCCCGGGTGATGTTATTACTACGTATTCGGGAATTACTGTTGAGGTTAGTAATACAGATGCCGAGGGCAGGCTGATTCTTGCTGATGCCCTTACTTATGCTGTTGAAAAATATAAACCAGATGTTATAATTGATCTTGCTACCCTGACAGGTGCTTGTATTGTGGCACTTGGGTATTCTGTTGCTGGTCTTTTCAGCAACAATGATAAGCTGGCCGATGAGATTTTTCAAGCTGGTGAACAGTCCGGTGAAAAGGTATGGCGTATGCCACTTTGGGATATTTATGATGAGCAGATAAAGTCAGATATTGCTGATGTCAATAATACAGGTGGGCGAGGTGCTGGTTCGGTTACTGCTGCAAAATTTCTCGAAAAATTTATTGATAAGCATAAAAACTGGGCTCACATTGATATTGCTGGCCCGTCATTTGTGCCAAAAGGTGGCGGCAAAATAAATGGAGGTACTGGTTTTGGGGTGAGCCTGCTTGTTGAGTTGCTTAAAAAATGGTGTTGAATCAAACTATACGGGTAATTTTCTTTTATACCCATGCAAATTATACGAAACTATAGACATCATGTATTTTCACTTATCACTTAGTTAAAAAGGCAATGATGCTGGTTTTCATATTGTTAATGAGGAAAAAGCTATTTTCCTGATAGTGGTGAAATGTTACTATTTCAAATACCATTTTCCAGCATTGCATAACACGTAGTATGACATAAAAGAAAAGGGTCGAACAATGGATTCAATGTCTGTAAAAGATAGTCGTCTCAAGGTTGCCGGTGTTGTTTTTTTTGCTTTTTTTTTGATTCTATCGTCTTGCAGTTCTGAAAAACCGAGGCAGGATCCGAGGCAGGAGCATCTCGAATCCATTACGGCTATTCTTGCTCAGGTACAGAAAAATCTTGGTAGAATTCAGCAGCAAGAAGCTGTTGTTGAACGTCTTTCTTCTGGGGTAGAGGGCAAGGACAAGGAGACTGTCGAGCAAATCGGAAAGGATATTACAGCTGGAATCCGTTTTATCGATTCTACCCTTGCGGCAAGCAAAAATCTGATTCGAAAGCTTGAGGAGGAGAATAGGGTGTCATCGTATCGAGTAGAATCTCTCGATAATCTGGTTTCAGAGTTGAAAATGGCAATTAATACCAAGGATGGTGAGGTCAATATACTAAAAGGTCATGTGCAGAAGCTCAACAGCCAGATATCGTCTCTTATGGCAACTGTTGATGTGCTTGATGAATATATCCAAGATCAGGATGCCCAGCTGTACACAGCATATTACATCTCCGGAACTTTTGATGACCTTGTTAACAAAGGTGTTTTAGTGCGTATCAATCCTCTTGAAAAACTATTTGGCACAGAGTACCGTCTTGCATCCGATTTTAATATCAATCGTTTTAAAAAAGTTGATATAACTGAAACACGTGATCTTTTTTTTGATTGGCCGCTGAAGAGGCTCAAAATTATTACTCCTCATAGCGTAGGTTCTTACGAACTTGTTGGCGGTAAAACATCTTCACTTCTTCTTATCCGCGATGAAAGCGCTTTTTGGCAGAAATCTCGTTGTCTTGTGGTAGTTCTTGAATAAAAAATATAGAATGCTGCTTTATTCGTTTTAACAATAAGGGCATCTCTGCAAATCAATGTTGTTTAATGAAAATAACCATATTCGGGTCAGGTTATGTTGGGCTTGTAACCGGTGCCTGCTTTGCAGAAGTTGGTAATGACGTACTTTGTGTTGATATTGACCAGAAGAAGATTGATCTTCTTAACGATGGTCACATACCCATCTATGAACCTGGTCTCGAAGAACTTATTATAGAAAATAGTCGGGCAGGTCGTTTGAAGTTTACTTCAAATCTCCATGAGGGAGTAGAATTCGGCTTGTACCAGTTCATCGCTGTTGGGACTCCTCCTGATGAGGATGGTTCTGCTGATTTGTGTCACGTACTCAGTGTGGCTGAAAGTATTGGAACCTATATTCAGGAGTATCGGATTGTTATCAATAAATCCACGGTACCTGTTGGTACTGCCGATTTGGTGCGGCAAACAATCAGTTCAGTACTTGCTGAACGACATTTTGAAATTGACTTTGACGTTGTTTCAAATCCTGAGTTTCTCAAGGAAGGGGATGCAGTTAACGATTTCATGAAACCCGAAAGAATTGTTGTTGGTGTTGACAATCCAAGAACTAAAGAGCTTCTTCGTTTTTTATACTCACCATTTAACCGTAGTCATGAACGATTTATCGCTATGGATATCCGTTCAGCCGAGTTGACAAAGTATGCAGCCAACTCAATGCTTGCGACAAAAATTAGTTTCATGAATGAAATTGCCAACATTGCCGAACTGGTTGGTGCTGATATTGAAGCTGTACGCAAAGGTATTGGGTCTGATTCTCGGATTGGTTTTTCCTTTATTTATCCTGGTGTAGGTTATGGTGGGTCTTGCTTTCCAAAGGATGTGCAGGCACTTGGGAGAACAGCTCATAAGCATGGCTATCATTCACGAATCCTGCAGGCAGTTGAGGCCGTTAATAATGATCAGAAAAGTAGCATTGTTAGAAAAATAAAGACGCATTTTGGGGATGAAATTCATGGTCGAGTTTTTGCGCTATGGGGGCTTTCCTTTAAACCGAATACTGATGATATGCGCGAAGCTCCCAGCCGTAAAGTAATTGAGGAGCTTTTAAAAGAAGGTGCTGAGGTTAGAGTCTATGATCCCATTGCTATGGATGAGGTTGAAAGGATATATGGCCAGATTGATGGCTTGTATTATGCGTTAAATGCTGAAGATGCGGTGCAAGGTTCCGATGCACTTGTAGTACTTACTGAGTGGCACGTGTTTCGAAGCCCTGATTTCGAAATGATCAAAAAAAATCTAATAACACCGATTATTTTTGATGGAAGGAATATCTATAACCCAGAATTCATGGAACAGTTTGGATTTACCTATTACTCAATAGGTCGACCACCTCGGGGCGTGTAAAAAACCTATTTCCAGAGCGTGAAACCGTGATGCAGTGGGCCGCAGCCTCTCCCAAGGTTGTAATCTGTTCCGGCTTTAAGGGCTTCAAGTGTATATGCTTTGGCTTTTTCTACAGCATAATTCATAGCTTCACCTTTTGCTAAAAATGCTGCAATAGCTGATGAAAGTGTGCACCCTGTGCCGTGAGTATTGCAGGTTATGACTTTTTTTGAGCGGAACCAAAAAAACTTGTGGTTATAGAGTAGACAGTCATGGCATTCGTTTCCTTCGCTATGCCCTCCTTTTATGAGTACTGAGGCAGCTCCCATTTTTTGCAGTATCGTGGCGGCAGTTTCTATTGCTTCGGGTGTAGCTGGAGGTTTGTTCATGCCTATTAATATGGCTGTTTCCGATAGGTTAGGTGTAATTAATGCTGCAAGAGGAAAGAGTTCTGCTTTTATGGTCGGAATAGCTTTCAGTGGTAGTAGTGGTCTTCCTCCTGAGGTACCGAGTACAGTGTCCAGAATAACAGGGGGTGTTCCTGGAAGTTCCTTTAGCATTATAGCTACAGCTTTAATCATCCCGGTACTACCCAGCATTCCGATTTTTACAGCATCAATATGAATATCATCAACAATAGCTCTGAACTGTTCTAAGACACATTTCTCTGAGAGATGGTAAATTTTCTTTACTCCGCTTGTATTTTGGGCTGTAATGGCCGTTATGACCGATAATCCATAACATTCAAGGGCAGCAATTGTTTTGATATCCGCTTGAATACCGGCACCACCGCTACCATCTGATCCAGCGATGCTAAGAACTGTTGTGTAGTTTTTTTTCAAGGATATTTCCTGTTTACGGCTTCTACAAGTTCACGGGTTGCAGTGAAGGGGTCAACAGCTTTGCTGACGGATGAAATGACAGCTACGCCCGATGCACCTAGGCTGATAACTGTTGGGGCATTTTTAACGGTGATGCCACCTATTGCAATGAGTGGTACAGAGATGAGTGACGCAACATTTTTAAGAGCATCCTCGCCAACCGGAGCAGACCTTTTTTGTTTTGATATAGTCCTATAGATATGACCAAATCCAATGTAATTTGCTCCATCTTTTACTGCTTTTAGTGCTTCTTCGGATGAAGATACCGAAACACCTATGATTTGTGACTCACCTAAAAGTTTCCTGGCGGCATGAGCAGGGAGGTCCTGCTGACCAAGGTGAACACCATCAGCGCCGCTTGCAAGGGCAATGTCAACACGATCATTAATAATGCATAGGGCGTTATATGGTTTGCAACGTTTGCAGATTTCGACAGCCCAGAAGAACAGTTTACTGCCAGAAGCAGTTTTGTGCCTTAACTGTATCATGCTTGCTCCTCCCCTAAGAGCGTCTTCAGCAAGAGAAACAGGGCATTTTGTTTCATCGGTTATGACACAAAGAAAAGGAGGAACTGGAATCATGTGTAAAGGATACGGTAAAATTTTTCAACGTTTTCAATAAATTTAGCGCTCGGTACAAAAAGAGATATTCCTGCTACTCCATACGCACCGTTATCTATACATTGCGAAGCATTTTGATGTGTTATTCCTCCAACAGCAAAAACAGGTAGAGACGTTGAACGGCAAAGCTTACCAAGTTTATCCGACCCTTGGGGTAAGCCATATTTTCTTTTTGAAGGAGTATCAAAAACCGGCCCGAAAAGCAAATAATCAGCACCCGATTCCTCAGCAATGAGCGCCGATGATGGAGAATGAACACTGCAACCGATAAGTAATTCAGGGGCAACCGTACGAAGTTTATCAGGCGGGCAACTGTTTTCAGGAAGATGAACACCCTGCAGACCTGTAGCTACAGCAATATCCACCCGTTCATTAATAACTAACAATACTTCTTTAGACAAAGTGCTTTCTGCAGCCTTCAGAGCTAAGTAAAATAACTGTTTAGCTTCAAAATGCTTTTCCCGAATCTGAACTATGCAGGATAAATAGTGGGGAAGGAGCTTAATCTGTTCCATGAGCAACGTTCCTGTATAAGGATCATCCTTTCCACTGCTGATCAGATAAAGACGCGGAAGAGGATTACTATAACGTTGATAAAGCGCCATATGATCAAAATCCTTTGATTATTAAAGGACTGTAAAACAAATTACATCAATCCTTTGTGAGTTGCTAAAAATTCGGCGGAGGTAAAAATTCAAGAATTTTTAAAAATAGTACCAAAGCAACTACAATACGAAGTATTACACTGATTGGCAGTCAAACTGACCACTCTGTTATATTTGCACAAGATATTCAAACTGATTTTGAGTTACATTTTCAACATAACTGCATTCCCACAGTTTTACGGTGATCAGAATACACTGAATAGTCATTTTAGATAGTAAAAGTAGTCGCAAAATCCATTTAACAAAAGAATTTCTTATGAGTAATATCGAAGATAAAATCATCAAAGCTGGTTTTACACTGCCAACATTACCTACCGCAGCGGGTCTTTATTTACCAGCAATCAGGATAGGCAATCTTGTCTATACTTCGGGTCAGCTCCCTCTCCGAGAAGGAAAATTGATAGAGCCGGGAGGAAAAGGCAAGGTTAATGAAAGTAATCGGGAGGATGCTTTCAATGCGTCAAGAGTAGCTCTTCTCAATGCTTTGGCGGCCATTAAATCAGCGACAGGATCTCTTGACGGCATTGAAAAAATTATCAAACTCACAATCTATGTTGCAAGTGATCCCTGCTTTTCCAGTCAGCATCTTGTTGCTAACGGCGCATCTTCTTTGCTACACGCCATCTTTGATGAGAAGGGATTTCATGTAAGAAGTGCTGTAGGCGTGGCAGAATTACCTCTTAATGCAAGTATTGAAATCGAACTTATTGTTCAATTTAAAAATACCTCACCATGCTAACATTAAAATAAACTAAACTACTATATTTTTATATATAAAAATAATAAAATACATCAAATATTTTGTAAATAAAAAATATAATAACTTGCTTATACTCATTAAGGTTAGTTTTTCATCCCTACTTTTTGAATCGGAGTCGGGATAACGTTCCCTGGCTATTATAGCCTCTCAATCAATCCAGAGCCAATACTTCATAGACAGACCCCTCACCTTGATAAGGCAAAATCCTCCTGAGTATTCAAGCATGCTTCAAATTGGCTTTACCAATATAGGATCTCTTGAACTACAAGCATGTAAAACTAGAACAGCACTTTTGAATCAGATCAATTTATTATACATAATATTACAACCAAACCAATTTGTCAAACAAGTTGCTATGCGCTAAGCGATTATTTATACCATAAGTGTAACTGTAGCTAAATAAGAATTGGTTAATCAGGTTCAAAATCTCCCCTTTACGGATAAAATGTAATTGTAGAAGATGCAGTGGTGTTAAGGCCAAAAAGATCAGGAGACTCAGGAGACCCTTCTACGAAAAGAGAAACCTATTGGTTAATCTGGTCAACTTTGATCTGGTAGAATACTGGTTTTAGCCGAAATTGTGGCTAAGCGAATCGAATATCAGGCAGAATAGACGCATCAAACCAGTAGTCTAGCAGCATTTGTATTGTACGCATAAATTTTTCTAAATTTAATGGTTTAATAATATACCCATTCGCCCCATTTTGATAGCAATATTTTATATCTTTAGAATTGGAAGTAGTAGTTAATATAATTACTGGTACAACTTTAAACTTCTCGTTCTCTTTAATACGTTGTAAAATTTTCCGTCCATCAATACCAGGTAGATTTAAATCCAGCAAAATAATCGCGGGCTGAATAATTTTATCACAGTCATCGCATTTAAGGTAACTTAACAATTCTTCACCATCTTCACAGCGAATAATGGGATAAGTAACAGCTAATTTCTTAAAAATCCACAAAAGGGTCTTATAATCCTCGTCACTATCCTCAACTAGCATAATAAATCGCTGGTTTGTTTGGTTTTCTGTTGTCATGAATCCAACCTCTTACGTGCCGTTATTTTCTAAAATAAACTAAAAGTATTATCTTTATCATTCTGCTTTCCTAATGAGCTATACTGATCCGAGCATTGATGGCTAAAGATCTTGCCTTTATATTGAGTTCAAAGAAGGTTTACCAAATTAAATGTCCATACTCAGATCAGCAAAAAGATTATATCATAGAATTTGATTAAGAATAGGGCATTACATGATTTTAATCTATATTAAGGTAGATGGATAAGTGTAATTTCAGACAATCAGAATCTGATATTTGAACCTATCTTCCAGTAATAAATTGCTAAGTGTAATATTAGGTTAATATTCTGTCAAAGAGCTTCGTGTTGGGGGTACTTCGTAAATATATTGATATGCCACAGTTGATTCCCCTTCCTAATTTACAGTTCCATCCCTTCCGTAGACTGGTCTACGACCAGTCTACAAACCAAGCAGTCACACCGAAATTACAAGTTTGCTAGTTGATGTTCTTGACGGAGCTAAACGAAAGGTGGTTTGTGGTTTATAGCTAATCGCGTAAAACCACGCCCCTTCAGGGGCAGTGGCAACCAGTTGACTATAAGCGAAACCAGTTTGCACCGTTCTCGCGTAGCGAAACCAGGCTACGTTGATTACAATCTTGACATTGTAACCTAGGTTGTTCTAAGCTATAGCCTAATAGCGGTGGAAGACCTAAACGTGAAGAACATGGTCAGAGCCCCAAAGCAAAGGAAGAC
>JBAXLG010000015.1:0-44720 GCA_037134935.1 Chlorobiaceae bacterium | reverse complement strand
AAAAAAGTGAGGGATCCGGTCTCTCAGCTGGTGTTATTTTAACCGGACACTAATGTTAGCTACTCATAGTAAATCTGGACATGATCCGATTTCAGACGAATATCAGTTATTATTGACCGAATTTAGCCTCCACAACACTCCCGATTCCTTCATATTCACAAATCGAATCAAGAAGGGGCGCCTTAATTTGTTGCGCCCCGGAAATGTTTTGGAAGTAGGCCAAAAGTAACACTGATCAGCATAATACCACAGCTTCCATATCATGACCTTCGTCGGTCAGTTTTATTGTTTTGTACTTTTTTAGTCCTGTACCAGCAGGAATTAACTTACCAACAATCACATTTTCTTTCAGTCCAGCAAGAAAATCAACTTTTCCTGCAACAGCGGCATCGGTTAAAACTTTAGTGGTTTCTTGGAAAGATGCTGCAGATATCACACTTTCAGTCTGCAATGCTGCACTGGTAATACCAAGCAATACAGGATGCGAAGTTGCCTGAAGAGCTTGCTCAAAAGTAATCATATTTTTACCATTTTTGCGAAGCTCTTGATTGAGTTTGGTAATATCACGCAGTTTATGCAACTGGGTATCTTGAATCCTTACCGGTGCATCACCTTTGTCAATAACACGAACTTTTTCAGCAATGCTTTCATTGGCTTCCATAAACGCACTACGATCAATCAGATCTCCTGGTAAAAGTTCAGTATCACCAGGCTCCTCAACACGTACCTTCTGAAGCATCTGGCGTACAATCACTTCAAGATGCTTGTCATTGATCTCGACACCAGCATTTATCTGGTAAACCTTCTGGATTTCGTTCACGAGGTATTGTTGCACAGCATTGGGACCCTGAATTCGAAGAATGTCTTGTGGTGAAATTGCTCCATCAGTTAACGGGTCACCAGCCTTTACTTCATCACCTTCATTAGCAAGCACATGCTTACCAACTTGCACATAATACACCTTTTCTTCCCCAAAGTCATTTTTAACCTTGATCTCTTTACTGCTCCTACGCTGTGCCCCAAAACTCACATAACCATCAATTTCAGTAACAATCGCCGGATCAGTAGGAATACGTGCCTCAAAAAGTTCGGTAACTTTCGGCAAACCAGCGGTAATATCACCACCTACACGGTCAAGATTTCTTGGAACTTTAGCCATAACATCACCAGGAACAATCATTTGGCCGTCTTCAACATAAAGATTGGATTTGATAGGGACAGGGTAACTCTTTTTAATTTCACCAGTCTGATTGACAATCAACAGTCTTGGTTCCCTTGTTTCTGTAGATCTCAGCTTGGAACGCCAATTGATAATAGTATGCTGAGCAAAACCAGTCTGAGGATCAATCTCTTCTTTGTAAGTAATACCCTTTTCAATATCGGCAAATTTGATAAAACCAGATAGTTCAGCAATAATCTGCGTACTGTTTGGTTCACTACTGAATAGCACTTGATCCTTTTTTACTATCGTACCATTTTCACAATAAAGGTGCGCACCATGCGACACCTGATATCGTTTGAGGATTTTACCAGATTCAGGGTCGACAATGTTAATTTTGCCATTTTTCTGAATAACAATAGATCGCGTATCCTCAACACCATCTTCATTGATCGCAACGTGTCTTACTGTCTTGATATCTTCAAACTGCACTTGACCTTCATAGAATGCTTTGGTCTCAGTTTCAGAAATACCACCTTGCGCTGTACCTCCTTGGTGAAAGGTACGAAGTGTAAGCTGTGTTCCCGGCTCTCCGATCGACTGTGCAGCAATAACCCCGACAGCTTCACCGATTTCAACGATTTTGTGCACAGAAAGGTTTGTTCCATAACATTTCGAACAAATGCCTATTTTGGCCTCACAAGTCAATACCGAACGAATTTCTGCCTCTTCAACACCAGCAGTATCTTGAATAAGTTCGGCAAGTTCCTCTGTAATAATTTCTCCAGACTTTACTACCACAGTGTTGTTCAAAGTATCAACAATATCGCGAGCAGCAACGCGGCCTTTGATTTTTTCTCGGAACTTTATCTGTCCACTAGTCTCTTCCTCAATATTTCGGTGGACATAGAGGCCTCGTGTAGTTCCACAATCATCCATAGTAACAATAACATCTTGAGCAACATCGTGTAGTCTTCTGGTCAAGTAACCAGCATCAGCCGTTTTCAAAGAAGTATCCGAAAGACCTTTACGCGCACCGTGCGTTGAAATGAAATACTCAAGAACAGTAAGCCCCTCTTTGAGATTCGAAATAATTGGATTTTCAATAATTTCGCCCGGTTGTCCGGACATTGACTTCTGCGGACGAGCAATAAGACCTCTCATACCAGTAAGCTGTCGTACCTGCTCTCTTGAACCTCGAGCCCCAGAATCAAGCATCATATAGAGCGGATTGAAACCATCCCGATCTTTTTTCAGCTTCTGATAAGACTCTTCGGCAACTATATTGGATGTTTTCTGCCAAACATCAACAATTTGATTGTAACGTTCATTATCAGTCAGGGTTCCACGATTATACTCTTTGACAACCTTAGTACTCTCACGTTGTGCACTTTTGATATGACGAACCTTTGTATCCGGAACAATAGCATCTGAAAGACTTACTGAAAGCCCTCCTTTCATAGCATAGAAGAACCCGACCTCCTTGATATTATCAAGAAATTTAGCAGTCTCAATATTACCAACCTCGCTACTCAATCGCCCAATCAGCTCCTTAGCAACTTTTTTGTCGATAACCCTATTGATAAAGCCTATCTTTTTAGGTACATGTTGGTTGAAAATCACTCTGCCAACCGTAGTGAGAAGAATAGCCTTCTTTTCAATCTGTGCTTTAAGCCAAATATTCTTTTCCGACTTTGCATCTACAAGGGTATCAAGCACTCGTAACGGATCAAATTTTTGATCAATTTGATCCGTATACTGAACAAAAATCTGTGCATGTAGACCAACACGTTGTTCATTATACGCAATAAGCACATCTTCAGAACTATAGAATATCTGCCCTTCGCCCTGATCACCAGGACGTGACTTAGTCAGATAATACATTCCGAGTACCATGTCTTGAGAAGGGACAGTAACTGGTTTGCCGGATTGTGGTAGAATAAGGTTATGAGAAGACAACATAAGCAGAGATGCCTCAATTTGTGCTTCCTGTGAAAGTGGAATGTGCACAGCCATCTGGTCACCGTCAAAATCAGCATTAAATGCTGTACAGACAAGAGGATGTATCTGAATAGCCTTTCCTTCGATCAATACCGGCTGGAAAGCCTGGATACCGAGTCGGTGAAGTGTCGGCGCCCTGTTTAGCAAAACAGGTCTCCCATTAATGACTTTTTCCAAGACATCCCAAACAATCGGGTCTTTTTTATCAATTAATTTCTTTGCCGATTTAACCGATTTTGCAATACCACGATCAACAAGACGACGAATCACAAATGGCTGAAAAAGCTCTATAGCCATACTTTTCGGTAAACCGCATTCATGAAGCTTCAGCTCCGGACCAACAACGATAACCGAACGCCCTGAATAGTCGACTCGTTTACCGAGAAGGTTCTGACGAAACCGCCCCTGCTTACCCTTCAATGAATCCGAAAGAGATTTAAGTGGTCGGTTAGACTCTCCGGTTTTTACAGCATTGGCTTTGCGAGAGTTATCGAACAAAGCATCTACAGCTTCCTGAAGCATCCTCTTTTCATTGCGGAGAATCACTTCGGGGGCGCGGATATCAATAAGTTTTTTCAATCGGTTGTTCCGGATGATTACCCTCCGGTAAAGATCATTTAGATCAGATGTAGCAAACCGTCCACCCTCAAGAGGAACAAGAGGACGAAGTTCAGGGGGAATAACTGGAACTACTTCCATTACCATATATTCTGGCTTGTTGCCTTCATAGACATATGGTTCCGGAAGCTCGTCCTCAGGAAATAGCCCAAATGGTTTTTTACGAGTTTTCCTATGCGGTTCATAACTTTTTCTAAAAGATTCGACGACCTTAAGTCTTTTAAGCGCATCGGCTCTTTTCTGTTCCGAACTACTCTCTTTGAGCACTGTACGCAAATGCACAGCAGTAAAATCAAGATCAATATTTTTGAGGAGCAGATGAATAGCTTCACCACCCATTTTTGCAACAAACTTGTCTGGATTTGAATCATCAAGATCCAGATTATCCTCATACTCGGTTATAATCTGAAAATATTGTTCCTCTGTCAGACGATCAAGCTTCTTGATCCCCTGTTTTTCACCAGGTTCACCAGGATTAATAACAACATAGACTTCATAGTAGATAATTCTTTCAAGCTCTTTTGTTGACAGGTCAAGCAATGCACCAATTTTGCTCGGAACCGAACGAAAAAACCACGTATGAACTACAGGGACAGCAAGAGATATATGACCCATTCGCTCTCTACGAACGTTTTTGGTTGTAACCTCAACACCGCAACGATCACAGATAATACCTTTGTACCGTACACGCTTGTATTTTCCACAATAGCATTCCCAATCCTTGGTGGGACCAAATATTTTCTCACACATCAACCCATCACGTTCAGGTTTGAATGTACGATAGTTGATTGTTTCTGGTTTCAGTACCTCTCCCCTTGAATGAGCAAGAATACTCTCTGGAGATGCAATACTGAACTTTATCTTTGAAAAATCACCTTTTAGAGGTGATACTCCCTGTGAAAAAATCATAGTCTATATTCCTTGTTAAACGAATCTTTTTAACATCCTTTAATGATGTACACGCCAATTAAAACATTACTAAGGAACCTTGTCATCAATACGAATCTCAAGACCAAGACCCTGTAACTCCCTTACAAGCACATTAAATGATTCAGGAATGCCTGGTTCAGGAAGATTCTGGCCTTTAACAATAGCTTCATATGTTTTGTTCCGACCAATCACATCATCAGATTTAACCGTAAGCATCTCTCTAAGAATATTAGAGGCACCGTATGCCTCAAGAGCCCATACCTCCATTTCACCAAACCGCTGACCTCCAAACTGAGCTTTTCCACCAAGAGGCTGCTGGGTTATCAGTGAATAGGGTCCTGTTGAACGAGCATGAATCTTGTCATCAACAAGATGACTCAATTTGAGCATATAGATATAGCCTATCGTTACTTCGTCATCAAATGGCTCACCAGTACGTCCATCAAAAAGTTTAACTTTACCGTGAGCAGGAAGTCCAGCACTTTCAAGCGCCTCTTGTACTTCCTGATAGGTTGCCCCATTGAAAATGGGGGTCTTAAACTTTACTCCAAGTTTTTTAGCAGCCCAACCAAGAGAGGTTTCATAAAGCTGACCAATATTCATTCTACTCGGTACACCAAGCGGATTAAGAACAATATCTACCGGAGTACCATCTTCTAAAAACGGCATATCCTCTATCGGCAAGATTTTACCGACAACGCCCTTATTTCCATGTCGGCCGGCCATCTTATCGCCAACTTGGATTTTTCTTTTCTGAGCAATATATACTTTCGCAAGTTCTTCTATACCGGGGGGAAGTTCATCACCAACATTGATTTTATATTTTTCATTTGCTCGTTCATCAGCCATATCTTTCAGCTTAAAACGAAACTCTTTAACAAGATGTAAAACATTATCATTGATCTTTTTTGATGTCGTCAACCCTTTTGAAAAATCAATTGATTCAAGAAACGGGATGCTACTGAATTTTGCAAGAATGGTATCATCAAATACCGTACCATCAACTATAACTTGCTTACCTTTGTCATTTATAACACCGACACAAATACTCCCTTCAAGATGTTGTTTCAACCATTTTGCAAAACGTTTGCGAAGATCATACTCTCTTTGATCGAATAATTGATCAACCATATCAAGCTTTTCCTTGACATCCATGCCAACTTTTTTCTTACGGCTGAAAAGCTTAGTCTTAATGACGATGCCGCTCATACCTGCAGGTACATGCATTGATGCATCTTTGACATCGCTGGACTTGTCACCGAAAATCGCACGAAGCAACTTTTCTTCCGGTGTTGGATCACTCTCACCTTTCGGCGTGATTTTTCCGACCAGAATATCCCGCTCCTTGACTTCCGCGCCAATTCGAACAATACCATTTTCATCAAGGTTTCGAAGCGCTTCCTCACTAACATTATAAATATCTCGAGTAAACTGCTCTTCTCCACGTTTAGTATCACGAACATTTGCCTCAAATTCGTGAATATGAATGGAAGTAAAAACATCGTCGTAAACAAGCCTTTCACTCAGAATGATAGCATCCTCAAAGTTATAACCACGCCATGGCATGAAAGCCACCAGTACATTTTTACCAAGTGCTAGTTCACCATTATCTGTAGAAGAACTATCAGCAAGAAATGTCCCTTTTTCAACATGCTGGCCGATTTTAACCAGAGGTCTCTGTGAAATGCAAGTATCTTGGTTGGAACGTTTAAATTTGATCAACTTATATGTTTTCAGGCCCTCATCAGGATCAAGTAACGAAAGACGTACATCATTTTCAGTCCCTATATCGTAACGTACTTGAACATATTCAGCTGTAACATCTTCAACAATCCCAATCCCTTCAGCGACAATCACCGAACGCGAATCTTTGGCTACCTTGCCTTCCATGCCTGTACCAACAACAGGAGCTTCGGATGTCAGCAGAGGTACCGCTTGACGCTGCATGTTAGCCCCCATCAGTGCACGGTTACCATCATCATGCTCAAGGAAAGGAATGAGAGCTGCTGCAGCACTAACAATCTGTACTGGCGAAACATCCATATAATTGACGTCCTCCGCAGCCACAACAGGGTAATCACCCTTTGTTCTAGCCTGAACTGTCTCAACAGCTATTTTATTATTCTCATCAAGAGGAACACTGACCGGAACTGTAATCTTGTTTTCCTCATCTTCAGCTGAAAGCATAACAACTTCACTGGTTACCTGTCCTTTGTCGACAACTCTATAAGGCGTTTGAATAAACCCTTTATCATTAATCTCCGCATAAACAGAAAGAGAAGATATTAAACCAATATTAGGCCCTTCTGGGGTTTCAATTGGGCAAAGCCTTCCATAATGAGTATAGTGCACGTCACGAACCTCAAAACCTGCACGCTCCCTAGTAAGACCACCTGGTCCGAGAGCTGAAACCCTTCTCTTATTGGTCATTTCAGCCAGAGGATTAGTCTGGTCCATAAACTGGGAAAGCTGGCTTGTCGCAAAAAAACTTGATACTACGCTTGAAACAGTTCGTGCATTGATCAGGTCTGCCGGAGCAATTTTATCTGAATCTCTGGAATTAAGCTTTTCACGGACATTTTTACCCATTCTTGCCAGCCCTATTACAAACTGAGCAGCTAGTTGTTCCCCAACCGAGCGAACACGGCGGTTCGCAAGATGATCAACATCATCAACCTCGGCAAGTCCGTTGACCAGATTAATAAGATAATAGATGACAGAAATAATATCATAATGCGTCAAAACAAGAATATCCTCTCCGACAGGTTCGTCTGAAAAGGATTGTATCGTCTGTAGAATTTTTTCGTAGATGTTATCCGAAAGCTTTCTCAGTTCGGGCTTACCAGACAAATAAGTATGCAATTCTTCAAACTCACGACCAAGCTTTTTCTTGATCCTGTAACGACCCACTTCACCAAGATCATATTTTTTCTGGTTAAAAAAGGTTCTCTCAAGAAAACTCCTTGCGGCATCAATATCAGGAGCCTCGTTAGCCCTGAGTTCTTCATAGACAATTTCAAGAGCCTCTTCCTCTGTTGCCGAACTATCATTAAGAATTGTATTGATAATGATAGACTTGTCTTTTCCTTTGTCTCCCCCCGAAAAGCTTTTCATTACCTTAAGACTTTTATAGCCTACAGCAAGAATCTGCTCGAAAATCTCTTCAGTTATAGCGGTTCTTGCACTGATAACTTCTCCCGTCTGCATATCTACGATATCGGAAGCAAGATACTGCCCAATCAACAACTCTTTTTTGCTTGATTTAATAGGGACCTCTTCAACAAGATCAAATAAAGCAAGAATATCCTCATCCCTTGCAAAACCAATGGCACGAAGAAGTGCTGTTACCAGAAAATTCTTTTTCTGATCGATATAGACAAAAATCTGATTGTTTATATCGGTTTGAAATTCGATCCATGAACCCCGAGTTGGAACGATTTTTGCCGAATACATTTTTTTGCCATTCGGATGAACAGCTTCACTGAAAACAACTCCAGGAGAACGGTGAAGTTGGGCAACAACGACCCTTTCTGCACCATTAACAATAAAGGTACCTCGCTCGGTCATATAGGGAATTCTACCAAGATAAACCTCCTGCTGAATAGTTTCCTTCCAGTCGGTCTCGTCCGGCTCATCCTTGTATGAAAGCTTAAGCTTGACTTTTAGTGATACATCATAGGTCAAACCCCGTTCAATACAATCTTCAACCGTATATTTCGGCTTATCAAAACTGTATGATATATACTCAAGAAAATAAAGCCCTCTAGTATCGGTAATAGGAAAAGCACTACGAAGAACCCTCTCCAAACCTTGGTCCTTTCTCTTTGCAAGCGGAACGCTATCCTGTATAAAACTATGAAATGAATCTAACTGAACTTTTAACAAATCAGGAGATTCTATTATACTTTGGATTTTAGAAAAGTCAATACACGGTGTTGCTGCATCAGCCACTTTCACATGCACCTCGCTTTTATCAATTGCATGAATTACTTAGATTAAGTCCAAACAACGATCCGCTGAAACTTTGCCGGATAGAAACTCTCAGATCTACCTTAATCTTAATCGTATCATCACAGAAATTATCACATAAACATAACTTATAAAAATACGCAAAGCTCCGTCTCAAATTGAAACGGAGCCTGCTTTAGCAATGATTCTTCCTAAAGAAACTACTTTAAAGCTACCGTTGCACCTACACCTTGAAGCTCCTTAGCGATTTTTTCAGCCTCATCTTTTGAGACCGCCTCCTTTACTGTTTTCGGTGCCCCATCAACAAGATCCTTAGCCTCTTTCAGACCAAGACCCGTCAAAGCACGAACAACTTTGATAACATTGATTTTACTGTCACCTGCAGCTGTCAAAACAACATCGAACTCGGTCTGCTCTTCCTTTACCGGAGCATCAGCAGGCGAAGCAGCAACAACACCAGCTACAACAGCAGGTGCTGCACTGACGCCAAACTTTTCTTCCAAAGCTTTAACCAATTCAGATGCCTCTGTAAGAGTCAACTTACCTATTTCCTCTACAAGTGTTTCAATAGACATTATTCCCCTCTCTTGTTTAATTTGCAATTATAATAATTTCTTGAGTGCGTAATAGTGTGAGACAATCTACTGCTTCTGCTTAGCAACCTGATCAAGAACCGATACTAGGTTTCTCGCAATTGCATTAACAACAATAGGCACAGAACTTACCACATTGTTAATAACACCAGCAGTACGACCGATATTTTCCGTCTTAGTCAGCATTTCTGAAAGCACTGACAGCGTATCGGCGCCAAAAACAACACCATCAATTGCAGCCATCTTGAACTTAAGCGCTTCATTTGTCTTGCTAAATTTCTTAATCACCTTTGCAGGAGCAATTGGGTCATCGTATCCAAACGCGACAGCAGTAGTACTTTTAAGACCCGCCGCAAGCTTATCAGCTACACCCAAATCTTCCAACGCTTTTTTAATGAGTGTGTTTTTTACAACACGATACTCAACCCCTACTTTTCTGAACTCTCGGCGCAACTCCGCCATTTTTGCAACACTCAATCCCTGAAATTCAGTCAGATAGATCCCCTGTGAATTATTGACTTTTTCAGCAACGTCATGAACGATCTGTTTTTTTCTATCTCGCTGCATCGTATAAACCGTTTTTTATTAAGCGACAAATTTTTCCTTTTTCACCTTCACACTTGGCGACATGGTGCTTGAAATAACAATGCCCTGAACATACTGCCCCTTAGCAGCCGATGGCTTCAAACGAACAACTTCTCTAAGAAAAGAGTTGATATTGTCAACCAGAAACTCAGACTGAAAAGAAATCTTCCCGACTGGAGCATGAACATTTCCTGCTTTATCAACTCTGAATTCGATTTTACCCGCCTTAACATCCTTAACAGCTTTGGCAACATCCATTGTAACTGTTCCTGATTTTGGATTGGGCATCAAACCCCGCGGACCCAGAATTTTTGCGACTTTACCGAGCTGACCCATAACATCGGGCGTAGCAATAATGACATCGACACCGGTCCACCCTTCCTGAATTTTTTCAATGTATTCCTCAAAACCAACCATATCAGCTCCGGCAGCTTTTGCCTCTTCAGCCTTAGCCTCTTTGCATACAACCAGCACTGAAACCGTTTTTCCAGTTCC
This sequence comes from Chlorobiaceae bacterium, assembly GCA_037134935.1. Lineage (GTDB taxonomy): Bacteria > Bacteroidota > Chlorobiia > Chlorobiales > Chlorobiaceae > Chlorobium. Next base: position 34,370 of record JBAXLG010000015.1, on the reverse strand, counting down.
ATGAGGCATCATAACCGTACCACGGACAACTTGGTCAGCGTGCCGAGGATCAACCCCAAGCTTTACGGCAATATCAACCGTCGCATCAAACTTCGCTTCAGTAACCTCTTTTACTTTCTCGACAGCATCAATAAGATCATACTCCTGCAAGCGATCAATCTTCAATGCAGCATTCCTGTATTTTTTTCCAGCCATTGTTAATATTTCTTGAAAAGTGGTAAAAAAGCGACTTTTCAGCCTCCCACAGCCTTATAACTTTAATAATCAGATTTAGTTCTGAACAATAATCCCCATGCTTCTTGCTGTTCCAGCAATCATCTCTTCAGCACCTCTAAGATCGAAAGCATTAAGATCAGGCATTTTAAGCTCAGCAATCTTGCGTACCTGTTCACGAGTAACAGTTCCAACCTTATTACGATTAGGCTCACCTGAACCCTTCTTCAACTGCGCCTCTTTAAGAAGCAGAACAGCAGCTGGAGGCGTTTTGGTAATAAACGTAAAAGACTTGTCAGAATAAACCGTAATAACGACAGGAATAATCATCCCCGACTCAGACTGAGTCTTTGCGTTGAACTGCTTGCAAAACTCCATGATATTAACACCCTTTTGACCAAGGGCCGGCCCCACAGGTGGGGCAGGATTTGCAGCTCCAGCAGGAATCTGAAGCTTGATAAATCCGATTACTTTTTTTGCCATATTCTACTTCTATTCAAAAGCTTAAATAATTTAAGCCATATTATTGGGAAACTGACTTAACTTGTGAAAAATCAAGCTCTGTAGGTGTACTCCGACCAAAAAAACTTATCATAACCTTAACCTTCATTCTATCAGTGCACACCTCATGGACAATACCAGTCAGTGAACTAAACGGACCGTCTATCACCTTAACGGAATCGCCCAACCTGAATGGCGATTCAACAACAGATCGATGCTCAACAGTACTCTCCGGCTGAAGAATCTTTTCAACCTCATCCGGCCTAAGCGGAATAGGGTTATCGTCCACGCCAAGAAAACCCATCACGGAAGGAATATCCATGATCAGATTCCGGGTTTGCTTGTCAAGCACAGCCTCAATAAGCACATATCCCGGAAACGCATTTTTAGTCAGACTTCTTTTTTTTCCATTTTTAACCTCCACAAAACGCTCGTACGGAACATAGACTTGCAGTATCTTATCACCAAGACCACACCTAAGAACCTCCGATTCTATTCCCTCTTTCACCTTGCGTTCATGACCTGAGTAAATCCTAAGTGCATACCACCGCGCAACCGGAGCACCTTGAACATCCATCTTTTTTATTCTTGCCCCCATCAATCCACCTTATTTTTTTGCTTACAATAACTTTCCCATGACAAAATTTATAACCCAGTCGACAAGAAACGTAAACAAAGCAAGAATACCTGAAACCGTCAGCACCACAATTGTCAAATCCTTTATCTCATCCTTACTTGGCCAGATAACCTTACGCATTTCACTGATCACATCGCGATAATACTGACCTGCTTTATCGATATAATTACTCATGAACCAAAGTGTAGAATAAAATACAGTAATTTTTTTATATGCACGTCAGGAGGGACTCGAACCCCCAACCTGCGGTTTTGGAGACCGCTGCTCTACCAATTAAGCTACTGACGTATCTACCAATACCTCCAAAACCTGAGCTGATGATCGGACTTGAACCGATGACCTCTTCCTTACCAAGGAAGTGCTCTACCGACTGAGCTACATCAGCCTAAAAAAGACAGTGGGTAGGGGAGGATTCGAACCTCCGAAGACAGAGTCGACAGATTTACAGTCTGTTGCGTTTAACCACTTCGCTACCTACCCATAACATTCAGAGCTGGTGATGGGACTCGAACCCGCAACCTGCTGATTACAAATCAGCTGCTCTACCAATTGAGCTACACCAGCAGACCACCAGACCACGTCAAAAAACACGGCAGGTAATATACTGAGCGTTTTTAATAATACAAAAAAGAATAATTTATTAATTAACAGCAGAGAAAAAACCAGCCAGCCGTATCGCAATCTCTCTCGACACAAACCTCTGCGAAAAAACTAAAACATAGTCCAATAACGTTGGGAACACCCGTATCTTATTTTTTATAAGACCTTTAATCCCAGCCTTAACGACAACTCCTGTTCCAAAAAGCGGCAAACGAATGTTCGCAGCATTATGCCCTGACCGCTCAAAAATACCAGTATCAATAAAACCTGGGCAAACCGCAACAACGCTAATTCCTTTGTTTTTCAACTCAACATGAAGCGCTTCAGTAAATACTATGACAAAAGACTTGGTTGCAGAATACAGCCCAAGGCCAGGAACACCCTGAAATCCGCCGAGAGAAGCAACATTGATAATACCACCATTTTTCCTATCAATCATTTCGGGCAGAAAAATCCTCGTAAGCTTTACCAATGCCATCATATTAACAACCATAATCTCCTCAAGCTTTTCGATTGAAATATCATCGAAATTACCAGCTCGGGACAACCCAGCACAATTAATCAGCAGATCAACTTCGGTTTGCCGGCAACGACAGAAGTCATAGATACGGGCGGGACTTTCAAGATCATTCAAGTCTGCAGGACAAACCTCAACCTTAATACCACTCTCTTGCCGAAGCTCTTCAGCCAAAAGCAATAATTTTTCAACGGAACGGGCAACAAGCACAAGATTACGACCTCTTTTTGCAAACTCACGGGCAAATGCTTCACCAATTCCCATGGAAGCTCCCGTAATTAAGGCATAACGCATGAAACAATCAGCAGAAAACGGATTATAGGATGAGAATGACATGATATCGACCCTCTATAGGGGATCAACCCATTTTCCCCTTTCTCTGATAAGCTCAATGAGACGATCAACAGCTACCTGTTCCGAAATATTTTCATCAACACACTCACGACCTACATAAAGGTTTATACGGTTTTTTCCAGCACCAACATAACCAAAATCAGCATCTGCCATCTCCCCGGGACCATTGACAATACAACCCATGATTCCGATCTTTAACCCTTTGAGGTGAGCCATTCTTTGTTTTATGGAGGCAGTTGCCTTTTCCAGCTCGAAATAGGTTCTCCCACAACCGGGACATGAAATAAATTCAGTTTTTGACATTCTAACTCTTGCACCCTGAAGAATATTGAAAGCCAAATTAACCTCATCATCAACTGAAAGAGCAGTTTGAAGAGCAAGCATATCACCAATACCATCACAAAACAACGATCCAGACTGAATAGAGCTGTTGATAAGACATTCAAGCCTATCAGCATCCTCTCCTTTGAAACGAACAACAAGTGGATAGTCAACAGAATGACTTTTGAACGCTTGAACAAGTCTGCGATACACAAAAACTGCATCCTTTGAAATTACGGAAAAAAAGAGTCTCTCTATACCCTGTTTACGAAGCTTTTTTGCAAGAGAAACCAACACATCACCTGGAACGGAAAACCCTGCATTTTCATGAATAAAACATAACTCAACAACAGCAATACGGTGGTTGCTTAAGTACTGTAAAAAGTCCTTTTCAAGTAGTTCGCCTTCAATAATATCAAGCCGAACTTTTGATACTTTGTCGAGCAACCTGACAAATAATGCAACATCATTTGTCGAAACTGTAATATAGCGCCCATTCTCACCAAATTTTTGGAGAAGATCATCAAGCGCGTCAAGATCACCTTCACTTTCAACACGAACAGATACAAGCTCGGAACGGATTGCATCCCGAGGTTTTTGCAGAGCAAGCCGTTCCACAACTTCATCATAAACCGCATCAAGCGCAGAAAGCGGAGCATGCACCACCGTTTCCACACGAGGTATATCACCCCCTCCTACAGAAAAGTCAGCAAGTACAGACTTTTCTGAAAAACGACGATGATAGTTGAAGGGATTGAAAGGTAACAACTCATCAGACGACTGACTCCTCAACGTATGCTGACTACGATTTTCAATAAGCTGATTGACAGAAATATGCCCCTTATCACCATTTACAAAACGAAAATCATTATATTTTTTCACAATAGCAAAACCAATAGGAACCTCGTTAACAGGATCCTCAGTCAAAGAAACCCTAATAGTATCACCAAGCCCATCCTCAAGAAGAGAGCCAATTCCCATAGCTGATTTTACCCTTCCTTCATCACCATCTCCAGCTTCAGTAACCCCAAGATGAAGCGGGTAAGCATAACGAAGATCTGCATCACCCTTCTGAACAAGAAGCCGGTATGCTTGGATCATAACCCGCACATTGGACGCTTTCATAGAAAACAAAATATCGTAATAACCAATCTCCTCGCAGATCCTTGCAAACTCAAAAGCAGCTTCAACCATACCTTCAGGAGAATTACCATAGCGACTAACAATACGGTCAGACAAAGAGCCGTGATTAGTACCAATTCTCATTGATACCCCGAATTGACGTGCTTTTTCCACCAAAGGAATAAACTCACTTCGAACATGATCAAGCTCCCTAAGGTACTCGTCTTCTGTAAACGTATTGTTTGAAAATTTCTGCTTGGTAGCATAATTCCCCGGATTAATCCGGATGTTTTCAACAAATTCAATTGCTTTAAGCGCTGCCCGTACCGAAAAGTGAATATCGGCAACAAGCGGAGTATCAATACCGTCGCGACGAAGCTGTTTTCTTATGTGCCGAAGATTATCTGCATCATTTTCATTCGGCACAGTAAGACGAATGATTTCACACCCGGCGTCATACAACCTTCGGCACTGTGCAACCGTTGCGGCAGTATCCATAGTATGCGTATTAGTCATAGACTCTACCCTGATAGGCTGATAACCACCCAATAGCAAAGTGCCGAAAGGAACCTCACGGGTTAAACGACGACGGTACTGATACATTGCATGTAAAACACTTGGATAAAAAACTATTTGTCTGTAATGATAAACAGAGTTTCATCCGATTTCCGGAAATTATATTTCTCCCTTGCCACCTTTTCAATACTGTCAGGATCATAGGCATGCTGAATTCGAAGTTCGTTGGCAACAATTTTCTGCCGCTCCATTTTCAACTGCTCAAGCAACTGACGGTACTCACCCTCCATGCGGATTCTTTTCACAAGACCATAGTCATCAAAAAGGAACCAGATAAGAAAAACACCAAAAGCCACCGCTAAAAAAAACTTGTTCGGAGTGGAACGGATATACCCCCTGATTCTATCAATAATCTTCTTCACGTCATTCGAACGTTATTATTGGAGCAGTATAAGTAAAACCGGTACCATGAAACATGATGACTGTAAAAGGTTCTATTATAAAGTATTTTATACCCTGAATGATTTTTTCCCAAGGTAACGAGCCTGACCGCCAAGTTCCTCCTCAATACGAAGTAATTCATTATACTTTGCCATACGATCCGAACGCGACATACTTCCGGTTTTTATCTGACCGGCATTGGTTGCCACAGCGATCTGGGCAATCGTACTATCCTCGGTTTCTCCACTACGGTGACTGATAACTGATGTGTAACCATTAGATTTTGCAAGATCAATAGCCTGAAGAGTTTCTGTCAGAGTGCCAATTTGGTTGACCTTTATAAGTATGGAATTGGCTATACCACGGCCGATGCCATCGGCAAGCCTTTTACTATTAGTCACAAACAGATCATCGCCGACAAGTTGTACCCTTGAGCCGATTTTTTCTGTCAGGAGTTTCCAACCATCCCAATCATCTTCGGCCATACCATCCTCAATTGAAATAATTGGGTAGTCACTGGCCCATTTTTCCCAGTATGCAGCCATTTCAAGAGAAGTCAACTCTTTCTTCGAAGACTTTTTAAAAACATATCGTTTTTTCGCTGCATCATAAAATTCTGAACTTGCCGGATCAAGAGCAATCATGACCTGTGCATCACCAAGCCCGCCCTTATCAGTCGGCAAACCCGCTTTATAGCCAGCTTTGCCAATAGCTTCAATCACCAATTCAATCGCCTCTTCATTTGAACGCAGGTTCGGCGCAAAACCACCTTCATCACCAACAGCGGTACTTAAACCTTTGCTTCTCAGAAGAGTCTTAAGTGCATGAAATATTTCAGCACCACAACGTAGCGCATCAGAAAACGAAGTAAATCCAGCAGGCATGATCATGAACTCCTGAAAATCAACAGTATTGTCAGCATGGGCACCGCCATTGATAACATTCATCATCGGCACAGGAAGCGTATTTGCCATTGTTCCGCCAATATAGCGGAAAAGAGGCAGTCCACTATATTCTGCACCAGCCTTAGCACAAGCAAGTGAAACACCAAGAAGAGCATTTGCACCCAGATTTGATTTGTTCGGCGTTCCATCAAGGTTAATCAGCATCTGATCAATCTCCTCCTGTTCGGTAACAAGCATACCTTGGAGTGCATCGTTGATAACGGTATTGACATTTTCAACAGCCTTGAGAACACCTTTACCAAGATAAATATTCGCGTCGCCATCCCTAAGTTCGACTGCTTCATGAATGCCTGTTGATGCTCCACTAGGCACTGCTGCACGTCCAAATGATGTTTCAGTATATACATCAACTTCAACCGTCGGGTTTCCTCTTGAATCAAGGATCTGGCGGGCAAGAATCTTCCTGATGATTGGCATAGCGAAAAATATTTATTGTTAATTTATGGCTTATTAAACAGCACAGAGCAAAGAAATAAATCTTTCCTTATTTAGGATCAATAATGAAATGAAAATATATCCTTTTTCCCTTACCATTTCATTACACTCCTGGCAGCAAATAAGACTTTTTTTTGTTAATTAAAAGCTAAGGTTGTTTTATTTTTTTGAAAAAGTCATAACGTCACTCTCTATCACTAACCTGCAAGGTAATCATTAATTCAAGAAAGGAATCCTGTCATGCACACTGTACAACCGGATCAATTGAGAAACATTGTAATTACAGGTCATACCGGAAGCGGCAAGACCATGCTTTGCGAATCACTTGCCCTGACTATGGGCGTTATAAATCGCATCGGCAGTATTGATGACGGAAACACTCTTTCAGATTACTCTACTGATGAAATTCAAAGAAAACACAGCCTGAACACAAGCCTAATCCATGGATTCTGGAACGAGCAGAAAATCAATATTATTGATACACCCGGACTGCTTGACTTCCACGGAGATGTAAAATCAGCAATGCGAGTTGCCGATACTGTACTGATCACCGTAAATTCAGCAACCGGTGTCGAGGTAGGAACTGATAGCATATGGGACTATAGCAGTGAATACTACAAGCCCGTAATGTTTATTTTAACCAAACTTGATGCCGATAGAACCAACTTCAACAACACATTACAAGAACTTCGTGATAATTTCGGCCATCTTGTTACTCCTATCCAGTTTCCTGCTGAAGAAGGGTTAGGGCACCATACCCTCATTGATGTCCTGATGATGAAACAGATCGAATTCAGTCCAGATACACCGGGAAGCATGACCATATCGGACATTCCCGACCTCTATCTAAAACGTGCCGAGGAGATGCATCAGCAGCTTGTTGAAGCAGTTGCCGAAACTGATGAAGAACTGATGAACAGGTTTTTCGAAGTCGGAAACCTTACTGAAGATGAACTGAGAATGGGAATTAAATCAGCACTTGTAACAAGAACCTTTTTTCCTGTATTCTGCACTTCACCACTTCACCTTATCGGTTCAGAAAGACTACTTAATGCCATTGTCAACCTCTGTCCTTCACCCATCGAACGTGGCCCTGAACATGCAATCAGCATTAATGAAACCGAAACACTTCTGCAGCCTGACCCTGATGGCCCTACAGTTGCGTTTATTTTTAAAACAATGTCAGAACCTCGCGTTGGTGAAATATCCTTTATAAGAATCTATTCTGGCCACCTTGAAACAGGTCATGAACTGATTGATGTTCAGACCGGGCAAATTGAAAAACCTGGTCAAGTATACACTATGCTTGGTCAGAAAAAAATCCCCGTTGAAAAACTACTTGCGGGTGATATCGGTATGGTAGTAAAACTGAAAAATGCACATACCAATGATACTTTGGCAGATAAAAACGCACTTTGCCGGATCAGCCCTATAATTTTTCCCATTCCAGTATTAGCCACGGCAATCATTCCTGTTACCCAAGGTGATGAAGACAAAATCTCCACCGGCCTCCATCATCTTCACGAAGAAGATCCTAGCTTTGCCATTGATCATGATGTTGAATTCAACCAAACCATACTGAGAACCCTTGGCGAGGCCCACCTTGATACCATTATCAGCCGGCTTCAGGCAAAATTCAATGTCAAGGTCGATATCGCTCCTATTAAAATCCCGTATCGCGAAACTATTAGGGTACAATCTTCAGCTCAAGGCAAATATAAAAAGCAATCCGGTGGAAGAGGACAGTATGGCGATGTCTGGATAAGACTTGAACCTTCTCAGCGTGATTCCGGTTTTACCTTCTCCAGCGAAATTGTTGGCGGTGTTGTCCCAACTCGATACCTTCCTGCTGTTGAAAAAGGACTACTCGAATCTAAAGAACACGGAATTCTTGCCGGATATCCCGTAGTAGATCTCAAAGCTATTGCTTACGACGGCTCCTATCATCCGGTAGATAGTTCCGAATTTGCCTTTAAAATTGCCGCAAGCATGGCATTCAAGGCTGCTTTTGAAAAAGCAAAACCACTCCTGCTCGAACCGTTTTATACTTTGAACGTTTATACTCCAGACCAGTACACCGGAGAAATTGTCAGCGATATTTCCAGTAAACGAGGTAAAATTCTCGGCATGGAAGCTGATGTGAGAATGCAGATCATAAAGGTACTTATTCCACAAGCATCACTGACAGCTTTTCATCATGCACTTACGCGCCTCACGCAAAGTAGAGCTCGCTACTCATACGGATTCAGTCACTACGAGGAAGCTCCGCCTGATATAGCCCAGAAAATTATTAATGAAAAAAAATCGTAAAACACCAAGAAAAGCCTCAAACAGTAATGAGGCTTTTCTTTTTTATGTTAATAGAAAGAAGGTGGGAATAAACATCCCGAAAAATTTCCAAGCAACAAAAAGATTAAAACAAAAGGAAAATAATCCTGATGGGATTCGGTTTTTAACCGGTTAAAATTGGATTATAATTGCAAACTTGAATGAAAATATAAATCTTCTCAGCACTTTGTAAAACAAAGCAATGTCAGTTACAGCAACCTAACCATCCTACCGGCAGGAAACTATAACTACAATAAACCAAAAAAGGACTTTATTTTAAGCCACCAAACAATCCAGATAGCTTCACAGATATTCTTCCTTGTCATTTTCGATTTTCCAACTGATCTGTCAGTAAAAATAATGGGAATTTCGCAGATACGAAAACCCTTTTTCCAAACCCTGAAGTTCATCTCTATCTGAAAAGAATACCCTTGTGAATTTATCCTATCAAGATCTAGCGAACGCAATGTTTCATCGCTGAAACATTTAAAGCCACTTGTGGGGTCAGCAACCGGCATTCCTGTTATAAGGCGAGTATAGACACTGGCCAGCTTTGAAAGAATCAAGCGAGAAAGTGGCCAATTGACAACATTGATTGTATTATTCATGTAGCGAGATCCAATAACAAGATCCGCACCAATCATACCATCAATAAATTTCGCTATCATCGCTGGATCATGAGAAAAATCAGCATCCATCTCAATGATATAGCGATAATGATGTTGAAGTGCATAACTGAAACCTGTAATGTAGGCCGTACCAAGCCCTAATTTTCCCTCCCTCTTAATCAGTTGAAGACCTCTTGTCGTCGCTTGCATTGCACGGACAGCTTCAAAGGTTTTATCAGGAGAATTATCATCAATGACTAAGATATCAACGGCCAAAGGATACTGCGCGACAAGGTCATTCAGTAATTTGCCAATGTTTTCAACCTCGTTATAAGTAGGAATGATAACAAGCACCTTGTTTGCCAATACTGATTCATCCGATAGTAGCATTCCAGACTTTTCCTGAGAAGGATTATGTTGTTCCTGCATAGCAGCTATTGATCTTCAAAAAAAAAGCATCACTTCAGTGAAGCAATGCTTTGAAATAAAACTATAGACGCCACACGTCAAGAATAACTTGCCCTATCTCGACTCTCTATGAAATCTGTGAAGAAATCGAAGATCAAAATCAAGTCTTTCCGGTGGGGTAAATGTAAAATCAAGCACTTCGCCATCAGGAAGCACTTCAACCAAAGCTCCTGAAGGACATTCAGCCGATGAAAAACATGCTGAACAAGAAATACAAGCACTTTGGTCTATATAGCACCTAAAACCACCTTCCTGAACATCTCCATAAAACTTGTAGCCAATAGCTTGAACCTTGGGAGGACACTTGTCCAAACACAACCCACAGCCGACACAAAGATTTTCAAGAATAAAGTAGTGAGATTTAGCTCTCGGTGCTGCCTTTTTTAACACAGACTGATCTGCCGAAGCTGGTGCCGGTTTTGCCGGAGGTGCCGCGGTTTTGCCAGCAGGAACAGTCTTTGCTCCCGGTGTTGCTGGTGCACCTTTCGCAGCAGGAACAGGTTTTGCACCTGGCGCAGGTTTCGGTGCTGCCTTCTTTACAGGAAGAGCAGATTCCTGAGGAATACCGGTTCTGCCAAGATTTACCTTAAGTGCTTCAAGCCGAACCTTTACTGGTTGTTTCGGAGATGGGCCCTTTGGTTTTGCCTCTCCCCCCTTTGGGGCCGGACTGACAGCCTTTGGTGGAGCTGATTTTGCCTCTCCCGCTTTTGCTGTTGGATTTACCGCCTTTGGCGGAGCTGATTTCGCCTTTGGCGCAGGAACTGATGATATATCTGACTTTGATACAGGATCGGCCATGAAAACCCTCCTCTTAAATTACATGATAGACTTTAGTAACAAGTAAAAACACAACCTGGTAAGTTCTTATGCTAACCAGGTTGTGAATCGTTCATTTCAGGCAATCAGCTTCATCAGATAGTCAACAACCTGTGTCAACAAAACCTGACCAGATACCGCAGCATCTCCTACCTGAGGAGGCAGTGGCGAGTCAGTCTGATAGAAACCATTACCGATAAACAAGAATACAAGAATAAAAACACCACCGAAATAAAGGAAAGTACCAGCCATCTTCGAGTCTGAAATTGTCAGCACAGGGAAACGGAAAGTAACATCTCTTTTAAGAAACTTCTTGCCAAGCCAACGAATAGTTCTGGTCTGGATATCAGCACCTTCAAGACGTGAACCACGATCTTCAAACCATACGGCAAAGCTGATAAACCATATTAAATGACCAAGCATCAGAATCAAAGAAAGATGCGGACTCGAGAAAATGTTGACTGTTTCAGTCCAGAAGTAATAGAAAATACCTGCTGAATAGTGATGGGCAAGACCTGCAACCGAATCCCATGACTTTCCATCTGCAGCGGGCACACCATACATCATAGAAGCAATCCACGCACCATCAATATACCAGCATACTGCAGAAAGTCCCTTGATTCCCCATAACATTGCAAACCAGAGCTGATCCTGTATTGATACACCGCAGGTACCACCATAAACAGGGCCAAGGCAAGGGAATGAATAAGAGTTTTTCTTTAAGCCAAGATCATCCCACAGCGGAGATGTGTGCGAGAAGAAAGAGATACGAACAAGTGCGATAAGCGAAAAGAGCGAACCTGCAGTTATAACATGAACCATAACCCAGTCATTAATACTTGGGTCAGTAAACATCCACTGGAAAATCGGAAGAGGTTTCAACCAGTAAAACGACATCAGGATGTTTGTACCAAAAAGATTAAGCTCGCAAATGGTATTCCAGCAGATCACCGCATAAGCCGAAAGCATGGTAGCAAAGCACAATGCCATAACTGTTCCGAGAATTTTAACCTGTACTTCCTGATCACGACCTTTAGTAATAAAAACCGACTTGATCTGGCTATAGAGGCCGTTAAGCTGTATTTTTAGCAGGTACTGACCACCATGATACACACCAGCAAAAACATAAAGCACACCACAGATAATATGGTTAAAGACAATAAGATTAATTACCGTCCTTGCCATACCGAAAGTAGCTCCGTTTTTCGGAAGAATTGCATAGGCAGGAAAATCAACAAACTCTTTCGATCCCGATATGATCTTGCCTCCCTCCTGAACAAAATTATAGCTTACGCGATTGAACGGCTCGCCATACAGATAGAAAGCCAAGCTATCGAGCTCCTTGTAGTATGCTGCAAACGATGGCTGCTGGAAAGCTACAAAAGCAATACATCCAAGCGCAATATTAATATACCCTATTGCCGTAAGATGCACCGAAAAAGCCGCCTTCATATCATCATTCAGATGAGTAGCTGCGTTCGGAGGATTGTTCCACCAGTAAATACCAGCAGAAAAGAAGATGACCGCAAACACAAATGACATCAAAGTCTCTGAATTGATCGTCTGAAAATCATAAGTCGGCACATGACCAAGAACAAAGCTCATAACCAAGCCCCATCCAAGAAAAAGGAGCGACATATAAACCGCATGCGGTCCGAGAGCATCCTTGTATGACTTTGCACTTGTTCCACTAAAAACAACATCCCCAAACTTGCCAAGGAACCTGAAATCACGGAAATTACCCGCGCGACCAGTAAATGGATTGGTAAGATTGTGGGTCCAGTGGCGCCATCCACCGAAAAGCAGAACAGAACCCGACACTACATGAAACAATGCCCACCCAAGAAGCCTAACAGATGCATCCTGAAGATCAGCGGTTTTCGTGCTGTAGGTATCAATACCGAGCGATACCATCCTTGGCTTGATGGTCAGGTAAAACCAATTATCATGAAAACCCGGCGTACCCCATGGAAAAATCTGTATACCGGAAATGTAGTAGATTGCCATGAGAAAGCCCAGCACACCAAGCAGAGCAAGGTGAGCACCTACTACCTGCTCATCATCAATCTTGTCTGTATCAAAAATTTGATACCACTTGGTAGTACGGGTTTCTGTCCGCTGGAACAGAAATCTTCTCATTTTTGAAGCATCCTGCTCCTTGATAACGGATGCACCGCCCGGAGTGCCATTTCCTTTTGGAGAAGGAGCATTCCCCTTGGGAGGTGGTACAGAGCCCTTTGGCTTGACTCCTGCCGGATTCACTTGTTCAGCCATTGTATTCTCTCCTTTGTTTGGACATATTCAGGTTAAAGAAACCAAAAATAAAATCGTTGCGCTACTTCGATCAAAGATATCCACTTAGCACCCCTGTTTCGTAATAAAGTAACGCTTACAATTGACAACAATCTATAGTAAACCTTTCTAAATATCCCTTTAAAAACGTCTTAATAAAGGTTATGCGCCAAATAACTAACCTTTTGCGTTTAAAAAATAAAATAAGAAAAATTATTTAATAATAAATTTTTTTTCAGGCCGCATATACAATACGATTCTTATTATTATGACTGCATAAAGGTACTGCACTGAACCATTTAAAAGCAAGCTGTACCTGCAAATTACAGTTTTATTTTAAGGTAGAGAATCGAAAGATGCTCCTACAGCAATAAAGAATATACAATAGCAGAAGGCATCCCGACTTCAATCAGAACATTTTGTACCGTATGGAAATCACATTCAGCAAACTCTCGGGAGCAGGTAACGATTTCATTGTTATCGACAATCGCTCTCTTACCATACACCTCTCTCCTATGCAAATAAAGGCACTATGCACTCGCAGAACAGGCATAGGTGCTGACGGACTGATACTTATTGAACCATCCGATACCTATGTATTCAGCATGAAATATTACAATGCTGATGGTTTACTGGGATCAATGTGCGGAAATGGGGGAAGGTGCGCAGTCTATTTTGCCCACACTATCGGAATACCTGCATTGCCGGAAAACAGCTATACATTTGAAGCTAACGGTAATCGTTATGACGCATTGATTACAGGTCTGAAAACCGTTGAACTGCAGATGCTCCCACCCGAAAACTTTAAAATCGGCATTGAAGTCGAAGGGTTGACCTGTCACTCCGTCAATACAGGCTCTCCACATGTTATTATTTATACCGACGACATAAAAAATGCTGATGTGATTGGAACGGGACGCACCATCAGGAACAGAACTGACATTTTCCCCGGAGGCACCAACGTCAACTTCATTGAAATCACCTCTCCGAATACAATCGCAATCCGTACTTTTGAACGCGGCGTAGAGGATGAAACCCTTGCCTGCGGCACCGGTGCGGTTGCTGCCGCGTTGATGAGTCAGAAACTGGGTAAAGTTCAGGGTACAACCATACAGGTCAAAGTTAAAAGCGGGGATAACCTTGAGGTTCGTTTCAATGAAACCATGCAGAAGGTATTCCTTACTGGCCCCGCCAAAATCATTTATAAAGGCAACGTCACGATTGAGAAAGAATAATGCCATGAACAAAAAAAAAGAAGCCGAACCCTGTTTTCTGAACAATCTTGCGATTACAGCACAACTCGAAGGCAATCCATTCGCACGAACACAAAAGCAGCTTGATGAAGTAGCCGCCATCATCGAACTTGACTCGGCTACCCATGAGCTTCTCCGATGGCCTTTAAGGGAACTCCACGTCACGATGCCCATCCGAATGGATAATGGTACCACAAAAATCTTTCACGGTTTTCGGGTACAGCACAATGATGCCCGAGGCCCAAACAAGGGAGGCATCCGCTTTCACCCTGATGAAACCATCGAAACCATAAGAGCGCTTGCCTCCTTGATGACATGGAAAACAGCTCTGCTCGACATTCCTCTCGGCGGAGGAAAAGGCGGAGTGATCTGCAATCCGAAAACCATGTCCAGTAACGAACTGGAGCGTTTATCACGCGCTTATATACGTCAGGTAGGTCGAATACTCGGTACGGATAAAGACGTTCCAGCACCGGATGTCTATACAACACCCCAGATAATGGCCTGGATGGCTGATGAATACTCCCTCATCCACGAACACAACGAATTCGGCATCATCACAGGAAAGCCTCTTGCAATCGGAGGCTCTGCCGGCCGTGGTGATGCTACCGCAAGAGGTGGAATTTACTGCGTACAAGAGGCCTTTAAAACGCTCGGTATAAACCCATCCAGCACAAAAGCAGCTATTCAAGGCTATGGCAATGTCGGTGCCAACACTCACAAACTGGCCGTTGAACTGCTCGGTATGAAAGTAGTTGCCGTTTCAGATTCAACGGGTGGCATATATAATCCTGAAGGTCTTCCATATCAAACACTTTTGGAGCATAAACAAAAAACCGGTTCGGTAACCGGCTTTCCGGAAAGCACCAGCATCTCCAATCAAGAGCTGCTTGAACTTGATGTAGCAATACTCTTTCCCGCAGCTCTTGATGCAGTGATAACCGAAAAAAATGCTCAAAAGATCAAAGCAAAAATCATCGCAGAACTTGCAAACGGGCCAACCACCCCTGAAGCCGACACCATTCTCTACAATAGAGGCATTCACATCATCCCCGATCTGCTTTGCAACGCCGGCGGCGTCACTGTATCCTATTTTGAAATGGTTCAGAACGCATATAACTATTACTGGAAAGAGGAAAAAGTGCATAACCGCCTTGAAAAAAAGATGAAAACCGCATTCTATACGGTACAACAAACCGCACAAAACTATAACGTGCACAATCGTCTTGCCGCATACATTGTAGCCGTCAGCCGCGTGGCAGAAGCCATGAAATTAAGAGGGTGGCTCTGAAAATCGAGCAGTCAAAAAGGTTTTGGTAACGTACCGCCGCCTATGAAATCAATCGTGCCCTCCCTTCATTAGTGAGAAAACAGATTCTACAAGTAGACGTTGTAAATACACATATGTCCGCATCAGAAACAGGCAAGAAACGCAATTGTTGCCAGCCCATATAGTTGTGGGGTTTTTCTCAACGTCGTAGAATCGGGAAAATTTTTAGCAACTCACTCCAGAGCGTTGTAAATTGCTGTACGAGCTGGAACTACTTATTGACATAGAAGCTGATAGCCAAGGTTTAGTTCTGTGTATTGCTCCGAAAAACAAGTATCAATAAAAAATAACAGTACAGCCTTTATTATAATATATATATACAGTGTTGTACTGACTAAGGCTTGACACGTTTCATTGCCGGAACAATAATCTTGACCTTTTTCAGGCGTTTTCACACGGCACTTGTTCTTTACCTGACACTACTGATCAACTATTATTACTTGAATGGAGAATCGCTCTTTACCTCGTATTTTTTGCTGACGGCTTTCCCTGAGCGTTTGCATTCATCCGATAAAAAATACCGCTTCTTTTATGCCTTTATCCCAGAAAGAAATACGCGAAAAAGCACTGCAATTTGCTCACGACTGGGCTGGAGTTTCACGTGAATGCGCTGAAGCACACACATTCTGGGACGAATTCTTCACAATCTTCGGCATTAAGCGGCAACGTGTAGCCACATTTGAAGAGCCGGTCAAGAAATTGGGCGAGAAGCGAGGCTCTATTGATCTTTTCTGGAAAGGCACACTTGTTGTCGAACACAAATCCAAAGGTCAGGATCTCGACAAAGCATATACTCAGGCGATTGACTATTTTGTCGGCCTCAAAGATGAAGAACTGCCGAAATATGTGCTTGTGTCCGATTTCGCCCGCTTCCGGCTTTACGACCTCGATACAGGCAGCGACCACGAATTCCTGCTTGCAGACCTTCCCAAAAACATCGGCCGATTCGGTTTTATTTCCGGCTATCAGAAACGCATTTACAAAGACGAAGACCCGGTCAATATCAAGGTGGCTGAAAAAATGGGTCAGCTCCATGATGCACTGCTTGAATCAGGGTACGATGGCCATAACCTCGAAGTTTTTCTTGTGCGGCTCGTCTATTGCCTCTTTGCTGACGATACCGGCATTTTCAACACCAAAGACGACTTTGAGTATTACCTCCGCGAAAAAACCGAGCAGGACGGCTCCGATACCGGCAGTGCCATTGCCAATCTTTTTCAGGTGCTCGATACGCCCTCCGGCAAACGCCAGAAAACCCTCAATGAAGCGCTGGCCCGCTTCCCGTATGTCAACGGCTCACTGTTCCGTGAGGCGCTGCAGATTGCCAATTTCGACCACTCCATGCGTGAGCTGCTTCTGGAATGCTGCATTTTTGACTGGAGCATGGTTTCACCCGCCATTTTCGGGTCGCTGTTTCAGAGCGTCATGGATAAAACCAGACGCCGGAATCTTGGAGCTCACTACACTTCGGAAAAAAATATTCTCAAAGTCATTCGCGGCCTGTTTCTTGATGAGCTTTACGGTGAGTTTGAATCAATCAAGAGCAGCGCCAAAAAGCTTCAAGCCTTTCACGACAGAATTGCAACCATGAGCTTTTTCGATCCGGCATGCGGCTGCGGCAACTTCCTCGTTATCACCTACCGTGAAATGCGCCAGCTCGAAATTGAAGTTTTGACTCAATACCTGATGCTTACATCGGTACTCTTCAGGGCAGGGAAAACACAGCTCGAAACCGATGTCAGTGTCATTTCAAAAATTGATGTCAACCAGTTCTATGGTATTGAGATTGAGGAGTTCCCTGTCCGCATAGCACAGGTTGCCCTCTGGCTTACCGACCACCAGATGAACATGCGGCTTTCCGAAGCATTCGGCCAGACCTATGTCCGTCTGCCATTGATACACTCGCCGAATATTCTATGTGGAAATGCAGTCCGTCTGGATTGGGAAACCATCATTCCCTCAAAAGAAAACCTTGTTATTCTCGGTAATCCTCCGTTTATCGGCAAGCAAAACCGCAACACTGAGCAAATGGCTGATATGGATGTTGCCTGTCAGGCGCTCAAAACCAAAGGGCTTCCGAACTATGGCATTCTGGACTATGTAACCCTCTGGTATATCAAGGCCGCAAGTTTTATTGAGAACACCCATGTAAAGGCAGCATTCGTTTCCACCAACAGCATCACCCAAGGGGAGCAGGTCGCTCTGCTGTGGAAATTCCTTTTTTCAAAAGGCATTACAATCGACTTTGCACACCGCACCTTTAAATGGAGCAACGAGGCACGGGGCAAAGCCCAGGTCTTTTGCGTCATCATAGGATTTTCGTGCAATAGGCAAAATGAAGCGAAACGGCTGTTCGATTACGAAACCCCTCAGAGTGAACCGCATGAAGTTCGTGCCAAAAATATTAATCCATACCTGATTGATGCACCTGATTTAGTTATTTCAAGTCGTTCAAGACCCCTTTGTGATGTTCCGCAAATTGTTTTTGGAAATATGCCTAATGATGGCGGGCACTTATTATTTAGTGATAAAGAAAAAAATGAGTTTTTGATAAAAGAGCCGAAATCGGCAAGATTTTTTCGAAAGTTTGTAGGTTCACAAGAATTTATAAACGGAGAAAAACGCTGGTGCTTATGGTTGAAAGATGTTTCCCCGAGTGACTGGAGAAGCTTACCCGAAATTGTGAGTAAAGTAGAACATGTTAAAAAGTACCGGCTTGAAAGCTCTCGCGAAACGACACAAAAGCTGTCTGAAGTCTCGTATCTCTTTGGCGAAATTCGCCATCCAGAAACTGACTATTTGATTATTCCTCTTGTATCTTCGGAGCGAAGGAAATATGTCCCATTAGGTTTTGCTGAAAAAACTGTAATCGCTAGCAATAAATGTTCTTTTATTCCCAATGCAACCCTTTATCATTTCGGTATTTTAACAAGCTCAATGCACATGGCGTGGATGCGAGCAGTATGTGGAAGACTTAAAAGCGATTATAACTACTCGAACAACATTGTTTACAACAACTTCCCTTTCCCAGAAGCAGTCAACGAAAAGCAACAGGCAAAAGTAGAAGAAAAGGCTCAAGCAGTACTTTCGGCACGTGAACTGTATCCCAAAGAGAGCCTTGCAGATTTATATGATCCACTCTCCATGCCGAAAGAGCTGCTCAAGGCGCACCGTGAACTGGACAATGCGGTTGATGAGTGTTATCGACGGGCACCATTCAAAACCGAACTTGAACGGCTTGAATATCTCTTTGAGCTGTACAGTAAGTATTCGGAACCACTCACCCATGTGATGGAGAAAAAACCGAAACGCACCCGCAAAAAGCCGGTTTGAATTCCTCATCCATAAGCGGCAAGATCAATTTTCTGCCATAACAGCAACTCTTTTCATCGTATGTCGCGGCTTGACTATCCACATTATATGTACGTTTTGCTTTTTTTGCACTCTAAACGATCAGTTTCAGAGCTTCTGAAATATCCGAGTGTTTCTCTTCTCTTTTGAGATTTGAAAAAACAAAAAAAGCAACCATTCCGGGAAGTTTTTTGTTCTGTTTACTTAAGATGTCAATAAAATATTTTCACTGCACAACAGAGGCAATACTCTTTATCTTATTGACCAACTATCGTCTTATCATTGGAAGAAGCGAAGCGAGACCGCCTGAATTGTCTCGTACAACAAAACAAGGAGATGACCATGTCAGAAATCGTACTTTTTGAACACGCAAACTTTCATGGCGCGCATAAGCATTTGTTCGCTTCCGAGCCAAACCTTAATGCCCCTGATGACAATTACTTCAACGACAAAATATCCTCTTTTGTTGTCGTATCTGGTCAGTGGCAATTTTTTAAGGATTTGAACTACAGTGGGCTGGCAAGCAGAATTTTTGGTCCGGGCGTGTATAACTGGGTTGAATCGTATGGGTTTCCAAATGATACCATTACTTCTGTAAGACGGGTGTCATAAGTAAAGAAGATTCCCTTCACATGAACGTCACCATCCAAGAGACAACCACAGCGAATCATTCCGTTGCGTTGTGGTTGTCTCTTGGATGGTGTATTTAAACTATGTGCTGTATAAGCGTTTCGAAAGAAGCCTGTGATATATTATGGCGTAGCTACGGCTGAAGGCCGAAGTTTCCAGTCGTCAATATTGTAAAAGGTGCCGGAAATATTGAGTTCTGCGCCTTCAATCCTTTTGTTGAAGCCCTGGGTTTCCTTGATCCAGTAAAGGAAGGTAATTGGCTGGTCGCGGTGAAGAATTTCCTGATACTCAAGCCAGTAAGGTTTTGCTGCTACTGGATCCATTTTCTGCTTTGCAAGCTCACAGAGCTGGTCAATCCTTGGATTGCGGTAACCGGTAAAATTAAACCTGCTTTTGTTGAGATCCGAGCCCCATACATCAAGAGGATCAATCTCCAGACCTATCGACCAGCCGGCCATCCATGCATCAAGTTTTCTTTGCTGGAGATTTTCAAAAAAGACATTGGATTCCTGAACATCAAGCTTGCACTCAATACCGATTGCGCGAAGGTTCTGCTGAATAATAACACTTGCATAGTTTCGTCTTGCATTCCCTGCATTGGTATAGAGGACAAAACTAAACTTTTTGCCATTTTTCTGCAGAATGCCATCCGGCCCGCGAAGCCACCCTTCGGCGTTGAGAAGAGCTGCTGCCTTTGCCGGATCGGCCGCATGCGGAGTGATCCGGTTATTATAGGCCCATTTCAGGGAAGGTGAAATATCGGTATTGCAGATAACACCATATTGCTTCAGATAGCCGTCAATGATTGATTCACGATCAATCGCATACGTCAAGGCAAGCCTTACCCGGGCAGAACCAAAAAGGGGATGAGGCTTTATCTTTCCGTTTTTCCGATATTCCTGCTGATCAATATTTGACCAGCCGACATAATCATAGGATCGCAGACCGACCGTTTTTATGTCAATCTGCCTGTTTGCTTTCATAAGGGCGGTAAAATCCTCAGGTTTGATGTTTTCAACAACATCAACAGCACCTGTCTGAAGCTGTGTAAGCCGTACGGTATAATCGGGCACTACCCTGAAGGCGATAGATGGAATATTACCCGGTTTCGGTAAATTGGAACCCCTGTTTGCAACAAGAATCAACTCTTGCTGCTGCTGCCATTTCTTGAGCTGGTAAGGACCTGCACCAAGCGGGTCAAGATTGAGCGGAGAGTGGCGGAACTCATCAGCTTTGACATCTTTCCACCGGTGCATTGGCAAAGGAGTCAAGGAGGTATGAAAAAGGGCAAGATGCTCTGGAACCGGTTTGTAAAAGCGAAAAATCAGCGTGGTATCATCAGGGGTTTCAATAGCCTTGTCAAAATCCACCTTGCCGCGGTCGGCACCAATCAACTCGGCAAGATACTGTTGGCGCACACTGGCGATGAGCGGATTGCCATACAGCTGATAGGAAAACTTGAAATCCCTCGATATAATGGGCTTCCCATCGTTCCAGAATGCATCGTTCCTGAGAATATAGGTAATGGATTTATGGTCTTCTGAGATGCGCCAGCTCCGGGCAAGTGCTGCTTTCGGTGTTTTTTTGGCCTGTCCCGGTGTTACCTCACGCAGTTTTTTTTCGAGAGCCATATAATTCAATAAACCGGTGGTGGTATCAAATTCACTCTGCAGGAGCGATGGATAGATCAGTCCTATAATATTGCCCGATGTAACAGTACTTCCCAGAACGGGGTTAAGGTAATCAGCATCACCGAGCATGGCAATGACAAGAGTGGAGTCCATAACACTTTTCTGCATGGCAGAACGGTCGGCACCGCCTTTACCCCGACTGCAGGCACTCAGGTTAAACGCAAAAAGAACAAGCAGTAAACCAAGTATCCGTCTGGATGTTGCAATAGAAAAGGGGGCAACTTTTTCAGCCATGAATATGAACCGGTGTGTTGTCATTATTGATTGCTTTTTTTATCCGTTCACTCAGCGCTTCGGCCGGAACATAATTCGAATATTTTTTCAAAAGGCAATTAAGAGCAACAACCTCAATGATTGCCGTAATATTCTTGCCAGGAAATATGGGTAACTGCACCAGTGGAACTTCAACATCAAGAATTTTAGTAGATTTCATATCGAGTCCAAGGCGTTCGTAACCTATTTCGCTGTTCCATTCCTGCAATTCAACAACAACTTGTACATCTTTAACTTCACGGATTGCACGGATACCGAAATTTGCTTTTACATCAACAATTCCAAGACCGCGAATTTCCATAAAATGATCAATGTTATGGTGCCTTTTGGCCTGCAGAGTCATTGATTCACCTTTTCGGGAAATAACAACAACATCGTCAGCTACCAAGCCCTGCCCCCTTTCAACAAGATCAAGAACAATTTCGGATTTCCCGATGCCGCTTTGGCCGATAATGAGTACACCAACACCGTAAACATCAACCATAGAGCCGTGACAATGTTGGGTACGAGAAAATTCGTCATCAAGAAAATCGGTAACAATGTAGGTGGTTTTCGTTGAAGAATGAAAGGTGCTATAAACCGGTATACCCGCTTTAGTTGCCATATTGAGAAGATCGTCAGGCAGTTTGTTCTTACTGGTGAGTATAATACAGGGCATCTTGAAGCGTACAAGATTTTCAAATGCCTCTTTTCGTTTATGTTCGTCAAGGTGATTTAAAAATCTCGTTTCCGTATTTCCAAGAATCTGTACCCTTTTATGGGTAAAAAGATTGGTAAATCCGGCAAGAGCAAGACCCGGGCGGTGAAGATCACGCTCAAAAATCAACCGTTTTTCTTCGTCAACATGATTGAGCCGCCGTAATTTGATATCGTGGTTCTTGTTGATAGTATCAAAAAAATAGGCAACCGTTATCGAAGGTTTTCTTTTTTCTTTTTGATTAGAACTCATGAGTTAAGCAATGGCTGTGTAAATAAACCTCCAGAAAATTAAAGGAGCCTCTTGCGAAGCTCCACACCAACACGAAAACATGCCGTTAATGCATTTTTTCTTCTAATTTTTCTTTGTATTTGCGGAGCTGACGGGTCAATGCCTCAACACAGTTATCAATGCTTTGTTCATAGGCAACAGAAGCATCCTTTGCAACAAGAACATGTTGAGGCACATTTACGGTTACCTCGGCCAGCTTGTTTTTTTCAAAGTCGTTTTTTTGATGATCCAGAATAACGTGACAACTGATAATACCTGGAAACACCCGTGCAAGAGGAAGTACTGCGTTTTTAGCATACTCCTCTATAGTAGTGTGATTATTTGAATGACGTAAGGTAACTTTAACATTGAACGACTCATCAACAACAACTTTTTTCATAATAACCTCCATTGAAATAATGGTAAACGTAATGAAGAAACTGTTCCCTCGTCGGTACTGCAAAAAAAAGAAAATTTAAGCTTTGGGATGCGCTTTCCGGTATACCTCCTTCAAGCGATCAAAGGTAACGTGAGTATAAATTTCAGTTGTCGACAAATTGCTATGACCGAGCATTTCACTGACACTGTTAAGATCGGCGCCACTATTCAAGAGGTGTGTTGCAAAACTGTGACGCAGTATATGTGGATTTTTCTTTTTCTGTTCGGTGACCGAAACAATATATTTTCTGGTTAATCGCTGGATAAGCATGGGATAAAGTTTTTGACCCTTTTTTGTTACAAACACATAGTGCAAATATTCCACTTCTCCCTGCTTTTGCATTCTAAAGAAGTTTCTCCGGACTTCAAAATATTTTTTAAGTGCCTCAATCGCGGGCTGTCCAACGGGAACAATTCTTTGTTTACGACCTTTTCCTGTAAGTTTCACATATCCCCTGTCCAGATCGAGGCAATCAGTTGTCAGTTCAATCAGTTCTGAAATACGAAGCCCGGAACTATAGAGTAACTCAAGGATACTCCGGTCACGGTTAAAAACAAATGAGTCCCTGGGAGTGTTTTTTTCCGATTTCCCATTGTCTGCCAAACCGGCCGGAAGAACCTCATTAAAAAGCTTTTCAGTCTGTTGTTCAGTTAAGAAACAAGGAACCCGTTTTGGGTAACGAGGTGTTGAAATGTAAGAAAACACCGTGTTCTTTATCTTCCCTGTCTCCTGCAGATAGCGATAAAAACTTTTGACAGAAGCCAGTTTTCTGGCAATTGAACGGTGCTGAAGTCCCCTGTCAATCAAAGCTCCCATGAAAAGTCTTATATCGGAAGGTGTTACCCTTTCAGGATCAAAATCGTTCAGATCTGCAAGCTTAAAATGCTGGACAATAAAGCAAAAAAACTGAAGAAGATCCGCATTGTATGCTTTAACCGTATTCGGAGAGAGATTCTTTCGAATCGTTAGAATACCGAGAAACTCACGTATCGGAACATAGCTTTCTATGCCCGAAACAGCATATGGAGATGAAAGTGAATTCTTCACGATATGGCTACACATACCAGTTCTTGTTTCTTTTTAATGTAATAAAAATGAGAGCCGCGAATCAGAAAATTGTTCAGGCATGGTTTGTCAACATGTTCTTCCATAGAGTCGGTATAAACCAAATGATCATCCAGCCAGACTTTTATAGATGAACACCATAAACCAGATGATGCATTCGGTTCATGCAGTGCAGCAAAAGTCAACGATCCCTGAACAATACATTCACAACGAGCTTTATCGGAAACACCTGCTTTTTGCAAAGCAAGGCGTTCGACGGCCATACCATCAACAACAAACTCCGGTAAAATAACCTGTTGCCGCTCTTCTTCTACAACAAATTGTGCCCTGACGGCATTAATCGAAAAACTATCGCTACCTAATTGACGAATAGTTTCACCAGTTGCAGGGTCAATGAACATAAAATGCCGTTCAGGAAGTCCGGCAAAAACTGAAAGTTGGTAAACAAGAAATTCATGATCAAAATTCGCAGCAAAAATAATATCTCGCCGCGCCCATACTTCTCGTCCATTCCTGAGGTCAACTGCCCAGATCCCTTGATGCTCAGGACTGTGCTGCTGGTAAGCATAGCAATAGACCAGATCCCAGGATGTGGTTTCAAGACCTGTAAACCAATCCTCACCAGTGGAAACAGGATTAACACTGCTCATCACCTGATAACCATCGTTTAACACCTGCCCTGTCAAAGAATCAATAGAGAATAATAGTGCCTGGCGGTTGGCAACATACCGCTTCTGACCAATAAGGTCACCAGTTCCAGTAAACATAAGCTGCCAAATAAGCGCACTTTCCCCTGCATCATACCGCCAGCATAGAGAAAGTTGCTTTCCGAGGCTCTTCATAGCAGTTCCGATCTTCTTGTCAATCTGTAAATATGAACAGGAACAGCTTGTGTTCCGTTACGATATTCCCTGGCAAATGGAGTAATTAAAAAATCATTTTCCTCTGCAAGCTCGATAAATTGTTCAGCAAGTCTTCTTCGAGGATCAGCAATATAAGCAGCACCACCTGCTTTAAGTAGCTTATCAACAGCATACATGATAGGAAGCAGGTTCACTCGCTCATAAAGTACATCTGCAGCAAAGAGCAGATCAAACTGTTCACTGCACTGCACAGATCTCCAGTCAAGACGTTGTATTTCTATATCGACCTTGTTTTGCAGAGCATTATATCTGATAAAACGAAGAGCCTCAAGAGAGTAGTCTGTCGCCAGTACATGAGCACCCTTCCATGCAGCAACAATTGATGCCATACCTACTCCAGCCCCTATTTCAATAATGCGAAGCCCTTCAAGTTGCAGTACGTCGGAAATAAAAGAGGAAAGTGCTATTGCTGATGGCCAGATTTCCGCCCAATAGGGCATCTGTTCATCCTTTATGAACTCCTCCGGCGATATTCTGTCAAGAAGAGCATAACTGTCAAGAACACTAAGAAAACCGAATGAGCTGTTACCAAACGAATAGGACTTTTCATCAAGATCATACTCAGCTGCCAACTCATCATAAAGTTGCCGTAGCTCCTGACTCTCACCTGCCCGAGACGCTTTCATAATGTTTACAATCATTTCATTTCAATAGACAACCAACAAAATCATTCTTCTGCCATGCAACCATTGAGAATGAATAAAAAATCAAAGCATTGACAAAAAATCACCCTGGATGTTTACTTTCATTTATGTACTCTTTTTACCTGTAACATATTAATATAACTCAGCCAAACCGGACACCTGATGAAAAAAGAAATTCTTGAACTCTTTGACAATAGCTATGCGGATAGAAACTATACCATCGAAATTGTAAATCCCGAGTTTACTTCCGTCTGCCCTAAAACCGGATTGCCGGACTTTGGTACGATTACTATCCGCTATGTTCCTGAAAAAAGCTGTGTTGAGCTGAAATCGCTGAAATATTATTTTCTTGAATTTCGTAATGCCGGGATATTTTACGAAAATATTACAAACAAAATTCTTGACGACCTTGTACACATCCTTAAGCCAAGGAGCATGAGCGTCATAACAGAATGGAAAGCAAGAGGAGGCATAACCGAAACAGTCAGTGCTAGCTTCACGGCCAACCAATAAAAACTTAAAAAGCCCCAGATTGATAATCAGGGGCTTTTTAAATATAAATTCAAACGAAAAAACAGATCCACCTTTTATTTTACAATGTTGGATCTTTTTCGTTGATGTACATCATTATTGTTTTGGAGTCTTCAGGTGAAATGTCTGAACCAGGATAGTCAGCCATACGTTTTACAACCACATCAACTTTTCCTGTTTTCTTGTACTTGGATTTCAATACATCGAGCACAGACAACTGTGTATGGCATTTATTACATTTTCCAATCCAAAGAGATCTTGCGCTATCAAAATTAAAACCTGCAGGCGCAAGTGGAATACCCGGCGTTAAAACAGGCTTTTGCAGATACGCAGTCAATTCGTCAACGGAACGGATATAAGTTTTCCCGTCAGCCATAGTTGTACGTCCGGTATTTGAGTTTAAAATCCCTGAAGGTCTCAGCCACAAGGAAGCAAACATTACAGCTACAATAGCAATAATGCTAAGCGGAAAGCTCAAAAACCACTTGTCACTGATTCTGGACGACATTTTACCAAGCCCCATAATAGTAAGAGAGGCAAAAAGGAGCAGGGATAACCATCCGGCAAAAGAACGTAGAGGGATCACAAACGGCTGCACAATGTCCTTGTCCGGTGCGGAAAATCCGGTTAAAAATGACAAGCCGAAAAATAAAGCCCCCATTAATACAGCCCCGCATACTGCTAACGCAATAAGCTTACCATTTGATTTTTTGTCCATGACAGGTAATGAATTAGGTGTTAGTGGCTTACCCAAAAATTATTATTTAAGATAAACATAAATAATAAAGCAGGCAAACAGAAACCTTAAAAAGGTGTTGTTTGTACAAAACTGATATTACTTAGTCTCTGCTTTATCAGACATCAAAACCCTCTGGGGCAGGAAACTGCATTTGTAATTGGATTGATTTTTTCGAATACTGCAGTATAATTATATATAATATAACAATCGCTCATGAAACAATTCATCTTATGATCCACACAACCACCAGTGTTATAGATTTCGACAAGGCTGAACGTGATTTCAACTTTTTACTGCAATGCTTTCAGGAAGTTCTCCGTGACCTGGGAGAAAATAAACTGGCAGACCACCTCCCCTGGCAGAATGCCAGCTTGCATTTTGAAGACTATCCTGATACAGAACGCGCTGTTCAAGCTTTCTCCATTTTTTTCCAGCTACTCAATATGGCAGAGGAGAATTCCGCGGCCCAAAACCGACGAGCACTCGAAGCTGATATGGGATTGTCGCATCTTACAGGCCTGTGGGGAAGAACACTCCTGAAATGTCGTGAACGGGAAATCCCAGAAACAGAAATTTGTAGTCTGCTGCCAAAGGTAGCCATTGATCCCGTTTTGACCGCACACCCCACCGAAGCAAAACGTAAAACAGTGCTTGAACAACATCGCCAGCTCTACCTGCTTCTGGTAAAACGGGAAAACAAGATGTGGACTCCTGTTGAACAACTTGATATTAAAAATGAGATCAAAGTTCTTATGGAAAGACTGTGGAGAACGGGTGAAATCCTGTACGAACAGCCCGGGGTAAACGATGAACGGAGCAATGTGATTCACTATCTGAAAAATATCTTTCCCGAAGCCCTGCCTATGCTCGACAAACGTCTCCAGCAGGCGTGGAAGGGTACAGGATTTAATCCTGTTCATCTGTCTGATCCTCGCAGTCTTCCTTGCTTAAGCTTTGGAAGCTGGGTTGGTGGTGACAGAGATGGTCATCCACTGGTCACAGCACAGGTAACAAAAGAGACGCTTGACGACATGCGCCACAATGCACTGAAGCTTATTTTTCATCATCTTAATGAGCTGGCTTCAAAATTGAGCCTGTCAGAGAGATATCAGACTCCGGGAAAATCACTTACCCGTCGAATAAAAAAACTCAGTAGACAACTTGGTAACAAAGGGAACGAAGCGCTCCGAAAAAACAGCCACGAGCCTTGGCACCAGTTCCTGAACCTTGTCATAGCTTCTCTTCCTTATGACACAAATACCTTTGCAAACAATAATCAATGGAGCTACAATAATGCAAATGAGCTTCTTGAAGATCTTTCGCTTTTGCGAGACTCACTGCTTGCCGTTGGAGCAAAGCATATTGCCGACATGGAGATATCACCGGTGTACCGTATAGTACAAACATTCGGCTTCCATCTCGGTAAAGTGGATATCCGCCAAAACAGTCGTTTTCACGAGCTTGCTCTTTGCCAGCTTATGACCGCTGCGGGCCTGAATGGCAATAATTTCCTTAAATGGGATGAAACTGCCAAAAGAGCATTCCTTGACCAAGAATTGCGGTCACCTCGGCCATTCACTCACCCGGACATGACGGCCGGAGCTGAAGCGGAAGAAGTGATTGCCTGTTATAAGATTTTACTGGAACACAGCAAAAAGTATGGTACTGACGGTATTGGATCCCTGATTGTCAGCATGACGAGAAATGTCTCCGACTTGCTCATTATCTATATTTTTGCCCGCGAAGTGGGATTAATGAACCCGACCGATGAAGGTGACGTCTTTATACTCCCTATCATTCCTCTGTTTGAAACTATTGAAGATCTCAAAAAAAGCCCAGGAATTCTTCGTGAATTTCTCCTCCATCCTGTCACTAAAAGAAGTCTTGAGTACCAGAGAAAAAAAACGGGCAAATCGAGGAAGTGCCAGCAGATAATGATCGGATACAGCGACAGCAACAAGGATGGAGGAATTTTTACAAGCACCTGGTCACTTTACCGAGCCCAGGAAGCACTTCTTCAAATCGGAAAAGAGAACGACACAGATATTTTGTTTTTTCATGGTAGAGGAGGAAGCATAAGCCGTGGAGCAGGACCGACACACCGCTTTATCAAAGCGCAGCCCTACGGATCGTTCGTTGCAGGAATGCGTGTTACCGAACAGGGCGAAACCATTGCACAAAAATATGCAAACCGTATCAGTGCGGTCTATAATCTCGAACTCTTCATCGCGGGAGTTGCCGGTGCTTTGATAATGGAAAAACAGCAGAAGGGTGAACAGAAATCGCACCCCCTTGAACCTATCATGGATATGCTTTCAGAAAAAAGCTATTACGCCTATCAGGAACTTATAAGTGCAAAAGAATTTTTGACCTTTTTCCGTGAAGCTACTCCTATTGACATTATTGAGTCAACAAAAATAGGCTCCCGTCCTGCGAGAAGAAGCGGAAAAACAAGCATTGAAGACCTGCGTGCCATACCCTGGGTTTTCAGTTGGAATCAAGCTCGTTTCGCTCTTTCTGGCTGGTATGGAGTTGGTACCGCGCTTGAATACTTGCAAGAGAATAATCCAGGAATGTTCGATGAAATTCTGCACCGAAGCCACGCATGGCCACCGCTTCGCTACATCATCAGCAATGCCGACACAAGCATAGCATCCGCTGATCTTCAGATCATGCACCAGTATGCTGCTTTGGTCAATAATCGAGATATCCGGGAAAAATTTATCAGTATGATCGAAACCGAATACCATAAAACAATAACATTTATCAATATACTTTATGCTGAACCTCTCAAAACTCAACGGCTGAACGTTAACAGATTTATAGCACAACGTCGTGAAGGTCTTGAAATACTGCACCGGTTGCAAATCAGCAGACTTAAACAATGGAGAGAATTGAAGCATTCAGGAAAGCATAAAGAGGCGGAGAACATGCTTCCCGAACTTTTTCTAACAGTCAACGCCATATCGGGAGGATTACGTACAACAGGATAGAATGGCCAGCAGTGATTGCTGCTATTCCATTACCGCAAGTCGGTGCGGTCGCTGATAAAGCGATCAATAAGGCGAAGAAACTGAAACCCATAGCGTTCGAGTTTAACCTCACCGACTCCGGACACCGAGAGCATGGTTTCGGCAGTCCGGGGAAAAAGAGTCGCCATGTCGCGTAGCGAACGATCTGAAAAAACAAGATAGGGGGGAATTCCCTGCTCTTCAGCTATTTGTTTGCGGAGTGTTCTGAGTAGTTCAAAAAGTTGTTTGTCGTATGGTGCTCCAGATTCTGACTTTACTACTTTATCCTGCTTCTTTTCAAGAATCCGCACTATTTTAATTCTTTCTTCTTGTTTTAGAATCCTAACTGCCTTTGGCAACAAATAGATAGTCGGGTAAAGACCTTCTGTTGTTGCGATAACTTTTTGTGCAAGAAGCTCATTAATAATTTGTCGCCAATATTTTTTATTGTGCCTGTTACCAACTCCATAGGTTTTCAGTCGGTCATGGCCGAAATCACGAATCTTCTGGTTGGCACTTCCGGTAACAACATCAATAAGATAAGTTGCACCAAATCTCTCACCAGTACGAACAATTGCCGAGAGAAGCATTTGCGCCTCCTGGGTACAATCAACAGATTCTCGGGTACCGAGACAGATATCGCAAGAATTACAGTTTTCGTGAGGATAAGTTTCACCGAAATAATCAAGCAGGGTTATGCGACGGCAAACTGATGTGGATGCAAAACCTATTACCTTTGTCAAGGCTGCAAGTGCCCGTAACCGTTCGGCTTCGTCAAGAATGGAATCGATAAAAAAACGCACTTTTGGAATATCGCTTTGTGCAAAGAGAAGCGTACAGTGAGCGGCTTCGCCGTCACGGCCGGCCCTGCCTGTTTCCTGGTAATAGTTTTCAATGCTTTTTGGTATATCGGCATGGATGACAAAGCGAATGTTTGATTTGTCGATACCCATGCCAAATGCAATTGTAGCGACAATTACATCGACTTCATCACGAATGAATGCTTCCTGATTGAGTTTACGATCAATATCGCTGAGCCCTGCATGGTATGGAAGCGCACGGAAACCTTTCGATTGGAGCATGGTCGCCGTATCGTTGACACTTTTACGACTTGTACGATAGATGATTCCGGGCTTTCCTTGATGGGTTTTCAAAAGCGAAACAATCTGGGCATCGGGCTGCTGCTTGAAGCGGACATTATAATAAAGGTTGGGACGATCGAACGATGCCCTAACAATGAGGGGATTACGAAAAGCAATTTTATCAAGAATATCCTGCTGAACCCGATGAGTGGCTGTAGCAGTAAACGCAGCGATAGGAAGATGAGGGAAAATGGAGACCAAGTCGGATAGCGAAAGGTAATCAGGTCTGAAATCGTGCCCCCATTCCGAAATGCAGTGAGCTTCATCAATCACTACCATACTGATCTGCACCCTGCTGAGCATCTCTCTGAAATGATCCAGAGTAAAACGCTCTGGCGCAACATAGAGCAGGTCAAGCATGTTCGAAAGCAGATTCCGGATTACTTCGTTGCGTTCATCTTGTGTAAGAGAGCTGTTAAGAAATGCCGCACGGATGCCGTTGGCTCTTGCACCATCCACCTGGTCTTTCATAAGCGCAATAAGCGGACTGATTACGATACAAGTACCAGGCAATAAAACAGCGGGAAGTTGATAGCACAGCGATTTGCCCCCACCTGTAGGCATAACGGCAAAAACATCTCTCTTATCCATGATAGCCCGTACAACCTGTTCTTGGTTAGGACGGAAATCACGAAATCCAAATACTTTACGGAGAGTATCGAACAGGCTGGAATCAGAGTTTGAATTGTTCATGCTGGTTTTAAGTATTGTTACCGTATTGTAATAGGTTCCCGCAACGGTACACTTAAAGACTCATTATATAGAGAACAAAACAGATTACCATTGTAGTCGTTTATTAGCAAGTAGTACATGTTCTCTTGAAAATACAATCATGAAAAATTTAAAGTGCTAATCCTTAGTCTCTAAAACAGAGGATAAATATAGGCTGTACTGTTTTTTATCAATACCTTTTCATGAACAATACGAAGTAGCGCCCTTATTGCATAAGATTAACCCTTACTTTTTATGAGGATATAGCACTGAAGAAATAAATAGAGATGCTCTTAAGGGGTTGTACTCATTTAAAGCGTTGTCCTGTTTGTTGAGGATAGTATATAGTATGGAAACATAACAGATGTTAATCAATTCAAGGTAGATGCGGTTCAGCTTTTTGTAATAAGAAGATGAAGATGTAGATTGTACGGCAATATTGGCTTTTGAACCGATCATTTTGTTATGGCCTTGTATATAAGGGTATTGCGTTATCTTCTCCCTTCAAAGGGAAAGGTTGCGCTTGTTGTGGTAGTCAGTATCTTGACTTCTCTACTTAGTGTGGTTTCGATCTATTCAGTTCTTCCTTTACTCAATGCTGTCTTTACTGCTGGCAAGAGCATTGATGCGCCAATGTATCAAAGAAAAGATGTCGCCGTTGTAAAGGATGTAGAAAACGCTTCAGAAACGCTCAAGGGACTTGATACCAAACAACTTAAGTCAACGGTGACTAAGGTGTTTGAAAACGTGTTCAATGCTGAGACCAAAGAACGTACACTGCTCAATATTTGCCTATTTTTAATCGCCGCATTTGCCGTAAAAAACCTATTTGTTTACCTGAATGGTCAATTGATTTTCAGAATTCAGACCAAGACTGCCAAGAAACTCAGGGATGATGTGTTTCGGAATATCATTGAGATGCATCTGGATTACTTCAATAAAAACCGGGTCGGGAACTTAATGAACTTGGTTTATCATGATGTACAGGCTGTAAATAATACGGTCAGTACATCCTTTGTAAATTTTCTGCAGAATCCATTTTCCATAATTGTCTATGTTGGCGTTCTTATTGTGCTGAGCTGGAAACTCACACTTTTTGCTTCTTTTACTTCATTGCTGATTTTTTTTGTTATCCGTACTATCGGTAAAGAGGTCAAGGGTTTGGCTACCAGTTTTCGAACAAGAATGGGTGACATGAATTCCGTATTACAGGAAAAATTTAGTGGAATCAAGGTTATTAAGT
This sequence comes from Chlorobiaceae bacterium, assembly GCA_037134935.1. Lineage (GTDB taxonomy): Bacteria > Bacteroidota > Chlorobiia > Chlorobiales > Chlorobiaceae > Chlorobium. The sequence continues at coordinate 1,293 of JBAXLG010000015.1, read as the reverse complement.
CAAGTGCTTTCGAAGATATTGAGCTTGAACGGTTTCAGGCGTTTACCCGTGATTTTCGCAATCTTGATATCAGTATTGCAAAGTACCGAAATATCATCGGGCCACTGAATGAAACGCTTCTTGTAGCAGCTATAGTTCTTGTGCTTTGGTTTGGAGGGTTACAGGTATTTGAAGGAAGGATGACTTCATCTGAATTGATCCTTTTTGCTTTTACGCTTTATTCAACTATGGGGCCAATCAAGATGTTTGGTGATGTAAATACCCAGGTGCAGCTTGGGATGGTGTCTGCAGAACGCTTGTTTGAACTGCTTGATACGGTGCCGGATATTCAAAACGGTAAGCGTTCGATTAACGGTTTTTCCCATGAAATCAGGTTTGAGGATGTCTGTTTCAAATACAGCAAAGATCCCGATGCTCCAAATATTCTTGATCATGTCTCTTTCGAACTTAAAAAAGGGGAAATGGTTGCACTTGTGGGCCAATCAGGTTCAGGAAAGTCTACGATGGTGGATCTGCTATTACGATTTTATGATGTCAATTCAGGACGGATTACGATTGATGGTATTGATATTCGCGAATATGATTTCAAGCAGTTGCGGCGTATGATTGGTGTGGTAAGTCAGGAGGTAGTTCTATTCAACGATACTATTAAAGAAAATATTGCATATGGTACCAGTGAAGATCTTACCAGTGATCAGATTATTAAGGCGGCACAAATGGCAAATGCCCATCAGTTCATAGAGGAAAAACCGGAGCAGTATGAAACTCTTGTTGGCGATAGAGGTATACAGCTTTCTGGTGGTCAGCGCCAGCGGCTTGCTATAGCGCGCGCTATGGTAAAGAATCCGGAACTGTTGGTTTTTGATGAAGCGACTAGTGCTCTTGACAATGAATCAGAAAAGGTGGTGCAGCAAGCCATTGATCACACGCTCAAAAATCGCACTGCTCTGGTTGTGGCGCACCGTTTGTCGACTATCAGGAATGCTGACAAAATCATCGTTATGGATAGAGGCCGGGTTGTAGAGTTTGGGAACCATGAAGTGTTGCTCTCGCTTGGCGGATTATACAAGCATCTTTACGACATTCAATTTGCTGGTAAAACACAGGAAATAAGCATATCGTAAGCACACGTTGTTGCTCACTATCGAAAGTTTTAATTAACGCAGTGTATTAAGATAATGGCTCTATGTATGAGTTAAGTAACCTTTCATGTTGGTTTTTGAGTTGCTTTTAAGGCCAAAACTGGGCTGTAAGCACTTGCTTGTTTTCCGTTGATAGACCTCGATGTCGTCG